>NZ_JBIVXF010000010.1:0-9638 GCF_044769045.1 Streptomyces sp. NPDC090741 | reverse complement strand
CATCGATCACCTCACGAAGTTCGGTACACGGTCGCGACGCCGATGGCATCGGTAGGAGGAACCGCTGAGCGGAATGCGGGCCGCGAACTGCGCGACCACCAAAGCCGCCAGGGTCTGCCCCACCGCCACGACGATCCACAACCAGATCCCGACCGGCCCGGCGGTCCGCAGGACTTCGCCGAAGGTCGCGAAGATGCCGACCGCCACCGAGATGAACGCGAACGAGGTCGCGAACACCTGGAAGGAGCCGAGCGTCCGCTTCAGTATCCCGTTCGGCTCACGCGACCGGCGCGAGGGGTCCCGCCCCTGGGACGGGATGACGCGTTGCGCCACAGGTTCGTGGACCAGCTCGTCCGCTGCGGGTTCCGGCGGGCTAGTCAGCGGTACGGGCACGGGGGCGGGGGCGGGGCTCACGCGGAACCGGGCCGCCCCCTCGGGGGTCTCTGTGGCCTCCGACTTCAGCTCTTCCTTCCCGTCCGAGCTGATCGACCGGCAGATCACCCGTCTCAACAACGTGCACCAGCCCTGAGTCCACCTCTCCCCCACCAGCCGGGGTGGGCGCTCCGCGCCCGAGGGGCGACCCGGTGCGATGGGTGTGAGCGGGCGGCTCAGTACCGAAAGGACGCCGCCACCGCGCGGTGGTCGCTGCCATCGGCGGGCAGCACCCAGGAGTCGGTCGCGGTCAGCCGACCCTTGCTGAGGATGTGGTCGATCCGCACTGCCGGGAAGGCGGCCGGCCAGGTGAAGCCGAATCCGGAACCGGCGGCCTCGTGGGCGGACGTCATCTGCTCGGCGATCGGGGCGAAGGCGCGGTCCGCCAGGCTGCCGTTGAGGTCACCCATCAGCAGCACCCGTTCCAGCGGCTCGGCCCTGAGCGCCGCGCTCGTCGCGGCGATGCTGTTGTCCCGGAGCTCCGCGCCGAACCCCTTTCCCAAGGTGACCCGGACCGAGTCCAGATGCCCGACGTAGACCGCGACCTCTCCCTTCGGAGTGGCCACCACCGACCGGAACACCGTTCCGCTGCCCTCGCCGGCCGGGCCCTTCGCCATGGCGCTGCCGGTGACCGGGTACTTCGACCAAAGCCCGTCGGCGCTGATGCCGGCCACGTGGTGCGGGTACGCGGCGGCCAGGCCCCGCTCGTACTCGGGCTGCACCCCCGGATCCAGCTCCTGCAGTGCAATGAGGTCGGCGCCGGAGTCGATCAGCATCTTCACCGTGCCCGCTACATCGGTGTTGGCAGCGGCCACGTTGTGCGTGACGACGGTGAGATCGCCCTTGCCGGTGCTCCGGTCGCCGAGCGTCCCGCCGAACATGGCCAGCCAGACGACAGCGGGTACCAGCAGCGCGACCAGCGCGGCGGCCGAACGCCGCAACAGCGCGGGCACCAGCAGCACCGGGACGACCAGGCCGCACCAGGGCAAGAAGGTCTCCAGCAGCCCGGCCAGATTGCCGGGGTTGGGCAGCAGGCCGTGCAGCGCGAGGGGGACAGCTGCGAGCACCGCCAGCCCCGCGACGATCCGGCCACGCCGCCAGGCCCCCTCCTGCCACGACTTCCGCCGTATCGGCGCCGGCACCGACTCCCGGACCGTCACTTGCTCTGCTACGTCGGTTTGCACCATCAGTCCACCCCTACGCCGGTTGGCACGCTTACGGGGGGATAGATGCGGTCCCATCGACAAGGATTCCTCATACTTGCGAACCAATCACTCACTTGTACGAGCTGATGGCCCCGCTCACCCAGAAGATCAACCCGGCGTTGACGGAGCTGAACGGCATCGGGCCCGACGTCGCGGGCCAGCTGCTGGTCACCGCCGGCGACAACCCCGACCGGCTCCGCTCGGAAGCGGCATTCGCCATGCTCTGCGGCGTCGCGCCGCTGCCGGCCGCATCCGGCTGTACCCGCCACCACCCCGGGACTCCCTGGCTCGCAGTCGGGGCCGTGCATGTCACGGTGGCAGGGCGACGAGAGGGTCCACACACGCGGGACCCGGCCGGTTGAAGCCACCGCGGCCGGGTCCCGCCACGGACAACACGCCCCTCCTGCACAGCCCTCTACCGTGCGGCCTGTGGATGATCACGAGACGGAGCTCCTGGACGCCGTGCGCGCCGCTGTTCGCGAAACGGGCTTCGACCCGGAGCGTGAAGGCGAGGAAGGCGTACATCTGGTCCGCCACCCCAGGGGCGTGATGGGGGGCTGGATGCCCGTGGAGATCGACGAGTTGCACGCCCGCATGACCAAGATCAACCCACTAAGGGCCAGAGCCCGGCATGTCGCCCGCCGCCCGGCGGATCTCCTCGGGCAGTTCGTCGAGCCGCCCGAACGCCCCGCCCGAAGTCCTCAGTAGCCGGGCACCGGGGAGCGGGCGTAGCGCCCGGGGGTGGTGCCCACGACTCGTTTGAAGTGCCGGGTGAAGTGGGACTGGTCGTGGAATCCCGCCTCGACCGCCACCTCGGCGGCCGGGCGGCCGTCGAGGAGCAGCCGGCGGGCCAGGGCGACTCGGCGCGAGATGAGGTACTGGTGCGGGGCGATACCGAAGGCGGCGCTGAACGAGCGGACAAGATGGGCGGGGTGGGCCTGAATCAGAGCGGCCGCTTCCGGCAGGGAGATGCCCGCGACCACCCGCTCGTCGAGGAGCTCGCGCAGGCTGGGCGCGATGCCGTGGCGGGTTCCGGCGCCGGGCGATGCGGTGTGGTCGCCGGGAAGTTCGAGGCGCGGCTGGAGCAGCGCGCGCAGCCGTTCGCCGATGAGGGCCAGTCGGCTCTCCGCCTCGAATTCGTCACCGGGAGAGGTCAGGGCGCGGTGGAGCTGCCCGACGCGCCGGCGCAGGACCGAGTCGGCGAGGTCCGGACCGTCTACGGCCGCGCCGATGAAGCGCTCGTCCAGCACTGTCGTGTCGAGGTAGACGACGCGCTTGCGGAACCCGTGCGAGGTGGCGGCGGAGCCGTTGTGGGGAACCTGGGGCGGGAGCAGGCTCACGGTGCCGCCCGGGGTGCCGCGCCGGTGGCGGTCCAGGTCGTAGCGGACGGCGCCGTCATCGACGATCAGCAGGGTCCACTCGTCGTGGACGTGCATGGGGTACGCGTGCGCGGTGAAACGGGCGTGGAAGACCTCGACGACACCCGCGACCCGCGGGCGCCAGGCCGAGACTTCCTGCTGGAGCTGCACGCAAAGAACGTACAAGACCGCGCGAGGCCGAGCCCGGCAGTCTCGGGCCATGAGCAACGAGACGAAGAACGAGAACGATGAGCAGGCCGAAGCGGGCGGCGCGGACGTGCCCGTGCGCTTCGACACCAAGATCGTGGTGCTGCTGCGCGACGACCTGGAGACGTGGCAGCGGCTGAATGTCACCGCGTTCCTCGTCAGCGGGCTCGGAACGGCCCTCCCCGAGGTGGTCGGCGAGCCGTACCAGGACGCCGATGGCACCCCCTACCTGCCGATGTTCCGCCAGCCCGTTCTGGTCTTCGAGGGCGGGAAGGAAGTGGTGACGACGGCGCACGAGCGCGCAGTGCGGCGCGGCCTGCCGACCGCGGTGTTCACCTCGGACCTGTTCGGCACGGGCCACGACCGCGCAAACCGGGCAGCGGTGGCGGCCGTGGGCAAGGACCAGCTCGACCTGGTCGGGATCGCCGTCCACGGGCCGCGCAACTCAGTGGACAAGGTTCTCAAGGGCGCCCGCATGCACAGGTGAGCGGCGCGCTTGGATCACGACACGCTGACCACGGACCCACAGCGCGAGATCTCCCTCGTCTGCTGCCCGAGCCGGGCGGGCCTTGAGGAGCGCGTCTTCCGGATCCGCACGGACCGCTCCAGCGCCACGAGCCTGCCCGAGCCCCCCGGACTGGGCACAACATGACCAATGTCAAGATCACCGGCCTCGACGGCGACGCGTTGGACGTACGTTCAACTGGTTCACGCTCTACTACCGCTGTCAGACGGTCGACACGTACTTCGGCACGTCGTTCTACCGCATCGAGTTCTCCGGCGCCCGGCCCCTCACCACCAGCTAGAGGGCCGGCCTCAAGAACGACCACGTGCACCACGTCGTCGACAACCACGTCTGAAATGAGCAACCGCATGTCCTACCGGGTCGCCTTGAGCTTCGAGGACGGCGTCACCGCCGACCTTGAGGCGTACGAGGGGGCGGAGAGGCCGGTGTCGGCCGCGCCGGAACGCCACGGTCGGATCGACGTTGGAGAACAACGTGGGCGGCGCCATCGACGTCAAGCCGTTCACCGAGTTCTCCGCCGCCGGGATCCAGGCGGAGATCACCCGTTCGCCGCTGACCACCCTGTGGTCGTGCCGTGCTGTGCTCCCGCACGCGGCGGCGCAGGGCCACGGTGTGATCGTCAACGTGCCCCGCTACCACCCGCGGTGTTCACCGCAGCCCCGTACTCCGCGGCCAAAGGCGGCATCAACGCGCTCTCGGCATCGCTCGCCTTCGAATACGCCGCGTCCGGTGTCGGGTCGTCGGCACCGCGCCGGGCGGAACCGAGGCCCGGCCCCGGCGGATCCCCCCGGGGCACTCCCCCTGCCACGTCCGAACGGGAGAAGACCTGGTTCCAGACGCACATCGACAACACCGTGTCGTCGTCCCTGATGAAACGCGCCGGCACCCCCGACGAGCAGGCCGCCGCGATCTGCTTCCTCGCCGCCCGAGAAGCCTCCTACGACACCGTCACGGTCCTGCCCGTCGCCGGCGGAGATCTCGGCTGAACACAGGCTGGTGCCCTCCACGACCCGATACCGCATACCGCATCCCGCCGGCCCCGCTCCCCCTGTCCACCGGGCCGGCGGAAGCAGACCCGTACGCTCACACAACTGGGGCTCCCCGATGAACACCTCACAACACATACGGATCAGCCGGCAGCACCGCACGACGCTGCGCTGGATCGTCGCCATCACCACCGTCACGCTGGTCTTCGACGGCTATGACCTGGTCGTCTACGGGACTGTGGTGCCCGACTTCCTGCGCGACCCGAGTCAGATCGGCCACCTCTCCGTCGCCCAGGCGGGCGCGCTCGGCTCCTATGCGCTCATGGGCGTCATGGTCGGCGCACTGATCGCCGGAGCGGTCGGCGACCACATCGGACGGCGTCGCATCATGATTGCGGGGATCATCTGGTTCTCCGTCGCCATGGGGCTGAGCTCATTCGCCACGAGCATCACCGTGTTCGGCGTCCTGCGCTTCTTCACCGGCATCGGGGTGGGCGCCCTGGTGGCCACCGCCGCCGCGATGATCGCAGAGTTCGCACCGCCCCACCGCCGCAACGTCTACAACGCGATCGTCTACAGCGGCGTGCCCGTTGGCGGTGTCCTCGCCGCGGTCATGGCTCTCCTCACGTCCGGTGGGGACAGCAGCTGGCGCACCCTGTTCCTCTTCGGTGCGGCCCCCCTCGTGGTACTCCTGCCGGTCACACTGCTGCGCCTGCCCGAGTCTCCGAAGTGGCTGCTGGCGCGCGGGCACACCGAGCGGGCCCACCAGCTCTCCGAGCGCACCGGAGTCCCCCTGGGCGAGTCGACACGGGCAGCCGAAGACAAGAAGGTCGGTTTCGCAGCTTTGGCGAGCCGCCGTTACGCCCTGCCCACGGTGCTGCTCGGCCTGATGAGCTGCTCCGGTCTTCTGCTCACCTACGCCCTGAACACGTGGCTGCCCGAAATCATGGGGCAGAGCGGCTTCGGCAAGTCCTACGCACTGGTCTTCCTGCTCGCCCTGAACGGCGGGGCGATCATCGGTGGGGTGCTCGCTTCCCGGGCCGCCGACCGGACTGGCCCGCAGCGCGTGATCACGTCGACGTTCGTGCTGGCCGCCGTCTCCCTGACGCTTCTCGCCTTGGGGCTGCCTCGCGGTGCTCTGCTGGCTCTGGTCGCGGTGGCCGGAATCGGCACGATCGGCACCCAGGTCCTGGTATACGGCTTCGTCGCGAACTACTACGACACACAGGCCCGCGCTGCCGGAGTGGCCTGGTGTGCCGGGTTCGGCCGGCTCGGCGGCATCGGCGGGCCCCTCGTCGGCGGAGTCCTCATGAGCGCCGGGATCTCGCCGCACCACGCGTTCTATGCCTTCGCCGGCGTCGCCGTCCTCGGCGCGCTGGTGACCCTCTTCGTTCCGCGCCAGAGCACTGAGGAGTACGCCGTGTCCGACTCCATACCCGGCCGGACCTCTGCCGATGCTGCTGGCGTGCTTGCCTGTGAACCACCGCGTTGAGCTGCGGCGAAGTCTGATCGGGCGGGCTGACGAGGTCGCCGCGCTGGCCCGCCTGGCCGACGGCGCCTAGGTAGGTCTCGCCGCTCTCGATCCGGGCCTTGTCCCCGGCGAACTCCCGCTCGGATGCCGACCGCTGCCGGGGTGCGCAGCCGGGGTGGCAGCAGCCGTCGGTAACCTTCGTGATGACCTCGCCCTTGCCATAGTCCTTACGGGCTACCCCGCAATCGGTCTTGGGGTGTGCTGGTCTGGGGTTCGGCGGGCTGGTGGTTCAGCAGTCGCTGGTCGGCCCGTCACTCGTACCGGTACTTCAGCGAATCCGCCTCCGCCTGCTGGATGTCAGCGATCGTCAGGTCCGGCATCCGCAGCTGGGCCAGCGTCACCTCGGCCGAGGTCGGCTGGGCGTCCGCCGGCAGCCACTGCTCCGGCTTCCAGGCCGCGCTGCGCAGGAGCGACTTGGGGCAGTGCGGGTAAACCTCCTCGATCCCCAGCACCAGCGCACTGGCCGGCGGCTTGCCCACGGCGGTCAGCTGCGACAGCAGCTCCGGGCGGGTGGAGACGCAGGCCCGGCCGTTCACCCTGAGCGTCGTGGTGCGCCCCGGGATGACGAACAGCAGCCCGGCCCGTCCGGTGGCGACGACGTTCTGGAGGGTGTCCAGACGCTTGTTGCCGGTCGCGTCCGGTATCGCCACCGTCCGTGCGTCCAAGACGGCGACGAACCCGGCGGGGCCGCCGCGCGGGGAAACGTCACAGTTGCCCTCGGCGTCCGCGCTGGCGACCAGGACCAGCGATGAGCAGGCGATCAACCGCCGGGTCTGCTCGGTGAGTTCGGTCATCTGCTTGCGCACGGCCGCGTCGTTGGGGAGTTCGTAGGCCCGGCGCAACGCCTCCTGGTCGGGCACAGCGTCGAGGCGGAGCGAGTCGAAGGCACTGCCGGCAAGAGGTGTCGTCATGCCCCCGACCCTAATGGGCCGACTTACGCTTGATCGTGGTCGGGTGAGTGCGGGGACGTGGAGACACCCGCGCGAGTTGTCGGGTGTGTGGAGATCAAACAGGACCGTGCGGTCATGTCCCATCCCGCCTTCTGCGGGCTGTCGCGCCCACATCTGGCCAAGTTGGTCGCAGAACTCGCCCCGCGTCGGGTGGTGGCGCGCTGTGGGTCCGGGCGCCATGTGCGACGTGAGGGCGACCGTCGGCGAGAGGCCGGGGCCGGGACCGGGACCGGGACCGGGCAGAAGTACACACTGGTCTCACCGACAGCTCCTGGTGACGCTGGTCCATCTGCGGACTGGGCTCACCCATGAGGTGTTGGGTGTGCTCTACGAGGTGGGGTGCTCCTCGATCGGCCGGGCGCTCCGGGAGGTCCGCCCGCTGCCGGCGGACGGTGGGTTCGCCGTCCCCCGACCGGCCCGGCATCCGGCTGCGGACCCTGGAGGACGTGTTCGCCAATGCCGCGGCCGAGGGCGTCACCTTTGACACGACGTGACCAGGACCCTCCTCAACTCTCCCAGCCGAGGAAACGCGAGACGTGGGCCGGCCCGATCAGCCGGCGCCGTACCCACACCGAGCCCTGTGGCGTCTGGCCCTGGGACTTCGGCACGCGCGGCATACAGCACACCTCACCTACAACCAGCTGGCCGAGAACGCTGACGGCTTCAGCCGACCGACCCTGCAACGCGCCACTCCCGGCAAGACCCTGCCCACCGGGGGAGCCGTCACCGCGTACGCGAAAGCCTGCGGCACCGCCCCCGGCCCGTTCCTCGCGCTGCGGGAGGCCGCCGCCAAGGACGGGGCGGTACGAACCCCTCGACCTGCGTGGATAGAACTCAAGCTCACACGGGCTGGGGTGTGAGGCGCTTGAGGCCCTTACGGTCGTAGTACGTCGTCATGGCGAAGCCGAACAGCAGTGCCAGGACGATGCCGATCCCGATCATGATCCACGAGCGCGTGAGGCCGGCGTCGCCACGGGCATCGAAGTAGAGGATCGCGCGTACACCGTCGCTGAGCTGGCGCATCGGTTCGAAGTAGGACAGGAACCGGTAGAACGCGGGGACCGCGTGGAGGGGGACGGTCGCGCCCGACGACGGCAGGCCGAGCACGATGAACACGAACATGGACACCAGTTGGCCGATCCCGCCGAATGCGGCGTTGATGGCCTGGACGCCGAGGCCGACCGCGAGGCCCGCGCAGTAGGAGTAGATCCACAGCAGCGGCAGGTGGGAGGCGTCCATCCCCAGGATCGCGATGCAGGCCAGCATCACCAGTGCGGAGCTGACCAGCGTGATGCCCGCGGTCATCACCATCTTGAGCAGCAGCGTCTGCGTGCGGTTGATCGGTACGGTCCGTCGCCGGGTGTGCCACGGGCCGATCTCGTTGTCGGCGTAGCCGAGGGCGGTGTCGACGCCGTTGCTGATGACGTTGCCACCCATGAACCCGGCGAGGACCAGCAGCAGGGTGTAGTAGAAGGCCGACAGCCCGAGACCGCTGTGGTCGCCGAGGGGGTGCCCGACCTGGGTGACCACGTCGACCGGGTCGGCGAGCAGCACCTTCGTCGTAGGGCTCGCCTGCGCGCCTGCGGCCTGCGTGAGCTGGCGGCCGACCGACTGCGACGCGCTGTGGGCCGCCTTGGTGCTGATCTGGCTCGCCAGGGAGGACCCGAGGCTGCCCTTGCCGGGATTGGTGAGCACGATCATCGTCGGCCGGCGGGTGGCCCCGGACGTGGTCAGCGCGGCGACGGAATCCGAGAAGCCGGCCGGGACCACCAGTGCGCCGTAGACCTTCCCCGAGTCGATTTGGTCCTCGGCCTGGGCGCGGGTCATCACGCGCCAGTCGGCCTTGCCGCCGGCGGTGTCGGAGGCGATGGCGGCGGTGATTCGTCCGCCGAGGTCCTGCCTTCCGGCGTCGTCGTCGACGAGCGCGATCGGCAGATCGCGGAGGTGCCCGTTGGGATTGACGATGCCGCCCATGTAGAGCAGGGACAGCAGCAGGGCGAGGAGTGCAGTGAGGATGGTGGGGACCACCCAGATCTGGGGGCGGCGCAGCAGGGTCGCGGCGGTGGCTTCGGGGGCGGCGGGCGCGGACATGGGTCTCCGTTGCTTCCCGGTGGGCGGGATCGAACGACGGTCGGCGGTCAGTGGCAGGCAGTCGGCAGTCGGCAGTCGGCGGCAGCGGTCGAATGGCCGACCGGGCGAACGCCCTTGGCCGACGACACCTCAGCATGCCCTCCCCCACCCCCGGTGCCCGTGCCCCGCCCCGCCCGCCTCCCTCCGATGCACTAGGTGTTCTGTCCAGGGAGGTTGTGGACGGGTGATGCAGGTCTCGGCTGAGGTGTCTTGAACGGGTGAGGGCCTTCCGGGTTCGGTGTGGATTGCGACGTCTACACCGACCAGAAAGGCCCTCGTGCCCCACCGTAATGCACCCCTGACCGAGACCGGA
>NZ_JBIVXF010000009.1:0-403654 GCF_044769045.1 Streptomyces sp. NPDC090741 | reverse complement strand
TTTTTTCTTTGTGTTCGGCTGGGGGGGGGGGGGGGGCGGCCCGCCCCCCCCCCCCCCCCCCCCCCCCCCCCCCGGGGGGGGGCCGGGGCGCCCCCCCCCCCCCCCCCCGCCCCCCCCCCCCCGCCGCCGTACGGACGTACGAGTACCACTGCGTACCTGTCGGTCGGTACCTCGCTCAGGCACCCATCGCGTGCAGGCCGCCGTCCACGTGGACGATCTCGCCGGTGGTCTTCGGGAACCAGTCCGACAGCAGGGCGACGATGGCCTTGCCCGTCGGCTCCGGGTCGCTCATGTCCCACTCCAGCATCGAGCGGGAGTTCCAGACGTCGGCCAGGTCCGAGAAGCCCGGGATGGACTTCGCGGCCATCGAACCGAGCGGGCCGGCCGAGACCAGGTTGCAGCGGATGTTCTCCTTGCCCAGGTCACGGGCGAGGTAGCGGCTGGTGGCCTCCAGCGCGGCCTTGGCCGGGCCCATCCAGTCGTACTGCGGCCAGGCGAACTGCGCGTCGAAGGTGAGGCCGACGATGGCCGCGCCCTCCGCCGGGAACAGCGGCTTGCACGCCATGGTCAGCGACTTCAGCGAGAACGCCGAGACGTGCATGGCGGTCGCGACCGACTCGAACGGGGTGTTCAGGAAGTTGCCGCCCAGGGCGTCCTGCGGCGCGAAGCCGATGGAGTGCAGGACCCCGTCGAGGCCGCCGAGCTCCTCGCGGACGAGGCCCTCCAGGCGGGCCAGGTGCTCGTCGTTGGTGACGTCGAGCTCGATCACCTTGACCGGCTTGGGCAGCTTCTTGGCGATGCGCTCGGTCAGCGTCGGGCGCGGCCACGCGGTGAGGACGACCTCGGCGCCCTGCTCCTGGGCCAGCCGGGCGGCGTGGAAGGCGATGGACGACTCCATCAGCACACCCGTGATGAGGATGCGCTTGCCGTCGAGAATTCCGCTCATGGTGATCAGTGACCCATGCCCAATCCGCCGTCAACGGGAATGACGGCTCCTGTGATGTACGCGGCGTCGTCGGACGCCAGGAAGCTCACGGCTGCCGCGATCTCCTCGGGCTGCGCGTAGCGG
This sequence comes from Streptomyces sp. NPDC090741, assembly GCF_044769045.1. NCBI lineage: Bacteria > Bacillati > Actinomycetota > Actinomycetes > Kitasatosporales > Streptomycetaceae > Streptomyces > Streptomyces sp. NPDC090741. The sequence goes on along the minus strand of NZ_JBIVXF010000009.1, from coordinate 402,585 downwards.
CCCAGGGGCACCTGGCCGACGATGCCCGCGCGCTGCTCGTCGGTGAGCACCTTCGTCATGTCGGTGTCCACGAAACCGGGGGCCACGACGTTGAAGGTGATGTTGCGCGAGCCGAGCTCACGGGCGAGCGAGCGGGCGAAGCCGACCAGCGCGGCCTTGGAGGCCGCGTAGTTGGCCTGGCCCGCCGAGCCCAGCAGCCCGACGACCGAGGAGATCAGGACGACGCGGCCCTTCTTGGCACGGAGCATGCCACGGTTCGCGCGCTTGACCACCCGGAACGTGCCGGTGAGGTTGGTGTCGACGACGGACGCGAAGTCCTCCTCGGACATGCGCATCAGCAGCGTGTCCTTGGTGATGCCGGCGTTGGCCACCAGCACCTCGACCGCGCCGTGCGCGTCCTCGATCTCCTTGTAGGCCTGCTCCACCTGCTCGGAGTCGGTGATGTCGCAGCGGACCGCCAGGACGCCGAGCGCGGTGAGCTCCTGCGGCGGCTCACCCGACCGGTACGTGATCGCGACCTTGTCGCCGGCCTGCGCGAAGGCTCGGGCGATGGCGAGGCCGATGCCCCGGTTTCCTCCGGTGACGAGAACCGAGCGGCTCAACGGATCACCCTTTCGACTAGCTGTCTGAGTACCAAAAACCTATAGGCCAGGTCCCCCGAGCGGAGAATCGATCTCCCACAGGGCCTCGGTACGGGCTCTGTCGAGTCCCTACAGAAAGATGTAGGCACAAGAGCCCCGAGCGCGACATGATCGAGGCGACCGGCCCCGACCCCGGGAGGACTACCGTGCCCCATTCCATCGACGCGGCCTTCACCGCGCTGCCCCTGCGGGCGCTCGCCGACGCGGCGCTCGCCCGGGCCCGCGCGCTGGGCTGCGACCATGCCGACTTCCGGCTCGAACGGATCCGCAGCGCCGCCTGGCGGCTTCGGGACGCCAAACCCTCGGGCAGTTCCGACACCACCGACCTCGGGTACGCGGTCCGCGTGGTGCACGGGGGCAGCTGGGGGTTCGCCTCCGGTGTGGACCTGACCATGGACGGCGCCGCCAAGGTGGCCTCGCAGGCCGTGGCCATGGCGAAGCTGTCCGCGCAGGTCATCAAGGCCGCGGGTTCGAACGAGCGGGTGGAGCTCGCCGACGAGCCGGTGCACGCCGACAAGACGTGGATCTCCGCGTACGACGTGAACCCGTTCGAGGTGCCGGACGCGGAGAAGGCGGCCCTGCTCGCCGACTGGAGCTCGCGGCTGCTGGCCGCCGACGGGGTCGCGCACGTCGACGCCTCGCTGCTCGCCGTCCACGAGAACAAGTTCTACGCCGACACCGCCGGCACCATGACCACGCAGCAGCGCGTACGGATCCACCCGCAGCTCACCGCGGTCGCCGTGGACGCGACCACCGGCGAGTTCGACTCGATGCGCACCATCGCCCCGCCGGCCGGGCGCGGCTGGGAGTACCTGACCGGCACCGGCTGGGACTGGGACGCCGAGCTGGAGCAGATCCCCGGACTGCTCGCCGAGAAGATGCGGGCGCCGAGCGTCGAGGCCGGGCGCTACGACCTGGTCGTGGACCCGTCCAACCTGTGGCTCACGATCCACGAGTCCGTCGGCCACGCCACCGAGCTCGACCGGGCGCTGGGTTACGAGGCGGCGTACGCGGGGACCTCCTTCGCCACCTTCGACCAGCTCGGCAAGCTCAAGTACGGCTCCCCGGTCATGAACGTGACCGGTGACCGCACCGCCGAGCACGGGCTCGCCACCGTCGGCTTCGACGACGAGGGCGTCCAGGCGCAGAGCTGGGACCTGGTCAAGGACGGCACCCTGGTCGGCTACCAGCTGGACCGCCGGATCGCGAAGCTCACCGATCTGGGCCGCTCCAACGGCTGCGCCTTCGCCGACTCCCCCGGGCACGTGCCCGTCCAGCGGATGGCCAACGTCTCGCTCCAGCCGGATCCGGGCGGGCTGTCGACCGAGGACCTGATCGGCGGGGTGGAGCGCGGCATCTACGTCGTCGGCGACCGCTCCTGGTCGATCGACATGCAGCGCTACAACTTCCAGTTCACCGGGCAGCGGTTCTTCCGGATCGAGAACGGCAAGCTGGCCGGGCAGCTGCGCGATGTCGCCTACCAGGCCACGACCACCGACTTCTGGGGGTCGATGGAGAAGGTCGGCGGCCCCCAGACCTACGTCCTGGGCGGCGCCTTCAACTGCGGCAAGGCCCAGCCGGGCCAGGTCGCTGCCGTCTCGCACGGCTGCCCGTCCGCGCTGTTCCGCGACGTGAACATCTTGAACACCACGCAGGAGGCCGGCCGATGAGCACGCTTTCGAACGGACGCAGCAAGCCCCACGAGATCGTCGAGCGGGCGCTGGAGCTGTCCACCGCCGATGGCTGCGTCGTCATCGCCGACGAGGAGTCGACGGCCAACCTGCGCTGGGCGGGCAACGCGCTCACCACCAACGGCGTCACCCGCGGCCGGACCCTGACGGTCATCGCCACCGTCGACGGCAAGGAGGGCACGGCCTCGGGGGTCGTCTCGCGCTCCGCCGTGACCGCCGAGGACCTGGAGCCGCTGGTCCGGGCCGCCGAGGCCGCCGCCCGCGGCGCCGGCCCCGCGGAGGACGCCCGGCCGCTGGTCACCGGGACCCCGGCCTCGCCCGATTTCACCGAGGCTCCGGCCGAGACCTCCTCGGCGGTGTTCGCGGACTTCGCCCCGGCCCTCGGCGAGGCCTTCGCCCGGGCCCGCGCGGGCGGCCGGGAGCTGTACGGCTTCGCCAACCACGAGCTGGTCTCCACGTACGTCGGCACCTCGACCGGGCTGCGGCTGCGCCACGACCAGCCGAACGGCACCCTGGAGCTCAACGCCAAGTCCCCCGACCGGCAGCGCTCGGCCTGGGCCGGCCGCTCCACCCGGGACTTCAAGGACGTGGACCCGACCGTGCTGGACGCCGAGCTCGCCGTGCGGCTGGGCTGGGCGGAGCGGAAGATCGACCTGCCCGCCGGCCGGTACGAGACCCTGCTGCCGCCGACCGCGGTGGCCGACCTCCTGATCTACCAGATGTGGTCCGCGGCGGCCCGGGACGCGGTCGAGGGCCGGACCGTGTTCTCCAAGCCCGGCGGGGGCACCCGGCTCGGCGAGAAGCTGTCGCAGCTGCCGCTGACCCTGCGCAGCGACCCGAACGCGCCGGGCCTGGAGTCCGCGCCGTTCGTGATCGCGCACAGCTCCGGCGACGACGCCTCGGTCTTCGACAACGGCCTGCCCGTCCCGGCCACCGAGTGGATCCGGGACGGCGAGCTGACCCGGCTGACCACGACCCGGCACAGCGCGGGCATGACCGGGATGCCGGTCGCGCCGGGCTTCGGGAACCTGATCCTGGACGGCGGCGGCGACCGCTCGCTGGAGGAGATGGTGGCCTCCACCGAGCGGGGTCTGCTGCTGACCTGCCTCTGGTACATCCGCGAGGTCGACCCGGCGACGCTGCTGCTCACGGGCCTGACCCGGGACGGCGTCTACCTGGTGGAGAACGGCCAGGTCGTCGGCGAGGTGAACAACTTCCGGTTCAACGAATCGCCGGTGGACCTGCTGTCGCGGGCCTCCGAGGCGGGCCGGACCGAGAAGACCCTGCCGCGCGAGTGGAGCGACTGGTTCACGCGGGCCGCGATGCCCGCGCTGCGGATCCCCGATTTCAACATGAGCTCGGTCAGCCAGGGTGTCTGACCACCTAGACTGAGCTTTTGGCGCGACGCATTTCCCATCTGAAGGAGTCGAGAGACCGTGACGGACATCGTCGACGAACTGAAGTGGCGTGGGCTCTTCGCCCAGTCCACCGACGAAGAAGCGCTGCGCAAGGCGTTCGCGGACGGTCCGGTCACCTTCTATTGCGGCTTCGACCCGACGGCGGCCTCCCTGCACGTGGGACACCTCGTGCAGGTGCTGACCGTACGACGGCTCCAGCAGGCCGGGCACCGGCCGCTGGCGCTGGTCGGCGGGGCCACCGGTCAGATCGGCGACCCGCGGCCGACCGCCGAGCGGACGCTGAACGACCCGGAGACGATCGCGAACTGGGTGACCCGGCTTCGGGGCCAGATCGAGCCGTACCTGTCCTTCGAGGGCGAGAACGCCGCGATCATGGTGAACAACCTGGACTGGACGGCGGGCATGTCCGCCATCGAGTTCCTGCGTGACATCGGCAAGCACTTCCGCGTCAACAAGATGCTGACGAAGGACTCGGTCGCCAAGCGCCTGGAGTCCGACCAGGGCATCAGCTACACCGAGTTCAGCTACCAGCTGCTCCAGGGCATGGACTTCCTGGAGCTGTACCGGCGCTACGGCTGCACCCTCCAGCAGGGCGGGTCCGACCAGTGGGGCAACCTGACCGCCGGTCTCGACCTGATCCACCGTCTGGAGCCGCACGCCGAGGTGCACGCGCTGGCGACCCCGCTGATGGTCAAGGCGGACGGCACCAAGTTCGGCAAGTCCGAGAGCGGGTCCGTCTGGCTCGACCCGGAGATGACCACCCCGTACGCGTTCTACCAGTTCTGGCTGAACGTGGACGACCGGGACATCTCCACCTACATGCGGATCCTGTCCTTCAAGTCCCGCGAGGAACTGGAGGAGCTGGAGGCGCAGACCGCCGAGCGGCCGCAGGCGCGCGCCGCCCAGCGGGCGCTTGCGGAGGAGCTGACCACGCTGGTGCACGGCGCCGACCAGTGCACGGCCGTGATCGCCGCGTCGAAGGCGCTGTTCGGCCAGGGCGAGCTGGCGGACCTGGACGAGGCCACGCTGGCCGCGGCCCTGTCCGAGCTGCCGCACGTACAGGTCGCCGAGCCCGGTCTGGTGGTGGACCTGCTCGCGGAGACCGGACTGGTGGCCAGCAAGTCGGCCGGCCGCCGGACCGTGAAGGAGGGCGGCGCCTACGTGAACAACGCGAAGGTCACCGCCGAGGACGCGGTCCCCGCCAAGGAGGAGCTGCTGCACGGGCGCTGGCTGGTGCTGCGCCGCGGCAAGAAGAACCTGGCGGCGGTCGAGGTCACGGGCGCCTGACGGCCGGGACCTGAGGGCCGGAGCCCGAGCACGGCGGAGGGGCCGGTACGGACGAGACGTCCGGCCGGCCCCTCCGTCATGCCGCCCTCAGGTCGTCTGTTCGCTGCCGCCCCGGATCGCCTTGTACATCATGTCGCCGAGGCCCACGATCAGGACCGCTCCGGCGAGCTGCAGCAGGTGCCGGGTCCAGTCGATGCCCGCGGTCTCGGCGACGCCGATCCAGCCCGCGACGGCGTTGCCGAGGATGGCGCCGACCATGCCGAACAGCGTGGACAGCCAGATCGGCTGATGCTGCTTGCCCGGCAGGATCGCCCGGGCTATGAGGCCCAGCACGAAACCGACGATGATCGCCCACAACCATGACATGTCGAGCCTCCTCGTGGCGCGTTGTGCGCATGTGGGCCCAGTTTCGACCCGTCCGGCGTACTGCGCATTTCGAACAGCCCCATTCGGGGGACACCCCCTCTCCTCGCCACGGGGCGGGCGGCGTACGGTGGGAGGGGTTCGGACCGGGGAGTATCCGGCAGGCTGATCGGGCGGTGGAGCGTGGAGCGGAAGAAGCGGAACGGGGCCGAGGTCTTCCGGATCACCGGAGCCCGGATGGGCCTCGACGAGGACGTACGGGGACGGCAGCGCCGGTACGTCATCTCGATGGCGATCAGGACGCTCTCGGTGCTGGCGACGGTGATCCTGTGGAACGTGGAACGTCACGTGGCGATCGTGACGCTCATCGCGGGCGGGCTGCTGCCGTACGTGGCCGTGGTCATCGCCAACGCGGGGCGCGAGTCGACCCCCTCACTGCCCTCCCACTTCATCCCGTCACCTGTGCGTCCGGCACTGGACGCGGGAAACCTCAAGAAAAGCTCAGATCAATCATGAAGTTCCGGTGCACTGCACCGGGTCCTGCGTGACATACTGCCTACGCGCTCCGCATCCCCCGTCGGAGCGACGGACCGACGCCGGGCAGCTCCCCCCGTGGCTGCTCGGCGTCGCCCTTCCGTGGCAGGGGTTTGTAGGGTTGAGGCGTGAACTCCCCTGACTCCCCCGAGGCGCCCGCGCCCTCCTGCTCCGCCAAGGGCTGCCGCGACGCGGCCGTCTGGGTCCTGGCGTGGAACAACCCGAAGCTGCACACGCCGGAGCGCCGCAAAACCTGGCTGGCGTGCGAGGAGCACCGGGAGCACCTCTCCCAGTTCCTAGGGGTCCGCGGGTTCCTCAAGGACGTCGTGAAGCTCGACGAATGGGTGCAGCCGGAGGGCTCGGAGCGCCTGTAGCGGCATCGGCGGGGCGGTCGCCTGCCGGCGCGCGGTGGCCGCCGTCAGCCGCCGATCGCGGACATCGGCCGGTCCGGCTGGAGGAAGGACGGGTCGTCGAGTCCCGACCCGGCCTTCTTGCCCCACATCGCCACCTTCCACAGGCCGGCGATCTCCTCGTCCGGGGCGCCCGAGCGCAGCGCGGCGCGCAGGTCCGACTCCTCGGTGGCGAACAGGCAGGTACGGATCTGACCGTCGGCCGTGAGCCGCGTACGGTCGCAGGCCCCGCAGAACGGGCGGGTGACCGAGGCGATGACGCCGACGGTGGCGGGGCCGCCGTCGACCACCCAGCGCTCGGCCGGGGCGGAGCCGCGCTCCTCGGCACCTTCCTCGGTCAGCGTGAAGCGGGTGCGCAGCGAGGCTAGGATGTCACCGGCGGTGATCATGCCGTCGCGCTTCCAGCCGTGCTGGGCGTCGAGCGGCATCTGCTCGATGAAGCGGAGCTCGTACTCGTTCTCCACGGCCCAGGCGAGCAGGTCGGGGGCCTCGTCCTCGTTCAGGCCCGGCATCAGGACGGCGTTGACCTTGACGGGGGTCAGGCCGGCCTCGCGGGCCGCGGCCATGCCGTCGATGACGTCGCGGTGGCGGTCACGCCGGGTGAGGGTCTTGAAGACCTCGGGTCGCAGGGTGTCCAGCGAAACGTTCACCCGGTCCAGTCCGGCGGCTTTGAGCGCCTGTGCGGTGCGCTTGAGTCCTATGCCGTTGGTGGTCAGGGACATCCGGGGGCGCGGCTCCAGGGCCGCGCACTGCTCGACGATGCCGACCAGGCCGGGCCGGAGCAGCGGTTCACCGCCGGTGAAGCGGACCTCGGTGATCCCGAGCTGCGTGACGGCGATCCGGATCAGCCGGACGATCTCCTCGTCGGTCAGCAGATCAGACTTTCCGAGCCACTGCAGACCCTCCTCGGGCATGCAGTACGTACAGCGCAGATTGCACCGGTCGGTAAGTGAGACGCGCAGGTCAGTGGCCACGCGGCCGTAAGTGTCGAGAAGCATTTCGGGCCCCCTCCCTGTCCGGTCCATAGAGACGTCCGCGCCACTTCGGCTACATGCCTGGCGCTGTATTCGAGCCTACGCGACGGCTGCGAGGCGTAGGGATGCCCAAATGAACGAGACGCGGCGTGGCCGCGTCGTAGAGAAGTACGACGCGGCCACGTTGCGTGCTCGGCTCATCTCACGATGAGCACAGTGTCAGTGAGCGCCCGTTCCCGTAAGGGAGCGGACCTCAAGCTCCGCGAACTTCTGGGGGTCGGCCTTCTCCTTGGACAGGACGGTGCCCAGCCAGCCCAGCAGGAAGCCGAGCGGGATCGAGACGATGCCCGGGTTCTCCAGCGGGAACCAGTAGAAGTCGGCGTCCTTGAACATCGAGGTGGGCTTCCCGGAGACGACCGGGGAGAAGAGCACCAGGACGACCGCTGAGACGAGGCCTCCGTAGATCGACCACAGCGCGCCCTGGGTGCTGAACCGCTTCCAGAAGAGGCTGTAGAGGATCGTCGGCAGGTTGGCGGAGGCGGCGACCGCGAAGGCGAGGGCGACGAGGCCGGCGACGTTGAGGTCGCGGGCCAGGGTCCCGAGGCCGATGGCGACGGCGCCGATCACGACCGTGGACCAGCGGGCCGCGCGGACCTCCTCCTGCTCGGTGGCGTTCCCCTTGCGGATCACGTTCACGTACAGGTCGTGGGCGAAGGACGAGGAGGAGGCGAGGGTGAGCCCGGCCACGACCGCGAGGATGGTGGCGAACGCGACCGCTGAGATCACGGCGAGCAGGACCGCGCCGCCCGTGGAGCCGGCTCCGCCGCCGACTTCCTGGGCGAGCAGCGGGGCGGCGGTGTTGCCGGCCTTGTTGGAGTTGAGGATGTCGGTGCGGTTGAGCAGGGCCGCGGCGCCGAAGCCGAGGGCGATGGTCATCAGGTAGAAGGCGCCGATGATGCCGATGGCCCAGTTCACGGACTTGCGGGCGGCCTTGGCCGTGGGCACCGTGTAGAAGCGGATCAGGATGTGCGGCAGGCCGGCGGTGCCGAGTACGAGTGCGATGCCGAGCGAGATGAAGTCCAGCTTCGTCGTCGCGTCCTTGCCGTACTTGAGTCCGGGCTCCAGGAACTTGGCGCCCTGGCCGCTGTTCTCGGCCGCCTTGCCGAGCAGGTCGGAGATGTTGAAGTTGAACTTCAGCAGCACCAGGAAGGTGATGAGCAGGGCGCCCGCGATGAGCAGGACGGCCTTGATCATCTGGACCCAGGTGGTGCCCTTCATGCCACCGATGGTGACGTACAGGATCATCAGTACGCCGACCAGCGCGACGACGGCGACCTTGCCGCTGTCGCTGGTGATGCCGAGGAGCAGCGAGACGAGCACGCCGGCGCCGGCCATCTGGGCGAGCAGGTAGAAGATCGAGACGACGATCGTGGAGGTGCCGGCGGCGGTGCGGACGGGCCGCTGCCGCATCCGGAACGCGAGCACGTCGCCCATCGTGTAGCGGCCGGAGTTGCGCAGCGGCTCGGCGACGAGCAGCAGGGCGACCAGCCAGGCCACGAGGAAGCCGATGGAGTAGAGGAAGCCGTCGTAACCGAAGAGCGCGATGGCGCCGGCGATGCCGAGGAAGGACGCGGCGGACATGTAGTCGCCGGAGATGGCCAGGCCGTTCTGGAAGCCGGTGAACTGACGGCCGCCCGCGTAGAAGTCGGCGGCGTCCTTGGTCTGGCGGCCGGCCCAGATCGTGATGATGAGGGTGGCGACGACGAACAGCCCGAACAGGGTGATGATCAGCGGCCGGTGCTCGGTGGCGCCTGCGGCCACGTTCCCCGCGAGGTGGAGGGGGAGGGCGTCGCTCATTCGCCGGCCTCCATCCGCGCCTTGATAGCCGCGGCCTTCGGGTCGAGCTTCGCGGCGGCGTGCCGGGAGTACAGCCAGGCGATCAGGAAGGTCGTCGCGAACTGGGCGAGGCCGAGCACGAGGGCGACGTTGATGTTGCCGAAGAGCTTGGTCCCCATGAACTCGCCGGCGTAGCTGGACAGCAGGACGTAGAGCAGGTACCAGGCGATGAAGGCCACGGTGAGCGGGAAGGCGAAGGACCGGTAGGAACCGCGCAGTTCGGCGAATTCGGCGCTCTGCTGGACGGCGGTGAACTCTTCGGCCGTGGGGCTCGCCGTAGGGCTCGCCGTGGGCGTTCCCGCGCTGCCGTGGGGCGGCGCTGCTTCGGTGGTCACGGGGGGCTCTCCTTGTGACGCGGGTGCGGTGGGGACGACGGACAAAACAACCTCCGTGTGGGGGGGACGGTGGCGCTGATCCCCCCTTGTCAACGGCACGTACGGCGCGTCGGGACGGTTCAACACCCGTTGATTCTTCGGATGATTCTTCGGAATCTGATTTCGTCGAACTGATGGCGGAAAGTCGTACGTCGGCACTAGGTTCACTTGTCATGAACCCGCCGTCCGGCGCGACCCCGCGCGGACGGCTTCTTTCACGGATGATGTGGAGAACCCATGGCTCATCTGGGACCCGGCCGCCGGCGAATCGCCGTTCCGGTCGGCCTGGCGCTCACCGCCTCGCTCGCCTTCCTGCCCTCGGTCGCGGCCTCCGCCGCCCCGCTGGGCAACACGGCGGGTACGGCGGCCGCGGCGAAGCCCGACACCACCGGCCCCAAGCTCTCGTACGTCGCGAACCTGACCACGTACGCCTCGGTGAAGGCCGCGAAGAAGGCCGTCGAGCGGGCCGGTGGAACGGTGGTGACGTCCTATGAGCAGATCGGGGTCGTCGTCGCACACTCCCAGAACCCGGACTTCGCCAAGCAGCTGCGCGCGCAGCGCAGCCTCTTCGTGTCGGTCGGCGCCACCCGGACGGCCCCCCTCCAGACGGTGGCGACCACCGAGGAGGGCACGACGCAGAAGCTCAGCGCGGCGGACGCCGCCAAGGCGGCGGCGACGGCCACGGACGGTCAGGAGCCGCTGGAGCCCAACCAGTGGGACCTGCGGGCGATCAAGGCCGATCAGGCACACAAGATCAACGATGGCAGCCCCGACGTCACCGTGGGCGTCATCGACACGGGTGTCGACGACACCCACCCGGACCTCGCCCCGAACTTCTCCAAGGGCCAGTCGGCCAACTGCGTCGGCGGCGTCGCGGACACCACGGACGGTGCGTGGCGCCCGTACCCCGACGGCAGCGACCACGGCACGCACGTGGCCGGAACCATCGCGGCCGCGCGCAACGGCATCGGCGTCGCGGGCGTCGCACCGGGCGTGAAGGTCGCCGCGATCAAGGTGAGCGAGCCGGGCACCAGCCTGTTCTTCACCGAGGCGGTCGTCTGCGGCTTCATGTTCGCCGCCGAGAAGGGGATCGAGGTGACCAACAACAGCTACTACGTCGACCCGTGGCTCTACAACTGCAAGGCGGACGACGACCAGAAGGCGCTGGTGGAGGCCCTCGGCCGGGCGACCAAGTACGCCGAGCGCAGGGGCGTGCTCAGCGTGGCCTCGGCGGGCAACTCGAACCACGACCTGGCGTCGAACGCCATCGTCGACAACACGAGCCCGGACGACGCCACCCCGGTCCCGCGCACGATCGACCCGCACGTCTGCCTGGACATCCCCACCCAGCTCCCGGGTGTGGTCACGGTGAGCGCGACCGGCGACCAGGGCTTCCGGTCGTACTACTCCAGCTTCGGGCTGGGCGTCGTCGACGTCGCCGCCCCCGGCGGCGACAAGTGGCAGGTTCCGGCCACCCCGGACGCCAACGGCCGCGTGCTGTCGACCGTGCCGGGCGGCGGCTACGGCTACAAGCAGGGCACCTCGATGGCCGGCCCGCACGTGGCGGGCGTGGCGGCGCTGCTGAAGAGCGCGCACCCGAAGGCCACGCCGTCCCAGCTCCAGGCCATGCTGAAGGCCCAGGCCACGAAGACGGCCTGCCCGGAGAAGGTCTACGACGCGACGGGCGCGCTGGTCGACGCCGCCACCTGCCAGAGCAAGTGGGGCCAGACCGGGTACTACGGCTACGGCGTGGTGGACGCGCTGAAGGCCGTGAAGTAGCGCCTCGACCGCTTGAACGGGAGGGGCCGGCCCAGGGGATTCCCCCCGGGCCGGCCCCTCCCGCCGTTCGGCACCGTCAGGGCTTGATGAGCACCTTCAGCGCGCTGCGGTCGTCCATCGCGCGGTAGCCGTCCGGGACCTCGTTCAGGGACACGGCCCGGTCGAAGACGGGCGCCGGGTCGATCGCGCCGCTCAGCACGTCCTCCAGCAGCTCCGGGATGTACGCGCGCACGGGCGCGACGCCGCCGCGCAGGCTGATGTTGCGGTCGAACATCACGCCGAGGTCGAGGCCGGTGCCGCTGCCGTGCGGGACGCCGACGTAGCCGATGGCCCCGCCGTCGCGGGTGATGTTCACGGCGGTGCGCATGGACTGCTCGGTGCCGACGGCCTCGATGACCGCGTGGGCGCCCTGGCCGCCGGTGAGCTCGCGGACGGCGGCCTCGGCGGCCTCCCCGCGCTCGGCGACGACGTCGGTGGCCCCGAAGAGCTTGGCTATGTCCGTACGGACGGTGTGGCGGCCCAGTGCGATGATCCGCTCGGCGCCGAGACGCTTGGCGGCGAGGACCCCGCACAGGCCGACCGCGCCGTCGCCGACGACGGCCACCGTGGAGCCCTTGCGGACGCCCGCGCCGAGGGCGGCGTGGTGCCCGGTGCCCATGACGTCGGAGAGGGCGAGCAGGCCGGTCAGCAGGTGGTCGTCGGAGACGGCCGCGGCGGGCAGCTTCACGAGGGTGCCGTCGGCGTGCGGGACGCGGACGGCCTCGCCCTGGCCGCCGTCGAAGCCGACGGAGCCCCAGAAGCCGCCGCCCACGCAGGAGGTGTACAGGCTCTCGGAGCAGTAGTCACAGGTGCCGTCGGACCACATGAAGGGGGAGACGACGAGGTCGCCGGCCTTCAGGCCGGACACGGCCGAGCCGGTCTCCTCGACGACGCCGAGGAACTCGTGGCCGATGCGCTGGCCGGGCTGGCGCGCGGCCTCGCCGCGGTAGGCCCACAGGTCGCTGCCGCAGATGCAGGCACGCAGGACGCGGACGACGGCGTCCTCGGGGCGCTGGATCGCAGCGTCGGGCACCTCCTCCACGCGGATGTCGTGCGGGGCGTGGATGACGGTGGCGAGCATGGGTGTGCAGCCCTCCGGATCAGTTGGTTCAGTCTTGTAGGACTTCCCTACGGTACGCCTGCGCGAGTGCGCCGGTGGCCAGCAGGTACTGGGCGGCGACGTAGGTGGCCATGATCCAGAAGTCGGGGCGCGGCAGCTGCGGCCAGTCGGCGACCCCGGTGGCGATCAGCGTGTCGGAGAGCAGGAACAGCGCCCCGCCGAGGCCGGCGCGCAGGCCGAGGGCGCTGGATCGGTAGGCCATGGCGGTGAGGAGCAGGCTGTACCCGGCGACCGGGATGCGCAGGTCGGCCGGCAGGTCCCCCCAGAGCAGCGCGACGGTCCCGACGAGCGCCAGGGCGTACGCGCTCCCGAGCGCGGGATGCGTTCCGCCCCGGCCGAAGAGGACGAGGTAGCAGACGTGCCCGGCGGCGAAGGAGCCCATCCCGACGAGGAAGGCGGGGTCGGCGTCGAAGAGGAGGGCCAGGTCCCCGCCCCACCCGAAGAGCAGGGCCGCGATCAGCAGGCGGGGCGCCCGCCTGCCGCCCCCGTGTCCGTGAAGGCAGGCGTACGCGACGAGCAGCGGCATCAGCAGCGGCTTGGCGAGGACGTGCCCGAGGCGCCAGTCGGCCAGCAGCGAGCCGAGGTCGAGGGCGGTGGCGACGGCGAAGGCGCCGAGCAGGACGCGGCCGGCGGCGCCGGCTCCCTCGGGCACGGGCCGCGCCCAGGAGGGCGTACGGAACGCACGGGAGTCGGTGTCGCTCACGCGGCGTGCTCCGAGGTCTTCGCGGGGGCGGCGGACTCGGCCGCCTGGGCCGCCTCGGCCGCCTCGGCCACCTCGGCCACCTCGGCCACCTCGGCCGCCACCGGGGCGGCGGGCTGCCAGCCGGGGCCGCGGAAGACGCGTCCGGCGCGCTCGCGCCAGCTGCGGGCGGCTCGGACGTCGCGGGCGATGGCGGCGTACTCGTGGGTGGCGACGCGCAGGGGGTTGTAGGTGCTGATGTTCTTGGTGAGCCCGTAGACGGGCTGGTCGGTCTCCCCCACCCAGGATCCGAACATCCGGTCCCAGATGATCAGGATCCCGCCGAAGTTGCGGTCCAGGTAGCCGCCCTGGGAGGCGTGGTGGACGCGGTGGTGGGAGGGGGTGTTGAAGACGTACTCGTAGGCCCGCGGGAGCTTCCCGATGCGCTCGGTGTGGACCCAGAACTGGTAGAGGAGGTTGATGCCGTAGCAGAACGGGATCGCGGCCGGGTGCACGCCGAGGGCGACCATCGGCAGGTAGAACCACCAGGTGGTGGCGCTGGTCCAGGGCTGGCGCAGGGCGGTGGTGAGGTTGAAGTTCCGGCTGCTGTGGTGGACGACGTGGCAGGCCCACAGGATGCGGATGACGTGGTGGAGCCGGTGCTGCCAGTAGTAGAGGAAGTCCTGGACCAGCAGCATCAGCAGGGCGGTCCACCACAGGAACGGAACGCGCAGCGGGGTCAGTTCGTAGACCGCCGTGAAGACCGCGACGACCGGGATCTTCCAGAGCAGGTCGAAGCCGATGCTGCCGATGCCCATGGCGACGCTCGTCGCCGCGTCCTTGGCGTCGTAGCCGGCGGTGTCCTCGTCGGGATGGAGCCGGTAGCTCACCACCTCGATGACGGTGAGCAGCACAAAGGCGGGTATGGACCACAGCACGACATCGGGCAGGTTCGGCATGCCCGCACCATAGAGCGGGTTCGGGGGCGCCGCTAGGGGTTGTTACCGATCGGTATCCATCGGGGTTACCGGCGGTTCGCGCGATAATCTCCGGGCCGGGGGGAGGGCGGGGGGATGACGGGCTTCGAGACGGTTCTCCTACGCGTGGCGGGGACGGCGGCGGGGGCGCTGGTGAAGTCCCTGCCGGGCCGCACGCCGGGCGCGGGCCTGACGGCGGATCCGGCCGCACCGGCCCCGAGCCGGCGCCGCCCGGCCGAGCTCGGCGAACCGGAGATCCGCCGCCCGGCCCGGACCATGGCGTCCCGCCCGGCCCCGGCGTGCGAGCCCCTGCCGGAGCACGAACGCCGGCCGGCAGGGCGTGGACGGGCTGACCATCGCGGGGAACGGGCAGTACCGCCAGTCGGTCCGCGAGGTTCCGTTGCCCGGACTGGCGAGCCTGCAGACCGCCACTCACCCGGCTGCGTCTGCGGGAGTGCACGGGCGAGGTCGGCCTCTCCCCGCCGGCCGGCTTGGACTCCCTGTTCATCGAGCTCGACCGGCGCACTGCCGTGACGGGCATCGACCGGATCGCGCCGGAGCGGCTCAGGACCATCGTCCGAGCCGCCCCGGCAAGGGGAACGGCACGTCACCAGACGCGGACCGAACCGCCCTTGGCGAAGGCCGGGCTCGTGGCTTCCGGCGGGACCGCCGTCAGGGGCTCGGCGATCTCCGCGACCGTCGGGCCGTGCTTGGCGGCGAGCCCGTCCAACAGGGCCAGGTCGAAGCCGTACACGCGGGCCGCGTTGCCGCCGGCCATTGCGGCCACCTCGTCCCTCGGGAGGCCCGCGTAGGCGATGCGGAGGCCCTCGCGGGAGAAGGGGGTGGTGCCCTCGTCGTGGGGGTAGTCGCTGCCCCACATGATCTTGTCGAGGCCGATCCGGTCCCGCAGCGGGACCTCGTGGGGGCGCATGAAGCTGGCCCCCACGAAGCAGTTGTCCCGCCAGACCTCGCTCGGGCCCCTGCCCATCGCCTCCGCCAGGCCCGCCCCGAATTTGGACTCGGCCGTGGCCGACGCCGCGACCAGGCGGCCGTGGTAGTAGTCCAGCATCTCCATGACCCCCGGGATCCAGCCGGAGCCCTGCTCCGTCAGGACCAGCTTCAGGCCGGGGTGGCGGCGGAACGCCCCGCCGAAGATGAGGTGCCACAGGGCGCGGTGCGAGAACCAGGTCGTCTCGACCATGAAGACCGCCCTCGCGGCCGGTTCGTCGCCGAGCGGCGGCGAGGCCGAGCCGCCGTGGTGGTTGACCGGGACGTCCAGCTCGTCGCACACCGCCCAGATCGGGTCGTACGCGGCCGAGTACAGCTCGGGGACCGACGAGCCGGGCGGGACGCCGGGCAGCAGGATCCCGCCCGTCAGGCCGGCTTCCCGCGTGCGGCGGACCTCCTTCACCGCCGCGTCCACGTCGTTCAGCAGGATCTGGACCACACCCGCCCGCCGCCCCGGCGCGTCCGCGCAGAAGTCCGCCAGCCAGCGGTTGTGCGCCTGGAGCCCCGCCCAGCGCATCGTGTACTCCGCGGCCGTCGGCGGCTGGGCCATGAGCGAGGCCTTGGGGAAGAACGGCGGGATCGTGTTCGGGAAGACCACCTCCGCCACGATGCCGTCCGCCTCCAGCTCGGCGAGCCGGCGAGCCGAGTTCCAGTTGCGGTCCGCCGTGTCCGCGAGGAGGTCCTCGTACGGGTTCACGTAGGTGGCGGCCCAGGCGTCGAACTCCTCGTGGTACCGCTTCTCCAGGTACGGCTTGTAGTCCAGCAGGTCCGCGCCCGCGTGGCAGTCCGCCGAGATGACCGTGTACCGGTCCGTGTCCGTCATCGGTCCACCCCCAAGGCGGGGAAGTCCTCGCCCGTCAGCCAGTGGCGGCCCGTCTCCCGCGAGCGGGCCCAGGAGGACTCCACCGACGCCTGGTCGGCCGGCTGGCCGAGCTCCGCCGGGGTCGGGCCGATCCGGCGGGCGAGCGGGGCCAGCTTCTGCGTGTCGAAGCCGAAGACCTCGGCCGCCGCCAGCCCCAGCATCCGGCGGGTCTCGCCGACCGGGATGTCGTGGAAGGTGTTCTTCAGCCAGGTCCGGGTGCGCGGCCAGGTCCCCTCGGGGTGCGGGAAGTCCGAGCCCCACAGGATGTTGTCCACGCCGATCTCGTAGCGCTGGGCGAGCTCGCGCCGCTTGGTGTTCGTCGCGCAGATGAACACCTGGCGGTCCAGGTACTCGCTCGGCGGGCGCTTGAGCTCCTCGAACGGCGACAGCTTCTTGCCGCCGTGCGCGCCGAGGTAGAGCCGGTCCATGAACCACAGCTGGTTCGGCAGCCACCAGCAGCCCGACTCGGCGACGCCGAACCGCAGCCCCGGGTGCCGCTCGAAGACCCCGGACCAGAGCAGGAACCACAGCGGGCGGGACGGCCACCACGTGACCTCGGAGACGAAGATGCCGAGGTGGTCGCCGTACTCGTGGCGCGGCGAGGACCCCGAGTGGGTGACGATCGGCATCCGCGTCTCGGCCGCCGCCGCCCACACCGGGTCGTAGCGGCGGTCGTGGTACGGCGCCTTGTCCACCCACATCGCGGGGATCATCAGCGCGCCCAGTCCGGACTCCTTGGCCCGGTGTATCTCGGCGACGACCTTCGACGGCTCGCCCGTGATGGGCAGCAGGGCGACCCCGCAGTGCCGCTCGGGGGTCTCGGAGACGAACTCCGCCAGCCAGCGGTTGTGCGCCTGCGCGCCCGCCATGCCGAGCTCGGGGTCCTGGTCGCCGGAGAGCCCGAGGCCCACCCCGAAGGGGGCGGCGGTCTGGCTGTCCACGGCGTCGGCGTCGGGGAAGACGACCTCGGCGGCGACCCCGTCGCCGTCGAGCTCCTTCAGGCGCTGCGCCGTGTCCCAGCCGCCCCTGAGGCCTTCCTCGTGATCGTGGAACCACTTCTCGGCGAAGGCCTCGTTGCGGACGCCGAGGCGTGTGGCCTCGGCGCGGCGGGCGTCGCGCTGGCCGAGGAACTCGTCGAACTGGGGGTGGAAGCGGGAGTCGAGGTACGGGCGGTACTGCTCGGTCGGCAGTCCCGCGTGGCAGTCGGAGGAGATGATCAGGTACGGGTCTTCGTACGCGCTGCTGTCGTTCACGGTCTCACTCACTGCAAACGCTCCTCAGTCGAGGATGAAGCTCTCCAGGTAGGCGGGGTTGGCGCGGTCGAGCATCGACTGCGACCGGGCGCGGATCTGCCGGTCGCTGTGCTCGCTCGCCGGGAGCATCCAGAAGCGGTCGGCGCGGATGCCGTCGACGACGTGCTCGGCGACCTCCTCGACCGGGGTGAAGTCCACCTCGTGGCCGGCCTGCTTCATCGCGGCCTCGTACTGGTCGAGGCTGCGGTACGGGGTCTTGCGCGGCCGCTGCTTCGCGTACCGCTCGGGCCGGTTGCGGTGCGACTCCCACAGCCCGGTGCGCAGCATGTGCGGTCCGGGGAACAGGACGGAGGCGCCGATGGCCGCGCGTTCCGCCTTGAGGTGCGCGTACAGCGACTCGGTCATGGTGACGACGGCCGCCTTGGTGACGGCGTAGACGGAGGCGGTGGGCAGCGGGGCGATGCCGCCGTCGCCGGAGGAGGTGTTGACGACGTGGCCGGGGCCGCCGCCCGCGATCATGCGCGGGACGAAGGCCTGGATGCCGTGGAAGACGCCCCAGACGTTGACGGAGAAGGCCCACTTCCAGTCGTTGGGCTCGTGCTCCCACATCCGGCCCTCGGCGCCGGAGCCGACGCCCGCGTTGTTGCAGAGCACGTGCACGGCGCCGAAGGCGTCGTACGCGGCGTCGGCCAGCGCGATCACGGAGTCGCGGTCACTGACGTCGACGAGCCGGGCCAGCACCTGGGCGCCGTCGGCGGTCAGCTCGTCGGCGGCCTTGCGCAGGGCCCCCTCCTCCACGTCGGCGAGGACGACCTTCAGCCCCTCGGCCGCGAAGCGGCGGGCCATCGCGAGACCGATGCCGCTCGCGGCGCCGGTGACGACGGCCACCTGTCCGGGTTCGAGCCGCATGTCACACGCTCCCCTCGGGCGGGCCGTCGAGGATCTGCATCGGGTCGTCGTAGCGCTGGTGGACGTACGGGAGGAGGGCCCGGGCGCTGACGCGCTCGACGACGCGACCCTTCTGGTCGGTGGTCTTCTCGCCGATGGTGATCTCCACGATCCGGCGTACGGGGAGGTCGGCGACGGGGTCGAACATCGACTCGCGCAGGACCACGTCACCGGTGATGTGCTCCAGCTTGCGGACCTTCTCGTTGCGGGTGACGTGTACGAGCACCGGGTCGGCGTCGAAGCCCGAACCGTCCACCGCCGGGAGGAATTTGAAGTAGAAGTCGGTCTTGGCGGCGGGCTCGGGCAGCGGCAGTTCGCGGTCCACCGCCCCGCGCACCTCCACGAAGGCGATCCCGTGCCGGGCCAGGGACGCCCGTATGACCAGGCCCTCGCGCTCGACGTCGACCTCGCCCAGCTTCTTCGGCTCGCCGAAGACCTCGCGGCCGCCGATCAGGGCCCGCTCGTGGGTCATCGGCATGACCAGCGGGTACCAGCCTTCGACCCCGTCGTGCTGGGCGGCGACGGCCACCGAGCCGGCGCCGAGGGGGTAGCCGGGCAGGTCGACCTTGCTGATGTTGGCCCGTACGAGGGGCCGCTCGGCGGGCTTGAGCGGCGGCGGCAGGACGGCCGCCACCACGTCCGGGTCGCTCTCCCAGACCGCCACCACTCCGGTGGACCAGATGTCGGGGAGCCGGGAACTCTTCTCGCGCGACGCCGTGATCTCGGCCTCGGTGCGCGCTCCGTACCGTACGCGTGCCATGTCTCGCACCATCCCTCGTCCTTGAGCGGATCGGTTCTGTAACACAGTTACACCGCGACCGATGAAGGGTAAAGACCCCTGCACGGACCAGAACTGACGATCCGACAGATTGGCGGGAGACGGCCATGGCCAGAACCACGCTCACCCGTGACGAGGTACTGGCGGCGGCCGCCTCCCTGGTCAAGCAGCACGGCCCGGCCGCCCTCACCATGCGCAAACTCGCCGCCGAGCTGGGCACGGCGGTGACCTCCATCTACTGGCACGTCGGCAACCGCGAATCGCTGCTCGACGCCCTCGTGGAGCGGACCGTCCAGGAGATGGGCGCGATACGGCCGGCCGGCCGCACCCCCGTCGAGCGGATCCTGTCCGTGGCCCGGACCCTGCGCCGCGAACTGCGCGAGCGGCCGCACCTGATCGCGATGGTCCACGAACGCGGCCTCACCGAGCGGATGTTCCTGCCCGCCCAGCAGGCCCTGGTCCACGAGGTGCACGCGGCCGGGCTGCGCGGGGCGCGGGCCGCCGACGCCGTGCGCGCGGTCCAGTTCCAGATCGTCGGGTACCTCCTCGTGGAGCGCAACCGCGAGCGCTCCCCCACCCAGTCCCCCGCCGAGAGCGACCTCTGGGACCCTGCCGTGGCCCCCGACGACCCGGAGCTCGCCCGCGCCCTCGCCCGCCCGGCCGACCCGGAACGCCTGTTCCTGCTCTCCCTGCGCGCCCTCGTCCGCTCCCTGCTGGCATCCCCGAACCCACCCCTGCGGTAATCCGGTTTGCGGACCCCGCGCTCGGGCGGCCGAACCCGTCGGGCACCGGGTGTCAGTCGGTGCCGATATCCTCTGTGACCATGCTCGACGACCGTACGACCGCAGAGACGACGTGGCCGACCGCGTACCCCGAGGGGTACGCGGTCGTCGACGTGGAGACGACCGGGCTCGCTCGCGACGACCGGATAATCTCCGCCGCCGTCTACCGGCTCGACGCGCAGGGCAACGTCGAGGACCACTGGTACACCCTGGTCAACCCCCAGCGGGACCCGGGTCCGGTCTGGATCCACGGACTGACCAGCGACATGCTCCAGGACGCGCCGCTCTTCAAGGACATCGCCGAGGAGTTCGCGGGCCGGCTCGCGGACCGGGTGCTCGTCGCGCACAACGCCATGTTCGACTGGCAGATGATCGCCCGGGAGTACGCGCGGGCCGCCGAGACCGCGCCGGTCCGTCAGCGGCTGTGCACCATCGCCCTGTCGAAGGAGCTGAACCTCCCGCTGCCCAACCACAAGCTGGAGTCGCTCGCCGCGCACTTCGGCGTGGTCCAGCAGCGCGCCCACCACGCGCTCGACGACGCCCGCGTGCTCGCGGAGGCGTTCCGTCCGTCGCTGCACGCCGCCGCGCGGGACGGCGTACGGCTGCCCCTGCTGGAGTGCCGGCCGCTGACGGAGTGGTCGGACTCCCCCGTCACCCCGCGGATCGGCCACCAGGCCTCGTACGGGAGCTCCGGCTGGCGGCCCTCGCGCAAGCGGCCGCCGTGTCCGCACCCGAACCCGGGGCGCTTCGAGGACGGCGAACCGCTCAAGCAGGGCATGCGGATCGCCTTCTCGGGTGACACCTCGGTGGACCGGGAGCTGCTGGAGGACCGGGCGATCGAGGCGGGGCTGCACGTCGCGACGAGTGTGTCGCGGCTCACGAGCCTGCTCGTGACGAACGACCCCGACTCGGCCACCTCCAAGACGGTCAAGGCGAAGTCCTTCGGTACGCCGGTGGTCGACGAGGCGGCCTTCACCCAACTGCTGCGGGACGTGGCTGCGGCAGACGGGTGAGCGTCGGGCGACTCGCCCGGCGCCCGCTTTCCCGTCCCGCCCGTCCGGTCCCACCCTGTGGCGCATGGCACGTTGTGAGGTCTGCGGAAACGATTACGGCATGTCCTTCGAGGTGCACGCGCAGGGCAGCGTGCACGTCTTCGACTGCTTCTCCTGCGCCATCCACCGCATGGCGCCCATCTGCGAGCACTGCCGGGTGCAGATCATCGGACAGGGCGTCGAGGTCGGGGGCCAGTGGTTCTGCGGGGCGCACTGCGCCCGCGCGGAGGGGAAGGTGGGCATCGTCGACCGCGTGTGACCCTCCCCGCCCCCGTCACTTCCCCTCTCCCTCCCCTCTCCCTCCCCTCCCTCCCCTCCCCTCCCCCGTCCCTCCCCCTCCCCCTCTCCCTCCCCGACCCCGGACGGCCACCCGGCCGCCGGGGTCTTCTCGGCTGGGGGTACCGTCGTGGGCGTGTACCGCTTTGTGCTGACCCGGCAATGGGTGTGCCTCACCCTCATCGCCCTCGCCCTCATCCCCGCGATGATCAAGCTCGGGTTCTGGCAGTACCACCGGCATGAGCACCGGGTCGCGCAGAACGAGCTGATCGCGGCGAACCTGTCCGCGAAGCCGGTGCCCGTGACCGAGGTGACCTCCCCCGGCCACCAGGTCCCGCGGGCCGACTTCTGGCGCGCCGTCACCGCCACCGGCACGTACGACACCGCGCACGAGGTCGTCGTACGGATGCGCACCGACAACGACGACAAGGTCGGCTTCCACGTCCTGACCCCGCTGGTGCTCGCCGACGGCCGGGTGGCCCTGGTCAACCGCGGCTGGGTGGCGGGCGGCGACGACCCGCGCGCGTACCCGCCCGTACCGGCCGCGCCCTCGGGCGAGGTGACCGTCACCGGGCGGCTGAAGGCCGACGAGACGAGCGGCGGCAGCGGAATCAAGGACCGCAAGGGCCTGCCGGACCGCCAGGTGATGCTGATCAACAGCGCCCAGCAGGCGGAGTACCTGGGCAAGCCCGTCCTCGGCGGCTACATGGAGCTCACCGCTCCGGCCGCGGCGGGCGGCAGCCCCGAGCCGGTCGCCGACCCCGACCACGACTCGATCGGCCCGCACATGGCGTACGCCGTGCAGTGGTGGCTGTTCGCCGCGTCGGTACCGGTGGGCTGGCTGGTCCTCGTACGGCGCGAGAAGCGCGACCGCGCGGCGGCCGCGGCGGCCGGCGCCGACCCCGATCGGGAGCCGGCGCCGACGGCGTAGCGTGTCGGCATGGATCTTGGACTGAAAGACCGTGTCTACATCGTCACCGGAGCCACCCGCGGCCTGGGCTTCGCCTCGGCCCGCGAACTGGCGGCGGACGGCGCGAAAGTGATCGTGACGGGCCGCGACGCGGCGCGCGCCGCCGAGGCGGCGGCCTCGCTGGGTCCGAACGCCGTGGGCGTCGCCGCGGACAACTCCGACCCCCGGGCGGCGGCCGCGCTCGTCGCCACCGCGAAGGAACGGTTCGGCCGCCTCGACGGCATCCTCATCAGCGTCGGCGGCCCCGCCCCCGGTTCGGCGGCGAGCAACACCGACGAGCAGTGGGCGGCGGCGTTCGAGTCGGTCTTCCTGGGCGCGGTACGCCTGGCCCGCGCGGCGGCGGCCGAGCTGGGCGAGGGCGGGGTCATCGGCTTCGTCCTGTCGAGCTCGGTCTACGAGCCGGTCCAGGGGCTGACGATCTCCAACGGCCTGCGGCCGGGGCTGGCCGGCTTCGCCAAGTCCCTGTCGGTGGAGCTCGGACCGCGCGGCATCCGCGTGGTCGGGCTGCTCCCGGCCCGGATCGACACCGACCGCGTCCGCGAGCTCGACGCCCTGTCGGGCGATGCGGCGGCGGCCCGCGCGGCCAACGAATCCGGCATTCCGCTGCGGCGCTACGGCACCCCGGAGGAGTTCGGCCGCTCGGCGGCGTTCCTTCTCTCGCCCGCGGCCTCGTACCTGACGGGCATCATGCTCCCGGTCGACGGCGGCGCCCGCCGCGGCTTCTGACGCCCCCTCCCTCCCCTGCGCCACGGTCCAGGGGGTGTCTTACCGGATCGGGCCGGATCAGGGAGCGGTGTCTGGTGCCGTGCATCGCAAGGCGGACGAGGGAGTCGACGCGGTGGGGGCACCTCCCGGCGGTGGCTGGGGGACGTCGGCGAGTGAGGACAACGCGGCGAGGCGCGGCACCAGACGCCGCGAGCCCGGCCTGATCCGTAAGACACCCCCTAGGTGACGCGCCGGGCCCGGTGGGAGGTGATTCGGAAGCGGGCCTCCGCGGGCAGTTCGGGGAGGCCCGCCGACCGGCGGGCGTGGCTCAGCACCGGCCCGGCCAGCTCCGCCAGGGCGTCGGCCGGGACGGCATGCGGCTCCAGTTCCAGCTCCACCCGCAGCTTCGGGGCCGTGCGCCGGCTCCGGCGCCCCTGCCGGCCGCGCAGGACGACGCTGCACCGGGCGACCCCGTCCAGTGCCCCCGCCTCCGCGGCCACCGCCTCCTCCAGGGCCCGCCCGCGCAGTACCGCGAACGCCCCGTCGCCGGTGTCCACCAGCACCGCGGGCAGCCGCGGGCGCCGCAGCTGCGCCAGCAGCCACCACAGGGCGAGTACCACGCACACCCCGAGCCCGGCGAGCACCGCCCACCACCACCAGCCCTCGGCGTGCCAGTACCGCTCGCGGGTCGCCTCGCCCAGCAGCGGCTCGTGGCGGCCGCCGAGCGGCCGCAGCGCCGTCAGCACCGCCACCCCGGCGGCCAGCAGCACGGCGCCGATGATCCCGAGCAGGATCCGGTTCACCGTCCCGAGCATCCCCTCACCCCTTCCCGACGGGGGCCCGGGTGACGCGTACCCGCGACCGCGGCGCGTGCGCGAGGCCCAGTTCCCCGATGCCGACGGCCAGGACCTCCTCCAGGTCGGCCCGTACGTCGTCCAGCTCGCGGAAGTGGGACTCCGCACGGACCGCGACGCGGGACCGCCGCACCGCGACCCGCGCCGACCGCACCCCGGACACCTCCATGGCCCGGTCCCGGAGCACCTGCGCGGCGGCCTTCCGGCCGAGCCCGGCCCGTACCTCGGCGTCCGGGTCCGGCGGCCGCATCGGCAGGATCCCGCGGAGCCCGGGGGTCAGCGCGAGGAACAGGAGCACCGCCCCGGCCACGGCGAGGGCCCCGGCGCCGATCAGCACCCCCGGGTCGGCGGGGGTGTGCCGCTCCAGCTGGTCGGCCAGCTGTCGGCGCCACTCCATGCCGGGTCGGTGGGTCCGTACGGCGGCGAGGTCGTAGAGGAACAGGCCCGCCGCCCCGAGCACGGCCAGGGCGGTCAGCGCGGCCGGAATCCGCCGGGCGGAGCGGAACCGGGCGACGCGGACGGGAACCGGCGCCTGATCGGGGGCCGGCGCCCGGCCGGGGGCGGGCGCCGTCACCGCAGCTTCCGGTCCCGTACGGCGGCGGTGCGGGTGTGCGCGGAGTGCAGGTGCTCGATGTCGATGTCCACCTCGGGTACGGACATGGCGGCGCACTCCTCGATGCGGCGGACCACTTGATGGCGTACGGCCGCACACTGGGCGGCGAGGTCGGAGGGGTATTCGAGCTCCAGGCTCACCCGTACCCGGGCGATGTCGTGGTGCACGGTGACGGTGGCGTGCGGGGCGCCCGCCACGGCGCCGCCCGCCGAGCCGGCCCGATCGGCTTCGGGCGGCCCGTCCGGCTGCGCGGTGAGCGCCTCCCTCGCGGCCTGGGCCGCGATCTTGGCGACGACCCGGTCGGCGATCCGGGTGGCCCCCCGATCGGCGGGAGGGACCCGCTGCGGGGTCGCCCGTGGCGTGCTCATCGGGGCCTCACTTGTCGCGGTCGCGGGGGCGGAAGAAGTCGCCGGGCTCCAGGTCCCCCTCCAGGAACCGGCCGACGACACAGCCGATGGCGCCGAGCGCCGCCACCAGCAGGAAGGCCCCGAACCCGCCGAAGTATCCGGCGAACGCGAGCGCCATGCCGGCGAAGAGGCCGACGACCGTCATCCTCATACGGGCTCCTTCACTGGAGTCGGGACTCCGGCTCCTCGTCGGGCTCGTCGGGGAGCTTGACGTCGCTGACCGCGATGTTGACCTCGACGACCTCCAGGCTCGTCATCCGCTCGACGGCCGAGACGACGTTCTCACGGACGGCCCGGGCCACGTCGCGGATCGACACGCCGTAGTCGACGACGATCTCCAGGTCGAGGGCCGTCTGCACCTCGCCGACCTCGGCCTTGACCCCGCGGGTGACCGAGGACTTCGCCCCGCCGGGGACGCGGTCGCGGACGGCGCCGAAGGTACGGGCGAGGCCGGTGCCGCTGCCCATGGCGTGGACGCCGACCACCTCGCGGGCGGCGAGTCCGGCGATCTTCTCCACCACCCCGTCGGCGATGGTGGTGCGGCCGCGGTCGGCCGGGCTTCGGGAGGCGCCCCCGGATGCGGATTCGGTCATCGCGTGTCCCTTCGCGCGGATGGACTCACTCCGCACCACGGTAAGCGCGGGGCGGCGGTGGCGCGCCGGGACTACGCCGGTCGGCCGGGAACGGACCCCCGCCACTGCTTGACCTCAACTGCGGTTGAGGTCGGAGAGTGGCCGGTGATCAAGGCCGAGAGGCCGTTTTCGGACAGGGAGAACATCATGCGGGCGATACGGGTGGACGGGTACGGCGGTCCGGAGGTCCTGGTGCCGGTGGAGCTGCCGGATCCGCTCCCGGGCGCGGGCGAGGTGGTGGTCCGGGCCGAGGCCGTGGACACGATCTTCGTGGAGACCCAGATCCGCGGGGGCTGGGGCGAGTCCTTCGGCATCCACCCGCCGTACGTGCCGGGCGGCGCGGCCGCGGGGACGGTCGTCGCGGTGGGCGAGGGGGTGGACCCGCACTGGCGGGGCCGCCGGGTGGTGGCCGCCCCGGGTACGAAGGGGACGTACGCGGAGCTGGTCCGGGTCCCGGTGGAACTGCTGGTCCCGGTTCCGGACGGCCTGGAGTCCGCGGAGGCGGCAGCCCTGGCGCACGACGGGGTGACCGGTTCGGGCATCGCCGAGGGCGTCGGGATCAAGGCGGGCGACCGGGTGCTGATCCTGGGCGCGGCCGGCGGGATGGGGACGCTGCTGGTGCAGTTCGCGGTGGCGGCGGGGGCGTACGTGGTGGGGGCGGCGCGGGGCGAGCGGAAGCTCGCGCTGATCCGGGAGCTGGGCGCGGACCGGGCGGTGGACTACACGGAGCCGGGCTGGACCGGGGCGGTCGGCGGTCCGGTGGACGTCCTGCTGGACGGGGTCGGCGGCGAGCTGGGCCTGGCCGGCTTCGGGCTGGTCCGGGACGGCGGGCGGGTCTCGGCGCACGGCGCGCCGAGCGGCGGCTTCACCGCACTGGACCCGGCGGAGGCGGAGCGGCGCGGGATCGCCCTGCGCGGGATCGCGGAGGTCCAGTTCCCGCCGGCGGAGATCACCCGCCTGGCGGGCTTCGCCCTGGCCGAAGCGGCGGCGGGGCGGCTCCGCCCGGTGATCGCACGCAGGTTCCCGCTGGCGGACGCAGCGGAAGCCCACCGCGCCATCGAGGCGCGCGCCATCCCGGGCAAAGCCCTCCTGATCCCCTGAGGTCAGTCCGAGAGGCCGGCCAGGTCGCGCAGGCGGCGGGCCTGGGCGGCGCGCTCCGCCGAGCGCTGGGCATCGTAGGGCCGGGATCCGGCATCGCGGAGCAGGGCCTTCGTCTCGATGACGGCATCGCGCGGCGGAGCCAGCAGCGCCGTCGTGAGGTCCTGCACCGCCGCGTCCAGCTCATCGGCCGGTACGACCAGGTTGGCCAGCCCGACCCGCTCGGCCTCCTCGGCATGCACGAAGCGGCCCGTCGCGCAGATCTCCAGCGCGCGGGCATAGCCGACCAGCGAGGTCAGCGGCTGCGTCCCGGCCAGGTCGGGCACGAGACCCAGGCTGGTCTCGCGCATGGCGAACTGCACGTCGTCCGCGACCACGCGCAGGTCACACGCCAGCGCGAGCTGGAAGCCGGCGCCGATCGCATGGCCCTGTACGGCGGCGATGGAGACGATGTCGTTGCGCCGCCACCAGGTGAATGCCTCCTGGTACTCGGCAATGGTGGAGTCGAGCAGCTCGTCCGAACCGCGCGCCAGATCGAGGAAGGACGGCTCACCCTCGAAACCTTCGGGGGTGAACGCCTGCCGGTCGAGTCCGGCGGAGAAGGACTTGCCCTCACCGCGCAGCACCACGACCCGGACGGTGCCCGGCAACGACCTTCCGGCCTCCGCCAACGCCCGCCAGAGCGCGGGGGACTGAGCGTTTCGCTTGGCCGGATTGGTCAGTGTCACCGTCGCGACCGAGTCGTCCACGGTGAGCCGTACGCCGTCCTTGTCGAGCAGAGCCATCGGTGTGCCTCCGGTGTGCAGTCGGCCGCAATCCCGGCCTAAGTGACTGCACAGTAACCACCCGGTCGACCGGAAGGCCGACCGGGGGTCACCGAAGGAACTACGGTGTGGGCAGGCGAGCGTGATCCGCCCCGGATCCGGGCCTGACGGCCTGGAGCGGGGTCAGGCCGAAGCCGCCTTCTTGCCGCGCGTCGCGCCACCGCGACCACGCAGAATGACTCCGGACTCGCTGAGCATCCGGTGGACGAATCCGTAGGACCGGCCGGTTTCCTCGGCCAGCGCACGGATACTCGCACCGGAGTCGTACTTCTTCTTCAGGTCTGCCGCGAGCTTGTCGCGCGCGGCGCCGGTTACCCGGCTGCCCTTCTTCAGAGTCTCGGCCACCCGTGCCTCCTCATGGGAAGTGCGCTCTGGACTTCTCATGATCACCCCTCCCCGGCTTCCTGGCCACCCATTCAGCAAGGTCGGTACGACGACATTTCCCGAGTCGTGGACACATCAGCAGAACGGAATCTTCTCTTCCGCTGCATGACGTCCGTCACACTTCTCCGCCCTCACCGGGAATCTCCAGGTCAGGGGCCGGACGACAGAAAACGGCGGCCCCGGCTGCGTACCCGGGCGGGCACGGCCGGGGCCGTCGTACAGAGCGCAGAGGTACGAGACCGTCTCACTCAGATGATGGATCACGCCTGAGCCGAATGATCCATAAGGAACTGGATCACCGGCTCCGGGAGGATCAGGCGAGGGTGACGAGGTCCCGGTAGTCCGGGCCCCAGAGGTCCTCGACGCCGTCCGGGAGCAGGATGATCCGCTCCGGCTCCAGCGCCTCGACCGCGCCCTCGTCGTGCGTGACGAGGATGACCGCGCCCTTGTACGTGCGCAGCGCGCCCAGGATCTCCTCGCGGCTGGCCGGGTCCAGGTTGTTGGTGGGCTCGTCGAGGAGCAGCACGTTCGCGGAGGAGACGACCAGCGTGGCCAGGGCCAGACGGGTCTTCTCGCCACCGGAGAGGACCCCGGCCGGCTTGTCCACGTCGTCGCCGGAGAAGAGGAAGGAGCCGAGCGTCTTGCGTACGGCGACCAGGTCCAGGTCGGGCGCGGCCGAGCGCATGTTCTCCAGGACGGTGCGCTCGGGGTCGAGCGTCTCGTGCTCCTGGGCGTAGTAGCCGAGCTTGAGGCCGTGGCCGGGGGTGACCTCGCCGGTGTCCGGCTTCTCGGCGCCCGCGAGCAGCCGCAGCAGCGTGGTCTTGCCGGCGCCGTTGAGGCCGAGGATGACGACGCGGGAGCCCTTGTCGATGGCCAGGTCTACGTCGGTGAAGATCTCCAGGGAGCCGTACGACTTCGACAGGCCCTCGGCGGTCAGCGGGGTCTTCCCGCAGGGCGCCGGGTCCGGGAAGCGCAGCTTGGCGACCTTGTCGGAGACGCGGACGGCGTCCAGGCCGGCGAGCAGCCGGTCGGCGCGCTTGGCCATGTTCTGGGCGGCGACGGTCTTGGTGGCCTTGGCGCGCATCTTGTCGGCCTGCGAGTTCAGCGCCGCGGCCTTCTTCTCGGCGTTCTGGCGCTCGCGCTTGCGGCGCTTCTCGTCGGCCTCGCGCTGCTGCTGGTAGAGCTTCCAGCCCATGTTGTAGATGTCGATCTGGGACCGGTTGGCGTCAAGGTAGAAGACCTTGTTGACCACGGTCTCGACCAGGTCCACGTCGTGGGAGATCACGACGAAGCCGCCGCGGTAGTTCTTCAGGTAGTCGCGCAGCCAGACGATCGAGTCGGCGTCGAGGTGGTTCGTCGGCTCGTCGAGGAGCAGGGTGTCGGCGTCCGAGAAGAGGATCCGGGCGAGCTCGACGCGGCGGCGCTGACCGCCGGAGAGGGTGTGCAGAGGCTGGCCGAGGACCCGGTCGGGCAGGCTCAGGGCGGCCGAGATGGTCGCGGCCTCGGACTCGGCGGCGTACCCGCCCTTGGTGAGGAACTCGGTCTCCTGGCGTTCGTACTGCTTGAGCGCCTTCTCGCGGGTGGCGCCGGCGCCGGTGGCGATGCGCTCCTCGTTCATGCGCATCTTCTTGAGCAGGACGTCGAGACCGCGGGCGGAGAGGATCCGGTCGCGGGCCAGGACGTCGAGGTCGCCGGTGCGCGGGTCCTGCGGGAGGTAGCCGACCTCGCCCGAGCGGGTGATGGACCCGCCCGCGGGCTGGCCCTCGCCGGCGAGGCACTTGGTGAGCGTGGTCTTGCCCGCTCCGTTGCGGCCGACCAGGCCGATGCGGTCGCCCTTGGCGATGCGGAAGGAAGCGGACTCGATGAGGACGCGGGCGCCGGCGCGCAGCTCGACGCCGGTGGCGGTGATCACGGAAATACTCCAGGGCGGGGGGACGGCGGAAGGGGGGCAGGACGCGATGCTTCGACGCCGCTAATCCGCGAGGAGATTTGCCATGGGATTCATTCTACCGGGGGTGCGCAACCGGTTTGGGGGGACGCCCGGCCCTTGACAGGTCCCCCGTTCGGCGCAGGGATCGCCCCGGTGGGCCGCGGCACGTATCAGGATGGACCGGGTGATACTCGCCGCAGGGGCGGCCACGTTGAATCGAGGCGGTGCGGGATGCAGTTCGACGATGACGCCGATCTGGACACATCCGAGGTCAAGGATGTGCGCAGCGGCCGCATCCCGGGCGGGCGGGCGACGATCGGCGGCGGCATCGCGGGCCTCATCGCACTGATCCTCGGGCTGATCTTCGGCGTGGGCCCGGACCAGCTGGGACTGTCATCCGGGAACCCGGAGCCGGCGGCGACCTCCTCGTCCGTCAGCGAGGTGCAGCAGACCTGCCGGACCGGCCGGGACGCGAACACGCGGGAGGACTGCCGGCTGGTCGCGGTCGTCAACAGCACGCAGGACTTCTGGAAGAACGAGTTCACCCGGCGCGGCGGCCGCTACACCCCGGCGTCGACGGTCTTCTTCACAGGCCGCGTGAACACCGCCTGCGGGACCGCCACCTCGGCGGTCGGCCCCTTCTACTGCCCCGCCGACCGGCAGGTCTACCTGGACCTGGGCTTCTTCGACGAGCTGCGGACGAAGTTCGGCGCGAGCGGCGGCCCCTTCGCCCAGGCCTATGTCGTCGCGCACGAGTACGGGCACCACATCCAGAACCTGACCGGAACCCTGCAGAAGGCCCAGGACGGGCGGCAGGGTGCGAACAGCAACGCGGTCAAGGTCGAGCTGCAGGCCGACTGCTACGCCGGGGTGTGGGCACACAACGCGACGAAGACCCCGGACAAGTCCACGGGCCGGCCGCTGATCACCAGCCTGACCGACCAGGACATCAAGGACGGCCTGGACGCGGCGGCCGCGGTCGGCGACGACCGGATCCAGGAGAAGTTCCAGGGCCGGGTGACCCCGGAGTCCTGGACGCACGGCTCTGCCCAGCAGCGCCAGCAGTGGTTCTACCAGGGCTACCGCACGGGTGACATGGCCCAGTGCAACACCTTCCGCTGACGGTCGGCGGCGCCTGCCATGCTGTGACGCAGGTCACCGTCACGAGAGGGAGTGGTCGTCATGGCAGGGGTTCCGTCCATCTGTCCCACACTGCGTTATCGCGACGCGAAGGCTGCCATCAAGCTGCTGACCGAGGCTTTCGGCTTCAGTCAGGTCGCGGTGTACGAGGGCGAGGACGGCTCGGTGATGCACGCGGAGCTGGCCTACGGCAACGGCCTGGTGATGCTGGGCAGCAAGGGCACCGGCAGCGTCTTCGACAAGTCCATGGGGGACGGCGGGCCCGTGGGGGTCTACGTGGTGGTCGACGACGTGGACGCCCATCACCGGCGGGCCGCGGAGCACGGCGTGGAGATCCTGATGGAGCCCACCGACCAGGACCACGGGTCCCGCGACTACATGGCCAAGGACGCCGAGGACAACATCTGGAGCTTCGGGACGTACGCGCCGCAGGTCTGAGACCCGCGGCGCGTTCCTCCGTACGGACGGCCGCGGGCGCTACGCGCCGCCGGTGTGGACCTGGAAGGCGGCCCGGCGGACCGCCTTGGCCAGGGCCGGATCCGGGTGCGCGGCCGCCAGGGCGACCAGGACCTGGACGGTGCGCGGATGGCCGACCGCGCGGACCTCGTCCAGCAGCCGCGGGACGGTGGTCCGGACGGCCGAGTCGAGGTGGCGCGCCAGCAGGTCCGCCTCGCCGTGGTCGGCGATGGCGGCCGCCGTGTCCACCCAGAGCCAGGTCGTCTCCTCGGCGGTGAGCACGTCCTGCGCCTCGTCGGGATCGACCCCGTCGTGCTCGGCGAGCCAGAGCAGGGCGTAGGGCCGCAGGGCCGCGTCGCGTACGGCGGCGCGCACCTCGGGTTCGGCCGGGGCGCCGACCACCCGCAGGGCCTCGAAGGCGAGCCCGCGCAGCAGGGCGTCCTCGCCGCGGGCGGCGTGGAGCAGTTCGCTGACGGCGTGGCCCACGGGCCGGGCGGCGAGCCAGGCCTGGTACTCGGCGCGGGCCGGTCCGGGGGTGAGCCGGGCGCAGCCGTGCAGCATCGCGGCGGCGGACTGCTCGATGTTCCCGGCGGGGCTCTGCGCGGCGACGCAGATCTGTTCGAGCTTGACCCAGACGGCCCAGCTGCCGAGCGGGGTGAGGGCGGCCTGCGCGGGGCCGAGGGTGACGGCGTCGACGGCGGCGAGCCCGCCGAGCGCCCAGCGCAGCAGCCGCGCGAGCGGCACGGGCGCCGTGTGGCCGATGGCCTCGGGGGCGGTCTCGGTGTCGGCCGCCGAGGCGGTGTCCGGTGTCCCGTCGGCGGGCGGGATCTCGCGCGCGGGGGCGTCGTACGGGATCTCGCAGCGCTCGTCGCGCAGTTCGGTGACCCGCTGCCCGAGCAGGTCCAGCAGGTCCGGAACGGTCACGGGACCGGCGGACAGCTGGAGCAGGGACAGCAGTTGGGGCATCGCCTCGACCACCTCCGCGACGACCGCGGGAGCGATGTCGGCGGGGGCCGGGTGGACCAGCGACCAGGCGTCGAACAGGGCCACCCAGCCGCGCAGTACGGCGGTGTCGTCGCGGTCCCAGGCGCGCAGCCGCCAGCCGGGCCGGGCCTGGCCGCCGTGCACCTCGACGAGGCCCGCGAGCCGGGTGCGGTCCCATCCGACCCGGATCTGCCCGTGTGTCAGGTTCAGTTCACGGGCGGCGCGTTCGACGTCGGCGGCGGGCAGCGCTCCCGCCGGGGCGGGCCTGCCTCCGTCGCCGGCACCGAGGTTGAGCTCGGCCCAGCGGGCGAGCCGTACCGCGTCGGCCAGCGAGGCCCGGGCCCGCCTCGCGAGTTCGGCCGTGGCCGGGGTGCCCGCCGGGGGCCGGGAAGCGGAACGGGCGCGCCGGTCGGTCACCGCCTTGCGGGCCGCGGCGACGGAACGCGGGGAGACGAGTCGGAGTCTGGAGTCGCGAGCCAACTGCTCATCAGGCTTTCGGGACGTCACGGAAGCAGTCTCGCCCGTCACCGGCCGAAAGCCCAAACGGAACCAGCCATTATCGCCACTCGGCAGAGGGACATACCGGGAGAATGACCCCTCCCTGTCCCGTCCGGCACACGGCCTTCACATAAGAGGGGTGAGAAAGCGCCTCAGGGCTTCCTCGTATCCGGCCGGATCCGCGTTCCACATGGCCCCGTGCGGGGCTTCGCGGACGGTCCGCAGCGTGACCAGGTCGGGGCGGGCGGCGGCGAGCCGGCGCGAGGGCTCCCAGGGGGCGAGCGTGTCGTCCGGGCCGTGGAAGATCAGGACCGGGACGCGCAGCGCCGCGGGGTCCGACCCGGGCGCCGCCCGGTCGGCGCGCAGCCCGGCGCGCCCCTCGGCGGCCCGTACCGCGAACGGAACCAGCGCGGCCGGGGTGCGGCGGGCGGCGATGAGCGCGCGCAGGGTGGTGTGCCAGTCGAGCACCGGCGAGTCCAGTACGAGCCCGGAGATCCGGTCGGCGAGCGCCGAGCGCTCGGCGGCGTGCAGGGCCATGGCGGCCCCGGTGGACCAGCCGTGCAGGACGACCCGGCGGGCGCCGTAGCGCACGGCGTAGCGGATGGCGGCGTCCACGTCCCGCCATTCCGATTCACCGAGGTGGCCGAGACCGTCCGGTGAGGCGGGGGCCCCGAGGTCGCCGCGGTAGGCGAGGTCGAGGACGGGCATCCGCTGGCGGTGCAGGAACGGCATGACCACCATCGGGTGCTCGCGGCCGGCGCCGAGCCCGTGCACCGTGATCACCCAGGTGTCGCGGGCGGCGGGCACGAACCACGCGGGCAGTCCGCCGAGCTCTCCGGGGACGTCCACGTCGGCGTGGTCGAGCCCGAGGGCGGTACGGGGGTTCCCCACGTGGACCTCGGGGGTGAGGGTGACCCGGGCGCCGGGGTCGAGGCTGCCGTGGGTGACGGCGAGGAGCCGGCGTACGACGGCGTCCGGGCCGTGGTCGACCCCGTCGAGCACGGACCCGACCACGGCGTGCACCCCGGGGGCGCAGAGCCCGTACGTACCGGGGCGCAGCGAGGCCAGCGAGCGGGTCAGCGTGATCCGCCCGGAGCCGCTGGAGTGGACGCTGAGCCGCGGCCCGCCGGGCAGGGGGCGGCCGGGCTCGTGCCGCAGGGCGGCGTCGGCGGCGTACCGGCCGGCCGCGACCGCGGCGGCGCCGGCCCCGACGAGAGTGGTCGCGACGGCCGCGGCCGTCGCTGTGGCGGAAGGCACGGCTCCAGTGTCGGGGCGGGAGGGCGGGCGGGCCACTGGAGCGGAATGCTCCGATTGCGGCCGGGCGGGGGCGGGAAGAGATGACCGGGCGGCCCGGCGGGCCTGCGGGACGAGAGTGATCTGCATCTCCCTCCGAAGCCCTCCGGGGCGGGCCCGGCGACCTCGGGCCCCTTGTGGAGCCACGCGATCACCCGGCTTTGACGTGCATTAATCGCCGTATCAGCCGCAAAATGGGGATGAAGGTCCCGATGACACGACGGGCCAGTACACCGCTCCGCCCGAGCCAGTTCACCTTCCGTTCATCCAGGTTGCCTACGGTCGCCGAGCCACTGACGTCAAACAGAAGCCTGGGTAAATGGAGCACATAACGCTTCTCCTCGGGATCGTGATCATCACCGCTCTCGTGTTCGACTTCACGAACGGTTTCCACGACACGGCCAACGCGATGGCCACCACCATCTCGACCGGCGCCCTCAAGCCCAAGACGGCGGTGGCCATGTCCGCCGTGCTCAACCTCGTCGGCGCGTTCATGTCCGTGGAGGTCGCCAAGACGATCTCCAAGGGCCTGGTCAACGAAGAGGGCATCCAGCCAGAAGTGATCTTCGCGGCCCTGGTCGGCGCGATCCTCTGGAACCTCGTCACCTGGCTGGTCGGACTCCCCTCCAGCTCCTCCCACGCGCTGATGGGCGGCCTGGTCGGCGCGGCCGTCGCCTCCGCCGGCCTCGGCGCCGTCAACGGCGGCACGCTCGTCACCAAGGTGCTGCTCCCCGCGGTCGCCGCGCCGATCGTGGCCGGTGTGGCCGCGATGCTGGCGGCCAAGGTCACGTACAAGCTCGGCGGCAGGGTCGGCGGCAAGACCGCCACCAAGGGCTACCGCGCCGGGCAGATCGCCTCGGCCGGTCTCGTCTCCCTCGCGCACGGCACCAACGACGCGCAGAAGACGATGGGCATCATCACCCTGGCGCTCATCGCCGGCGGCGCCCTGGACTCCGGCGCCAACCCGCCGGTCTGGGTCATCATCTCCGCCGGCATGGCCATCGCCCTGGGCACCTCCCTGGGCGGCTGGCGCATCATCCGCACCATGGGCAGCGGCCTGACCGACCTCCAGCCGCAGCAGGGCTTCGCCGCCCAGACCTCGGCCGCGAGCGTCATCCTGGCCTCCTCCACCCTCGGCTTCTCCCTCTCCACCACGCACGCGTGCTCCGGCGCCGTCATGGGTGCGGGCCTGGGCCGCAAGGGCGGCGTGGTCCGCTGGTCCACCGCCACCCGCATGTTCATCGCATGGGGCCTGACCCTGCCGGCCGCGGCCGCCGTCGCTTCCGGTGCCGAGCTGGTCATGCGCACCGGTGACGTCGGCGTCGCCGCCGTCGCGCTCTTCCTGATCGCCTCCTGCGTCGCCATCTGGGTCATCTCGCGCCGCCAGGTCGTCGACCACAGCAACGTCAACGGCGTGCAGCCGGCCGCGGCCGAGGAGCCGGGTGTCGTCACCACGGCCATGGCCGCCGTCACCGTCCCGCCGACCGTGGCCGCCGAGGCCGCTGCCGAAGCGGCCGCCGGTACGACCGCCGCGGTCACGGACGAAGCCCTGAAGGCCACCATCCCGGCGGCCGCTCCGACGACGCCCGCGGCTCCCGCCGCAGCGGTCTGACCCCGAGAACGACAGAGGAATCCGCAGTATGAAGATCGACTGGGCAGCACTCGGCTCCGTCTTCGGGGTCAGCCTCTCCGCCACCGTCGGCCTCGTGGCCCTGTTCACGCTGGGCCTGGTGGGCCTCTCCAAGCACGAGGCCGCCACCGAGCAGGGCGGCACCGCCACCCTCGCCCGCAGCGGCGCGTACGCCTCCTTCGCGCTCGTCGCGGCGGCCGTGGGGTACGGGATCTACCTGATCGTCAGCTGACCTGATCCGACCGATCGGGGCACGGCGTACCAAAGCTCCCTCCGGGTTTCCCGGGGGGAGCTTTCGTACGTCTGTGACCTGTGCCTGTGACCTGCCTCGCCGCAGGTCAACGGCGAGTTGACGGGCCTTCGCGGTGCGTGGTGGACTGCGCGAGCCAATACGGCGGCATGGAGAGGAAGTCCGGTGCGAATCCGGCGCGGTCCCGCCACTGTCACCGGGGAGCACGCGGCATGCGCGCCGTGCGCCCCGGGAGCCAGGAACTCCCACCGCCGGACACGTCGAACCAGGGCGCGGACCCTGAGTGAGGACATACCTACACCATGCGTGCCGACCGCGTCTTCGCGTACGGCGCCACGGCGGGCCTGATCGGCGACCGGATCCTCGGTGATCCGCGCCGAGGGCACCCCGTGGCCGCCTTCGGACGAGCCGCCGCCGCCGTCGAGCGCGCCCTGTGGCGCGACGACCGCGGCCGGGGCGTCGTACACACCCTCCTGTGCGCCGGGGGCGCGGCCGCCGTCGGCGCGCTGGGCGCCCGCGCCGTGCGCTCCCGGCCCGCGGCCGCCCGTATCGCCCTGACCGCAGCGGCCACTTGGGCCGTCGTCGGCGGCACCTCGCTGGGCCGGGAGGCCCGCGCCATCGGCGGGGCGCTCGCCGCCGGGGACGCCGAGGTGGCCCGCGAGCGGCTGCCGCACCTGTGCGGGCGCGATCCGCAGGCCCTGGACGAGCAGCAGATGGCCCGCGCCGTCGTGGAGTCGGTCGCCGAGAACACCTCCGACGCGGTGGTCGGGGCCCTGGTGTGGGGCGCCGCCGCCGGTGTCCCGGGGCTGCTGGCCTTCCGCGCCGTGAACACCCTGGACGCGATGGTCGGCCACAGGTCGCCGCGCTACCTGCGCTACGGCTGGGCCTCGGCCCGGCTCGACGACCTCGCGGGCTGGCCGGGCGCCCGGCTGACCGCCCTGGCCGCCGTACTGGCCGGGCCCGACCGGCGGGGAGCCGTACGGGCCTGGCGGGCGGACGCCGCCGCACACCCGAGCCCGAACGCCGGGCCCGTGGAAGCCTCCTTCGCCGGGGCGCTCGGCGTACGGCTGGGGGGCACCCTGGCGTACGGGGGGCGGGTCGAGCACCGGGCCGTGCTGAACGGCGGGGCGGGGCGGCCGGTGCAGGTCGCGGACATCGAACGCGCGGTGCGGCTGTCGCGTCAGGTGACGTGGCTGGCGCTGGGGGCGTGTGTGGCACTGCGCTGTGCGGTGTCGCACGGCATACGGAAGGGACGCGGATGAGCGGCGGGAAGCTCGGCGGGGGACTCCTCGTCGCGGGCACCACATCGGACGCGGGCAAGAGCGTGGTCACGGCGGGCATCTGCCGCTGGCTGGCCCGGCAGGGCGTGAAGGTGGCGCCGTTCAAGGCGCAGAACATGTCGCTGAACTCGTTCGTGACGCGCGAGGGCGCCGAGATCGGGCGCGCGCAGGCGATGCAGGCGCAGGCGGCGCGCGTGGAGCCGACGGCGCTGATGAACCCGGTGCTGCTCAAGCCCGGCAGCGACCGCAGCAGCCAGGTGGTGCTGCTGGGCAAGCCGGTGGGCGAGATGAGCGCCCGCGGCTACCACGGCGGGCGGCAGGAGCAGCTTCTCGGTGTCGTCACGGACTGCCTGGAGCAGCTGCGGGGCACGTATGACGCCGTGATCTGCGAGGGGGCGGGCAGTCCGGCCGAGATCAACCTGCGCCGGACGGACATCGTGAACATGGGCATCGCGCGGGCCGCGCGGTTCCCGGTGATCGTGGTCGGGGACATCGACCGGGGCGGGGTCTTCGCCTCGTTCTTCGGGACGACGGCGCTGCTGTCGCCGGAGGACCAGTCGCTGATCGCCGGATACATGGTCAACAAGTTCCGCGGCGACGTGTCGCTGCTGGAGCCCGGCATGGAGATGCTGCGCTCCCTGACCGGGCGCGGGACGTACGGCGTCCTCCCGTTCCAGCACGGTCTGGGCATCGACGAGGAGGACGGGCTCCGGGTCTCCCTGCGCGGCGCGGTGCGCGAGTCGGTCGTGGCCCCGCCGGTCGGCGAGGACGTACTGCGGGTCGCGGTGTGCGCGGTGCCGCTGATGTCGAACTTCACGGACGTCGACGCGCTGGCGGCGGAACCGGGCGTGGTGGTGCGGTTCGTGGACCGGGCCGAGGAACTGGCCGACGCGGACCTGGTGGTGGTGCCGGGCACCCGGGGCACGGTGAAGGCCCTGGAGTGGCTGCGCGAGCGCGGCTTCGCGGACGCGCTGCTGCGGCGGGCCGCGGAGGGCCGGCCGGTGCTGGGCGTCTGCGGCGGCTTCCAGGTGCTCGGCGAGCACATCGAGGACGAGGTCGAGTCGCGGGCGGGCTCGGTGGACGGGCTGGGCCTGCTGCCGGTGCGGATCCGCTTCGAGCGGGAGAAGACCCTGGCGCGGCCTTCCGGGACCGCGCTCGGCGAGGAGGTCTCCGGGTACGAGATCCACCACGGGGTGGCCGAGGTCCTGGGCGGGGAGACGTTCATCTCTGATGACAATGGACGCAGTCTCGAAGGCTGCCGGGTCGGCTCGGTGTGGGGGACGCACTGGCACGGCTCGCTGGAGTCGGACGGCTTCCGGCGGGCGTTCCTGCGCGAGGTGGCCTCGGCGTCGGGCCGCCGCTTCGTCCCGTCCCCGGACACCTCGTTCTCCTCCCTCCGGGAGGAGCAGCTGGACCTGCTGGGCGACCTGATCGCCGAGCACGCGGACACCGACGGCCTGCTCCGCCTGATCGAGGGCGGCGCCCCCACGGGCCTCCCGTTCCTCCCCCCGGGCGCCCCGTGAGGGCGGCGGCCCGCGTTCGCAACGGCCCGCGCCCGCATACCCGCACCCGCACCCGCACCCGCACAGAGAGAGGCATCGCATGAGCACGCCCTACCCGTTCACCGCAGTGGTCGGCCAGACCGACCTGCGGCTGGCGCTCCTGCTCAACGCCGTGAGCCCGGCGGTCGGCGGCGTCCTCG
This sequence comes from Streptomyces sp. NPDC090741, assembly GCF_044769045.1. Lineage (NCBI taxonomy): Bacteria > Bacillati > Actinomycetota > Actinomycetes > Kitasatosporales > Streptomycetaceae > Streptomyces > Streptomyces sp. NPDC090741. The sequence continues at coordinate 363,794 of NZ_JBIVXF010000009.1, read as the reverse complement.
TGCGCGGCGAGAAGGGGACCGCGAAGTCCACCGCCGTCCGCGCGCTGTCCGCGCTGCTGCCGCAGGTCGACGTCGTCCCCGGCTGCCGTTTCTCCTGCGCCCCCGCCGCCCCCGACCCGGCCTGTCCCGACGGCCCACACGAACCCGGCCCCGGGACGGCCCGGCCCGCGCGCATGGTCGAGCTGCCCGTCGGCGCCTCCGAGGACCGGCTCGTCGGCGCCCTCGACATCGAACGGGCCCTCGCCGAGGGCGTGAAGGCCTTCGAGCCCGGCCTGCTCGCCGACGCGCACCGCGGGATCCTGTACGTCGACGAGGTCAACCTCCTCCACGACCACCTCATCGACCTCCTCCTCGACGCCGCGGCGATGGGCGCCTCCTACGTCGAGCGCGAGGGCGTGTCGGTACGCCACGCCGCCCGCTTCCTGCTCGTCGGCACCATGAACCCCGAGGAGGGCGAGCTGCGCCCGCAGCTCCTCGACCGGTTCGGGCTCACCGTCGAGGTGGCGGCCTCCCGCGAGCCCGCCCAGCGCGTCGAGGTGGTGCGCCGCCGGCTCGCGTACGAGGACGACCCGGCCGCCTTCGCCACCCGCTGGGCCGGTGACGAGCAGGACGTCCGCGCCCGCGTCGTGGCCGCCCGCGCCCTGCTCCCCCAGGTCCGCCTCGGCGACGCCTCCCTGCTCCAGATCGCCGCGACCTGCGCCGCATTCGAGGTCGACGGCATGCGCGCCGACATCGTGATGGCCCGCACCGCGACCGCGCTGGCCGCCTGGGCCGGGCGGACCGACGTCCGCAAGGAGGACGTGCGGCAGGCCGCGCTGCTGGCGCTCCCCCACCGGCGGCGCCGCAACCCGTTCGACGCGCCGGGCCTCGACGAGGACAAGCTCGACGAGATCCTGGACCGGTTCCCCGACGAGGAGCCGGAGAACGAGCCCGACCCGGAGCCCGAGGGCCCGGACGGCAACGGTCCGCAGGACGGCGGCCCGGACGGCGGGGGCGGCGGGGTCCCCCCGCAGGGCGGACCCGAGGCGCCCGAGGCCCCGCAGGCCCCCGAGGCACAGGACGACCCGGCCCCGTCGGCCCCGGACGCACCGGAGGCCCCCGCCCCCCAGCCCGCCTCCCAGGAGGGCGCCGCGCCCGAGCAGGCCGCGGTACGGGCGGCCGAGCCGTTCCGGACCAAGATGCTCAGCGTGCCCGGCCTCGGCGAGGGCGCGTCCGGGCGGCGTTCGCGCGCCCGCACCGCGCACGGCCGGACCACCGGGGCCCAGCGCCCCCGCGGCCACCTGACGAAGCTGCACCTCGCCGCGACCGTCCAGGCCGCCGCCCCGCACCAGAAGGCGCGCGGGCGCACCGGGCGCGGGCTCGTCGTCCGCAAGGACGACCTGCGCCAGGCCACCCGGGAGGGCCGCGAGGGCAACCTGGTCCTGTTCGTGGTCGACGCCTCCGGCTCGATGGCGGCCCGGCAGCGCATGGGCGCGGTCAAGGGCGCGGTGCTCTCGCTGCTGCTGGACGCCTACCAGCGCCGGGACAAGGTCGGTCTGATCACCTTCCGGGGCGCCGCCGCCGAGCTCGCGCTGCCGCCCACCTCCTCGGTGGACGCGGCCGCGGCCCGGCTCGAACAGCTGCCGACGGGCGGACGCACCCCGCTCGCCGCCGGCCTGCTCAAGGCCCACGAGGTGCTGCGGATCGAGCGGCTGCGCGATCCCAGCCGCCGCCCGCTGCTCGTGGTCGTCACCGACGGGCGGGCCACCTCGGCCGGTTCGACCGGACCGGCCGGTTCCGCCGGCGGGGACCCGCGCGAGCTCGCGGGCCGCAGCGCCCGGCTGCTCCAGGCCGAGGGCGTCGCGTCGGTGGTCGTGGACTGCGAGTCGGGGCCGGTCCGGCTGGGGCTGGCCGGCGTACTGGCCGCCGACCTCGGCGGACCCGCCGTCACGCTCGACGGGCTGCGGGCCGACTCGCTGGCCGGGCTCGTGAAGAACGTACGTAGCGCATCAGACACCCACAGGAGGGCCGCGTAATGCCGCAGGGACAGCCGACCGTCGTTCCGGACGACGGACTCACGACGCGCCAGCGCCGCAACCGCCCGCTCGTCTTCGTCCACACCGGCCCGGGCAAGGGCAAGTCGACGGCGGCCTTCGGGCTGGCGCTGCGCGCCTGGAACCAGGGCTGGCCGATCGGGGTGTTCCAGTTCGTCAAGTCGGCGAAGTGGAAGGTCGGCGAGGAGAACGCGCTCAAGGTGCTCGGCGCCTCCGGCGAGGGCGGCTCGGTCGTCTGGCACAAGATGGGCGAGGGCTGGTCCTGGGTCCAGCGGGACGCGCAGCTGGACAACGAGCAGGCGGCCAAGGAAGGCTGGGAGCAGGTCAAGCGTGACCTGGCCGCCGAGACGCACAAGCTGTACGTGCTGGACGAGTTCGCGTACCCGATGCACTGGGGCTGGATCGACGTCGACGAGGTCATCGAGGTGCTGCGGAACCGGCCCGGCACCCAGCACGTGGTGATCACGGGGCGCAACGCGCCGGAGAAGCTGGTGGAGTTCGCGGACCTGGTCACGGAGATGACCAAGGTCAAGCACCCGATGGACGCCGGCCAGAAGGGCCAGAAGGGCATCGAGTGGTGACTTCGCTCCACATCCCCCGGCTGGTCATTGCCGCGCCGTCCTCCGGCAGCGGCAAGACCACCGTCGCCACGGGCCTGATGGCGGCCTTCTCGGAGCGCGGCCTCGCCGTGTCCCCGCACAAGGCCGGACCCGACTACATCGACCCCGGCTACCACGCGCTGGCCACGGGCCGGCCCGGGCGCAACCTGGACGCGTTCATGTGCGGACCGGAGCTGGTCGCTCCGCTGTTCGCGCACGGGGCCGAGGGGTGCGATCTCGCGATCGTCGAGGGCGTGATGGGCCTGTACGACGGGGCCGCGGGGCGGGGTGAGCTGGCGTCGACGGCGCAGGTGGCGAAGGTGCTGCGGGCGCCGGTGGTGCTGGTGGTCGACGCCTCGTCGCAGTCGCGGTCGGTGGCGGCGCTGGTGCACGGCTTCGCGTCGTTCGACCCGCAGGTGCGGCTGGGCGGCGTGATCCTGAACAAGGTCGGGTCCGACCGGCACGAGGCGATGCTGCGGGAGGCTCTGGAGGAGGCCGGGATGCCGGTGCTCGGCGTCCTGCGGCGGGCCCCTCAGGTGGCTGCGCCCTCGCGGCACCTGGGCCTGGTCCCGGTCGCCGAGCGGCGCACCGATGCCCTGTCCTCGGTCGCCGCCCTGGCGGACCAGGTCCGGGCGGGTTGCGATCTGGAGGCCCTGATGGCCCTGGCCCGGACGGCGCCTCCGCTGGCCTGCGAGGCCTGGTCGCCGCAACGGGCCCTGTTCGGCGCCGCCGGGCAGAATCCGGCTCCGCACCCGTTGGGCAGCGCCACCGCACCCGTCATCGCCGTCGCGGGCGGGCCGGCGTTCACGTTCTCGTACGCCGAGCACGCCGAGCTGCTCACCGCCGCCGGAGCGAAGGTCGTCACCTTCGACCCGCTCAGGGACGAGGCCCTGCCCGACGGAACCACCGGCCTGGTGATCGGCGGCGGGTTCCCCGAGGTGTACGCCCCCGAGCTCGCCGCCAACGCGCCGCTCCGCGAGGCCGTCGCGGGCTTCGCCTCGGCCGGCGGGCCCGTCGCCGCCGAGTGCGCCGGGCTGCTGTACCTCGCCCGCTCCCTGGACGGCAAGCCCATGTGCGGGGTGCTCGACGCCGACGCACGCATGTCGGAGCGCCTGACCCTCGGCTACCGCGAGGCCGTCGCGGTCTCGGACAGCGCGCTCGCCGCCACCGGCACCCGGCTGCGCGGCCACGAGTTCCACCGCACGGTGATCGAGCCCGGTGCCGGCGCCGCCCCCGCCTGGGGGTTCACACGTCCCGAACGCCGGGTCGAGGGCTTCGTACAGCAGGGCGTGCACGCCAGCTACCTGCACACGCACTGGGCGGCGGAGCCCTCCGTGGCCCTTCGGTTCGCGGAAGCCGCGGCGCGGGCCAGGTGAGTTCAGTCCGCGAGGCCCACCACCAGCCAGATCCCGGCCACCCCGCCCACCGTGCACATCAGCGTGGACAGGGCGGGGTGCTTGTGGTGCGCCTCCGGCAGGATCTCGGCGGCCGCCAGGTACAGCAGGGCTCCGCCGAAGAAGCCGAGGTACGCCCCCAGCGGTTCCTCCGGAAGGGTGAACAGCAGAGTGGACACCGCGCCCAGCACGGGGGCCACCGCGTCCGCGAAGAGCATCATCAGCGCCTTGCGGCGGGCGTTCCCGTACAGCCGGGTGAGCGTGTACGTGTTGAACCCGTCGGCGAAGTCGTGCGTGATGACGGCCAGCGACACGGCCACGCCCATCCCGCCGCCGACCTGGAAGGCCGCGCCCAGGGCCACGCCGTCGGCGAAGCTGTGGCCGACCATGGCCGAGGCCGCCGTCAGCCCGACCTCGGGGACGCGGCCCCCGTTCTCGGCGCCGTGCGCGGCCTGCCGTACCGCCAGCAGGCGTTCCACGACGTGCGCGATCAGGAACCCGGCCACGAAGAGCAGCAGGGCGAGCGGGACACCGAACACCTTGCGGCCGGCCGCGTGCAGCGACTCGGGCAGCAGGTCGAGGCCCACGACGCCGAGCATCAGCCCGCCGGCCAGGCCCAGCACGAGGTGGCGGCGGTCGGTGACGCGTTGCGCCGTCCACCCGCCCGCCAGGGTCATCAGGAACGCGCCCAGCGCCACGATCACGGCCATGTGCCCCTGAATACCGACTCCTCGCCGTGTGTGCACGTGTGCGCGCGGGCGGCGGGACACGAACCATTGACGACTACGGAGGGGGCATGATCCCGGTGGGCGAGTACGCGACGCAGCTGGTGGTCGGGGTCGGCGGACGCGCGGGGGTGTCCGTGGCGGAGGTCTGCGCCCTCGTCGAGGAGACGCTGCGCGGGGCCGGGCTGGCCGCCGGGGCGGTGAAGGCGCTGGCCACGGTGGAGTCGAAGGCGGGCGAGGCGGGGATCACGGGCGCGGCGGAACGTTTCGGCGTACCCCTGCTCAGCTATCCCGCCGAGGAGCTGGCCGGCATCCCCGTGCCGCACCCCTCCGACGCGGTGCGCGATGCCGCCGGGACCTCCTCGGTGGCGGAGGCCGCGGCGCTCGCGGGCGGCGGGGAACTGCTCGTACCGAAGCGCCGGTCGGTGGCGGCGACCTGTGCCGTGGCCACGGCACAGGCGCACGACCTGCGCCATCACGGGGACGCGGAGGTGCGCGGCGACGGCGGCGCGCTGGTGGACCTCGCGGTCAACGTACGGGCGCACACTCCGCCGGACTGGCTCAAGCAGCGCATCGCGGCCTCGCTCGACTCCCTCTGCGCCTATCCCGACGGGCGGGCGGCCCGCGCGGCGGTGGCCGCTCGGCACGGACTGCCGGCCGATCGGGTGCTGTTGACGGCGGGGGCCGCGGAGGCGTTCGTACTGATCGCGCGGGCCCTGGGCGCGCAGCGGCCGGTGGTGGTGCACCCGCAGTTCACGGAGCCGGAGGCGGCGCTGCGCGACGCGGGGCACACGGTGGAGCGGGTGGTGCTGCGGGCGGCGGACGGGTTCCGGCTGGACCCGGCGGCGGTGCCCGAGGACGCGGACCTGGTGGTGGTCGGCAACCCGACCAACCCGACATCGGTCCTGCATCCGGCGGCGGTGCTGACCGCGCTGGCCCGGCCGGGCCGGATCCTGGTCGTGGACGAGGCGTTCATGGACGCGGTCCCGGGTGAGCGGGAGGCGCTGGCCGGGCGGACGGACGTGCCGGGTCTGGTGGTGCTGCGGAGCCTGACCAAGACCTGGGGGCTGGCGGGGCTGCGGATCGGCTACGTGCTGGCCGAGCCGCAGGTGATCGCGAAGCTGGCGACCGCGCAGCCACTGTGGCCGGTGTCGACGCCGGCGTTGGTGGCGGCGGAGGCCTGTGTGGCCCCGGCGGCGCTGGCGGAGGCGGAGGCGGCGGCCCGGCAGATCGCGGTGGACCGGGCGCATCTGCTGGCGGGGCTCGCGGAGTTCGAGGAGATCGCCGTGTCGGGGGTGGCGGAGGGGCCGTTCGTCCTGATCCAGGTCGCGGGCGGCGCGGAGATCCGCACCCGGCTGCGCGCCCTCGGCTTCGCGGTCCGCCGCGGGGACACCTTCCCGGGCCTGGACCAGTCCTGGCTCCGCCTTGCGGTCCGCGACCGGGCCACGACGGGCCGCCTCCTCCAGGCCCTTGACCACGCCCTGGCGCTCACGGCGCGCTGATCCGGGCCCCCACCCGTTCCCACCTGCGGCGGGCGGCCCGCACCCCTGACCTGCGATGCCGAGGCTATCCGGACGCTCCGGCTCCGTTGGCGGGGCGGCCGGAGGTAGGCGATGATCTCGGCATCAGCAGGGAAGCCCCGGGGGGTCCGGAATGAAGACATCAGCCAGCACTGCTCTGGCCGTGGCCGCGGTGGCGGCCATAGCCGGCGGGATCCTCGCCCTGCCGAGCCTGCTCGACCACGGCAAGGACGCCGGCGAGCAGCAGCTCCGGGCCAAGCCCGGTCAGGGCAAGGCGGGTCAGGGCAAGGCGAGTCCCACGGCGCCCGCCGGCGCCAAGCCGTTCACGCTGGTCGCGACCGGCGACATCATCCCGTACCCGTCGATCGTCCAGCGGGCCGCGGACGACGCCCGGGGCAGCGGCCAGAGCCACGACTTCCGGAAGATATTCGCGGGGGTCAAGCCCCTGGTCGCCGCCGCCGACCTGGCGATATGCCACCACGAGATACCGTACGGCCGGCCCGGCGGCCCCTACACCGGATATCCCGCCTTCAAGGCTCCGCACCAACTGGCCGACGCCCTGAAGGACGCCGGGTACGACAGCTGCTCGACCGGCTCGAACCACACCCTGGACGACGGCTACGACGGTCTCGTCCGCACCCTGGAGCACCTCGACCGGGTCGGCATCAAGCACGTCGGCTCGGCCCGCAGCGCCGATGAGGCCAAGGCCCCGGCGGTGCTCTCCGCCGGCGGCGCCAAGGTCGCCCAGCTGGACTACACGTACGGGACGAACGGCATCCCGGTCCCGGCCGGCAAGCCCTGGTCCGTCAACCTGATCGACCAGAACCGGATCGTCGCCGACGCCCGCGCGGCCCGGGCGGCCGGCGCGAACGTCGTCGTCCTCAGCGTCCACTGGGGCACCGAGTGGCAGACGGAGCCCGACCAGCAGCAGCGCGATCTGGCGCAGGCGCTGACCGCCTCGCGCGGCCCGGACGGGCTCCCCGACATCGATCTGATCATCGGGACGCACAACCACGTGCCGCAGCCGTACGAGAAGATCAACGGCACGTGGGTCGTCTTCGGCATGGGCGACCAGATCGCCAGCTTCTACGAGGCCGACAAGGCGCGCGGCAACATGTCCTCGATCCCGCGCTTCACCTTCACCCCGTCGGCCGCCCACCCCGGCCGCTGGGACGTGACCAAGGCCGAGTACCTCACGCAGTACTCGGACATGAACCCGCCGTTCCGCGTCGTCTGCACCTCCTGCGCCGCCTCCGACCCAGGGCTCGGGGCCGCCGCGAAGTCCGCGTACGCCGCCGTCGACAAGCAGGTCGGCGAGGCCGTGCTGGCGCGCGGAGCGGACAAGCAGGGCCTGGAGCGCGCCACCCGCTGAGCGCTCGCGAGGCCGTCTTTCGCGCGAGGCGGTGAGGCAGTGAGGTTACGAGGTGCGGCCGCGCCGGGTCACGACCAGTGCGGCCGCCCCGATGCCGAGCAGGACCAGCGCACCGCCCGCGACGTACGGGGTCACCGAACCGCCGCCGGTCTCGGCCAGGTTGGCCTCGTTGGTGATGCCGGCGCCGGTGCCGGAGGCTCCGGATTGCGGCTTGATGTCGGGCTTCGCCGAGGGCTCGGGGGCCGGCGCCCCGGCGGGGGATTCGCAGTGCGCCTCGGCGAGCACGACCTCGCCCTCGACCTGAGCCACGTTCAGGTCCAGCGGGTTCACGGACACCTTCAGCCGGAGCGCGGCCGCGGCGGCCGTGGTGGAGGTGGTCTGGGTACCGGAGAGCTCCAGGCTTACCATGCCGACCTTCGGGATCTCCACCTTGGTCGGGCCGCCGGCCGAGAGGGTGACCTTCTTGCCGAGCACGGTGACCGAACCCAGCACGTTCGAACTGGCCACGGGCTTCTTGCCCGCCTCGCACACGGCCTTGGAGGTGACCTTCTCCACCTGGATCAGGGAGAGCACGGGCAGTCCCGGCACGTGCACCTTGGCGTTGGCCAGGTTGGCCTCCGCCTCGGCGCGGTTCTTGTCGGCGGTGGCCTCGGAGGTGGCCACGTCGGCGCGCAGCACGCTCACCGGCTGCCCTCCCTCGACCCCGTCCAGGGTCACGGACAGGGCGGTCTTCTGTGCCGTCGCGGGGGCGCTGACCTCGTTGAGGGTGGTCGTCAGCGGCAGGTGGACGGTCTTGTTGAGCAGGCCCACGTCGAGGCCGGCGCGCAGGACGACCGCGCCGGCCTTGCCCTCGCCCCCGCCGGTGGAGCCGCCGCCTCCGGTGGCGAGGGCGGGCGGGGCGGTGAGCAGGGCGACCGCTCCCGTGGCGATCAGGACGGCTGCGGGCATGCGGAAGGTGTTGCTGTTCACGGTGGTGGAACCCCCGGGGAGATGGGAGCCGTCGCGCCGCCAATGGGGGACATCGCGCGCCGACGGCCTCTAACCCTGGGAATCTTTACGCACGGAGAGTGAACGGGCGACAACCTGACGTGAGTTCACCCCAAAGGGTGGTTTCCATGCATGTATTCGATTAACTGCGCATCACGAGGAACGGGAGTTCTTTTCCGCCACACAGACGTGGGGAACACGCCGACGCCGGCGCCCCGGGCGGCCGTTCACAACGACCGCCGGGGCACCGGCGTCACGCGACACGTCAATCGGAGTGTCAGCCGGCGTGTCAACCGGTGCGTCAACTCCGCCCTCAGCCACGGACCTTGCCGTTCACTACGACACGCCGCGGCTGCGCCAGCGCCCGTACGTCGGCCCGCGGGTCGGCGTCGTAGACCACCAGGTCCGCCGGCGCCCCCTCCGACAGGCCCGGCCTGCCCAGCCACTCGCGCGCCGCCCAGGTCGTCGCCGAGAGGGCCTCCAGGGCCGGGATCCCGGCCCGCACCAGCTCCGCGACCTCGGCCGCGACCAGGCCGTGCGGCAGGGAACCCCCCGCGTCGGTGCCGACGTACACGCCGATGCCCGCGTCGTAGGCGGCCCGCACGGTGTCGTACCGACGCTCGTGCAACCGCTTCATGTGCGCCGACCAGCGCGGGAACTTGGCCTCGCCGCCCGCCGCCATCTTCGGGAACGTCGCGATGTTCACGAGCGTCGGGACGATCGCCACCCCGCGTTCCGCGAACAGCGGGATGGTGTCCTCCGTGAGCCCGGTGGCGTGCTCGATGCAGTCGATGCCCGCCTCGACCAGGTCGCGCAGCGAGTCTTCGGCGAAGCAGTGCGCGGTGACGCGGGCGCCGAGCCGGTGCGCCTCGGCGATGGCGGCCTCGACCTCGGCCCGCGGCCAGCAGGGCGCCAGGTCCCCGACCTCACGGTCGATCCAGTCCCCCACCAGCTTGACCCAGCCGTCGCCGCGCCGCGCCTCGCGGCCCACGTACGCGACGAGGTCGGCCGGCTCGATCTCGTGGGCGAAGTTGCGGATGTAGCGGCGCGGGCGGGCGATGTGGCGGCCGGCCCGGATGATCTTCGGCAGGTCCTCGCGGTCGTCGATCCAGCGGGTGTCGGAGGGGGATCCGGCGTCGCGGATGAGCAGGGTGCCGGCGTCGCGGTCGGTCAGGGCCTGGCGTTCGGCGGTCTCCGCGTCGACCGGGCCGTGGGCGTCGAGCCCCACGTGGCAGTGCGCGTCCACCAGACCGGGCAGGGCCCAGCCGGACACCGTGGTGATCTCCCGGGCCCCCTGCGGGCGTTCGTACGAGATCCGGCCGCCGACCACCCAGAGCTCGTCGCGCGCGTCGTCGGGTCCGACGAGCACACGCCCCTTCACATGCAGCACGTCATCGGTCATGTTCCGCACTGTACGTGCGGTCTCGGTACGCTCGTGCGGGTAGACCCCGGACGCAGCGGACGAAGAGAGAGCACCACCGTGACGCACCCCCTGCTGGACCTCCCGCCGCTCACGGCGGAGCGCTTCGCGTCGATCGAGCAGGGGGTCGCGGACCTCCTCTCCACCCGGCACGAAGTGGTGATCACCCAGGGCGAGGCGCTGCTGCCGCTGGAGGGGTGCATCCGGTCGGGGGCGCGGCCCGGTTCGACGGCGCTGAACGTGGTGACCGGCCCGTACGGGAACACCTTCGGCAACTGGCTGCGCGACTGCGGTGCGGGCGTGGTGGACCTGGCGGTGCCGTTCGACACGGCGGTGACGGCCGAGCAGGTGGCCCGGGCCCTGGCCGAGCACCCGCAGATCGACTTCGTCTCTCTGGTCCACGCGGAGGCGGCGACCGGGAACACCAACCCGGTGGCGGAGATCGGCGAGGCGGTACGGGCCCACGGGGCGCTGTTCATGCTGGACGCGGTGGCTTCGGTGGGCGCGGAGCCGCTGGTGCCGGACGCGTGGGGCGTGGACCTGTGCGTGATCGGCGCCCAGAAGGCGATGGGCGGCCCGGCGGGGGTCTCGGCGGTGTCGGTCTCGGACCGCGCGTGGGCCCGCTTCGCGGAGAACCCGGCCGCCCCGCGCCGCTCGTACCTCTCCCTCCTGGACTGGAAGGAGCGCTGGATCGACGCGGGCCGCAAGGCGCTGCCGCACGCCCCGGCGCAGCTGGAGATGCTGGCGCTGGAGGCCTGCCTGGACCGGATCGGGACCGAGGGGCTGTCGGCGGTGACGGCCCGGCACGCCGCCGCCGCGGCGGCGACCCGCGCGGGCGCGCAGCCGCTGGGCCTCGCCCCGTACGTCACCCGCCCCGAGGAGGCGGCTCCGGTGGCCACCACGCTCCGCGTACCGGAGGCCTCCCTGGTGGCGTCCAAGGCCCTGGCCGCCGCCCCCGCGGCCCCCGTGGCGGCGGCCGGGGAGATGATCCGCGTCAACCACTACGGCCGGGCGGCATCCCTCGATGCGGTCCTCACGTCCCTGACGGCCCTGGCCACGGCCCTCGGAGCGGACCCCGCCGATGCCGTGGCCGCCGCGGAAGCCGCCTGGTCTGAAACCCTGCACTGACCTGGTTGCCCGGGGCCGGAGCCACCGCCGACCCGGGGCCGCACCTCGGTCACGCCTGGGGGACCTGGCAGGCGCCTTCCGGGGTGCAGGCCTCGGCTTCGGTGGCGGGCTCGGGGACCTCGCGGCCGGCCCAGGCCTGTTCCAGGGCCTGGGTGAACACCTCGGCGGGCTGGCCGCCGGAGATCCCGTAGCGGCGGTCGAGGACGAAGAACGGCACGGCGTCGGCGCCGAGTTCCGCCGCCTCGCGCTCGTCCGCCCGCACCTCGGCGGCGTAGGCGGTGTCGTCCGCGAGGACCGTACGGGCCTCCGCCTCGTCCAGGCCCGCCTCGACCGCGAGGGCGACCAGCACCTCGGCGTCGAACACCGACCGCTCCTGCGCGAAGTTCGCCCGGTAGGCGAGGTCGAGCAGCTCCTCCTGGCGGCCGCGGGCGGCGGCCAGGTGCAGCAGGCGGTGGATGTCGAAGGTGTTGCCGTGGTCGCGGCCGTCGGTGCGGTACGTCAGCCCCTCCGCCCGCGCGCTCGCGGCGACGTGCTCCTCCATGCCGCGCGCCTCGTCGAGGGTGCGGCCGTACTTCTTGGCGAGCATCTCCAGGACCGGCGCCGTCGTGCCCTTGGGGCTGTTCGGGTCGAGCTCGAAGGACCGGAAGACGACCTCCACCTCGTCGCGGTGCGCGAACTCGGCCAGCCCCTTCGTGAACCGGGCCTTGCCGATGTAGCACCAGGGGCAGGCGATGTCGCTCCAGATCTCGACGCGCATGATCCTTTATCTCTCCTTGTTCCGGGATGGGACGGTTTCGACTTCAACCACCTGTCGGGGCGTCGCATTCCCCGGACCCGACGCTGAGCCACAGCGTGAGGTGCGAGCCGGACCGCTCCGCACCCGCCGGATCCCGGTGCCAGCCCTGCCGGGCGTAGAAGGCCTGGGCGCGGAGGTTGTGTTCGTAGACCTCCAGCCGGACCCGGCCGATCCCGGCCCGCCGCCACGCGTCGACGCAGGCCGCGTGCAGGGCGGCCCCGGTGCCCCGGCGCCAGTGGACCGGGTCCACGTGCAGCTGGGTGAGCGTCGTCTCGCCGTCCGCCGTGCGGAAGGCGGCGACCCCCGTGAGCTCCCCGTCCTGCTCCGCGCACAGCACCCCGCCCTCGCCCGCGGCCCGGGCGACCGCCAGCGACCAGCCCTCGCGCGTCCGCGCGAGTTCGGCCTCGCCGGCGTAGGCGTCCTCGGGGATCCGGCCGCGGTAGTAGGTGGCCCGGGCCCGGGTGTGGAGGGCCGCTATGGCGTCGAGATCTGCGGACAGCGCGGTTCTGATCATGGGAAAGGAAACGCGCCGGGAGCCATGTCGGTTCCCGGCGCGTCGTGGAGCGGGCGGCGCGGCTACTTCTTCAGCCACGCCTCCATCATCTTCTGGGCGATGGGGGCGGCGAGCTTGCCGCCGCCGATCTCGGAGCGGTCGGTGTCCGAGTTCTCGATCACCACGGCAACCGCGATCTGCTTGCCGCCGAGCTTGCCGTACGAGGTGAACCAGGCCAGCGGGGGCAGGCTGTTGTTCACGCCGCGCTGCGCGGTACCGGTCTTGCCGCCCACCTCGGCGCCCGCCACCTGCGCGGGCTTGCCGCCGCCCTCGGTGGCGACCGTCCGCATGGCGTCCTGGAGCATCGAAGCGGTCCTGGTCTTCATGACCTGCTCGGACTTCGGGTCCTTGAAGCTCTCCAGCACGTTGCCGTTCGCGTCGGTGACCTCGGAGACCGAGTGCGGGGCGACGAGCTTGCCGCCGTTCTCGATCGCGGCGGTCACCATCGCCATCTGGAGCGGGGTTGCCTGCACGTCGAACTGGCCGATACCCGTCTGTGCGACCTGGTCGACGGACATCTTGTTCGTCGGGTACTTGCTCGCCGGGCGGGCGGTGACGGGCGTCGCGATCTCGGTGTTGAAACCGAGCTTCTCGGCCATCGCCCGCATCTTGTCCTGGCCGAGCTTGTGCGCCAGCTCCGCGAAGACGTTGTTGCAGGACAGCCGCAGCGCGGTGCGCGCCGAGACGTTGTTGCAGGCCGCGGAGCCCGCCTCGCTGGGCAGCTGGGTCCGGGTCCCGGGGATCGTGTACGGGTCCGGGGTGCCGGTCGGCGTGTCGAGGTTGGTGACGAGCCCGTTCTCGATGGCCGCGGCGAGGGTGACCAGCTTGAAGGTGGAGCCGGGCGCCTGCGGCTTGCGCAGGGCCACGTTCTCCAGGGCCTTGCCCTTGTCCTCGATCAGCTTCTCCCAGGCGGCCTTGTCGTTGGCGCCGGCGATGCTGCCCGGATCGAAGGAGGGGTTGTTCACGATGGCGAGGATCTCGCCGGTCGCCGGGTCGATGGCGACGGCGGAGCCCTGCTTGCCCTGGAGCGCGTCGTAAGCGGCCTTCTGCACGTCCTTGTCGACGGTGGTCAGCACGTTGCCCGGCGCGGCCCGCTTGTTGGTGAGCATGTCCATCACCGTCTTGAGCCGGTCGTCGGACCCGTTGAGGATCTTCTTGTAGACGCCCTCCAGCATGCTCGTGCCGAAGGCCTGCGAGCTGTAGCCGGTGAGCGGCGCGTAGAGCGGGCCGTCGACGTACGTGCGCTTGTAGCCGAAGTCCTTTCCGTCCGTCTTCACCGAGCCGGTGATCGCCTCCCCGCCCACGATGATGTTGCCCAGCGGGTTCTCGTACTGCCCGATGAGGTTCCGCCGGTTGTTCTCGTTGTCTGCGAGGGCCTGGCCTTGGTAGGCCTGCACCCAGGTGACCCGCACCAAAAGGGCCAGCACCAGGAGCAGACAGAAGACCGACGCACGCCTGATCGTTTTGTTCATCCCCCAGAAGGACGCGCCGAGGGCCCCGAGCGTTCCGCTCTGCCCCGATTGTGGCCGGGTTCTCAGCCTTTCTTCATGAAGCCGCCCTCGTAGGCCGCGATGACCGCCTGGGTGCGGTCGCGGGACCCGGTCTTGGAGAGGACCGCGGCGACGTGGGTCTTGACCGTCTGCGGGCCGACGCCGAGGCGCTCGCTCATCTCGTGGTTGGACAGTCCGGTTGCCATCAGGCGCAGTACGGCGGCCTCCCGGCCGGTGAGCCGCGCCACCCAGGGGGCGTCGCGGCCCCGGCCGCCGGGGGCGTGGGACGCGGCCAGGGCGCGGACGGCCGCCGGGAAGAGCAGGCTGTCGCCGCGGGCGACGAGGCGGACCGCGCCGATCAGCTCGTCGGGCTCGGCCCGCTTCAGGAGGAACCCGGCGGCGCCCGCGCGCAGCGCGTCGTAGACGTACGCGTCGTTCTCGAAGGTGGTGACGACCACGATCCGGGGCGGTTCTGCCAGGGTGGCGATGATCTGCTCGGTGGCCCGGATGCCGTCGATCTCGGGCATCCGGACGTCCATCAGCACCACGTCGGGGGCCAGGGAGCGGACCAGCGGGACGGCCTCGGCACCGGTGGCCGCCTCGCCGACGACCTCCAGATCGGGTTCCGCTTCGAGGATGACCCGCAGGGCGGTGCGGACCATCCGCTCGTCGTCGGCGAGCACGATGCGCAGCGGGGGCCGGCTCCCGGCGGTCATCGGGAGCCTGCGCCGAGCGGGAGGACGGCCCGCAGCCGCCACTGCCCCTGGTGCGGGCCGGCTTCGACGCGGCCGCCGAGCAGGGTGGCCCGCTCGGCGGCGCCGCGCAGCCCGCGCCCCCCGGTGGTACGGGGCTGCGGCCCGGCGGCGGGACCCGGTGGATTGGTCATGGTGATCTCCAGTTCACGAAGGGTGCCGCTTTCGGTGTCCCGTACGGCGATCCACAGTTCGACGGGGCCCGTGCCGTGGCGCAGGGCGTTGCTCAGGCCCTCCTGGACGATCCGGTACGCCTCGCGGGAGGCGATCGCCGGGAGCCGTTCCCAGCTCCCGGCCGGTCCGGGGTCCTGGTGGACGGTGACGGCCGTCCCGGCGGCCCGGGTGCGGGCCAGCAGCCCGTCGAGGTCGGCGGCGAGGGTCGGGGCGGGCGCGGCGCCGGGCCGGTCCGGGTCTCCGTCCCGCAGCAGGCCGAGCACGGCGTCGAGCTCGCCCACCGTCCGCCGGGTGGTGTCCTCGATCGCGGCCAGTGCCTCCCGTACGAACCCGGGGTCGCTGTCGAGCACCCGCCGGGCGGCGACCGCCTGGAGGGTGACGGCGCTCAGGGCGTGCCCGACCGCGTCGTGCAGCTCCCGGGCCAGCCGGTTGCGCACGGCCAGGTCGGCGGCCCGCTCCTCGGCCGCGGCCAGCCGGTCCGTCGCCGTCGGCCCGAGCAGCACGGGGGCCATCCGGGCCAGCAGCGCACCGGCCACGGCGGCGCACAGGACCAGCCCGCCCAGCAGCCCGATCCCGAGCAGCGGGGCGACGTACTGCGCGGCGCCGGTGCTGAACCGGCCCAGCCCCAGCTCGGCGGTCCGCAGCCCGCTCACGAACGGCAGCGCGATCAGCACCACCGCCATGGGCGGTACCGCGAGGCTCATCCCGCTGAGCGCCGCGCCGACCCCCAGGTGCAGGGTCCACCAGGCCGAGGTCCGCCCCCGCGCCGCCCAGGACCGGGCCGGCCCCGCGGCCAGCCGCTCGCCCGGCACTCCGCACAGGGCCCGTACGGCTCCGGCCGACAGCGGCCGGACGGGCCCGAACACGGCGGTCGCGGCGACCAGCGGCAGGGACAGCCCGTACGAGGCGAAGGTCAGCGGGGCGGAGCCGAAGACGTGGCCCCGGCCGGACCAGACGCCGACCACCACCTCGGCGACGAGGAAGTACGGCATCAGCAGGGCCCCGCCGAGGACCAGGTGCACCCAGCGCAGCCGGGCCCGCGCCCCCAGCAGCCCGGACGCCGCCGTCCGCATCACTCCTCGCGGCGAGAGGTGAGGAACCGGGTCAACACGGCGGCGGCGCATATTCCGGTGATCATCTGGCCAGCGTAGATCAACCGGACTCCCCCGGACGGCGGTTCGCCGCCGTCGAGCTGCGGGCCCAGCGAGGCGACCCACGGCCACAGCCCCCAGCACAGGGCCGCCGCCGAGCCGATCCAGGTGAGGGCCAGCGGCCACCACGCGGCCCGGCTCCCGCCCCGGACCAGCAGCAGCGCTCCCGCGGCGGCGGCGAGCGCGCATATCGCGTGCGCCCCGGACACCACGCCCGCCACCGCCGTATGGGCGGCCGCCCGCTCCTCCCCCAGCCCGGCCGCCCCGCCGAAGGCCCAGTACACGTGGACGGCTGCGAGCACCAGTCCGCCCAGCGCCGCGGCTCCCGCCACCACCCCCGTGGGTGACGGGAGCCGGCGGCCCAGGACGCCCTGCCATCGCCGGCCCCAGCGCTCCCGCGCATAGGGCACGAACAGCCCGGCCAGGGCGAGTGCCTGGATGCTGAAACCGCTGTAGACGACGGTGAACACCCAGGAGTCGAGGAAGGGCCGCGCCACCTCCCCCGCATGCGCCGGCCCACCCTGGCCCGCCGCCCGTATGAGCAGTTGGGCCGGGAACGCGATGAGGATCGGGGTGAGCAGCCCGGTGGCGACGAACGCGGGGAGCGTGAGCAGCCAGGGAGGCACCCGCATCCCCCAGGGTCTGGTGAGGACCAGGACGAGCACGAGCACGCTCGCGTCCATGGCCAGGGTCACCGTGTTGGCCGCGGTGAGGAACATCCCCGGGTCCAGCAGCGGGCTGTCGTCGGGAATCCCGACCCGGCTCCCCGACAGCCAGGCGGACTTGAGCACCAGATAGGGCACGGTGGCGGCCAGGGCCGCCACCCGCAGGGCCTTGCGTCCCGCCCCCATGTGAACGGCTTGTGTGGTCATGGCTCAACGGTCCCGTCTCCGCCGCCCCGCCACCTCCCCCCTGAAGGGGAACCGCCTCCCCCGCCCGGGGGAGGAACCTCCCCGTCCACCGCCTCACATGCGCCGGGTCGCCACCGACAGCCGGTCCCGCGCCTCGAACAGCGCCGCCTTGATCCGCTGTTCGCGGTCCGCCGTCAGCCGGGCCACCGGGACCGAGCAGCTCACCGCGTCCCGGGCCGGCGTCCGGTACGGCACCGCCACCCCGAAGCAGCGCAGCCCGAGCGTGTTCTCCTCCCGGTCCACCGCGTAACCCTGCTCCCGTACCAGCGCCAGCTCCTCCACGAGCTGCTCCCGGTCGGTGATCGTGTGCTCGGTCACCGCCTCCAGCCGCCGCGGCAGCAGCGCCCGCACCTCCTCGTCGGAGTGGGTCGCCAGCAGCGCCTTGCCGAGCGCGGTCGAGTGCACGGGCAGCCGCCGACCGACCCGCGTGAACGGCCGCAGGTAGTGCTGGGACGGGCGGGTGGCCAGGTAGACCACGCTCGTGCCGTCCCTGCGGGCCAGGTGGATGGTCTCGGTCGTGTCGTCGGAGAGCCCGTCCAGGGTGGGCCGGGCCGCGGCGACGACCTCGTCCCCGTCGATGTACGAGCTGCCGACGAGCAGGGCCCGTACGCCGATGCCGTACCGCGTGCCCGTCGCGTCCGTCTCCACCCACCCCAGGTTCACCAGGGTGCGCAGCAGCATGTAGAGGCTGGACTTGGGCAGCGAGAGGTCGTGCTGGATGTCGGCCAGGCTGTGCAGTCCGGGCCGGGCCGCGAAGTGCTCGAGCAACAGGACCGTACGGACGGCCGATTTGACGGCCGCCGGCGCCCCCGGGCCCTCGGACCCTTCCGATTGCGCGCCGGATCCGCCCGGTTCACCAGTGGTCATTCGCCTTCTTGCCCCTCTTGTCCCTTGTCAACGCGGAAGACCCGGAAATAGAGTCCGGAACGGATGTGATCATCCATCCATCGGAACGGCGTTCAGAATACTGAACGCCACCGCGCGGGTCAGCGAGATCCAGGAGGCAGTGCGCCATGGCAGCAACACCAGTCTGGAGTGTGGACCCCCGCACCGGGAAGCAGCGCGAACAAGTTGCCGTCGAAGCCACGTCCGGCGAGGTGGACGAGGCCGTACGCGCCGCCCACGCGGCCCGCGCCGCCCTCGCCGACCGCACCGCCCGCGCGGCCTTCCTGCGCGCGGCCGCCGAGCTGCTCGACGAGGCCGCGGCCCACGTGATCGAGGCCGCTGACGCCGAGACCGCCCTCGGGCCGGGCCGGCTCACCGGCGAACTCGCCCGCACCACCGGCCAGCTGCGGGCCTTCGCCGACGCCGTGGACGAGGGCGCGTACCTCGACGTCCGCATCGACCGCCCCGATCCCGGCGCCGTCCCGCCGCGCCCCGAGCTGCGCCGCTACAAGGTGCCGCTGGGCGTGGTCGCGGTCTACGCCGCGTCCAACTTCCCGCTCGCGTTCTCCGTCCCCGGCGGGGACACCGCGAGCGCGCTGGCCGCCGGCTGCCCGGTGGTCGTCAAGGCGCACCCCGACCACCCGGCCACCTCCGAGCTGTGCGCCTCACTGCTGCGCCGGGCGGCCGTGGCGGCCGGGCTGCCGGCCGAAGTGGTCGCCGTCGTCCACGGGTTCGACGCGGGCCTGGAGCTGATCCGCCACCCGCTCGTCTCCGCCGCCGGATTCACCGGTTCCATCCGGGGCGGGCGGGCGCTGTTCGACGCGGCCGCCGCCCGGCCCGTGCCCATTCCGTTCCACGGCGAACTCGGCTCCCTCAACCCCGTCGTGGTCACGCCCGCGGCAGCCGCCGAGCGCGCCGAGGAGATCGCCGCCGGACTCGCGGGCTCGGTCACCCTCGGGGTCGGCCAGTTCTGCGTCAAGCCGGGCCTGGTCCTGGTCCCCGAGGGCGCGGACGGCGACCGGCTGACCGGCGCGCTGACGAAGGCGCTCGGTGAGACCGAGCCGGGCGTCCTGCTCGATCACCGGATGCGGGAGAACTTCATCTCGGGCGTGCGCGAGCGGGCCGCGCTGCCCAGTGTCTCCGCGCCCGTCACCCCGGGCTCCGGCGGCGAGCACACCGTCGGCGCGGGGTACCTGACCGTGCCGGCCGGGAGCCTGCTGGAGGGCGGCGCGTACGAGGTGCTGCTGGAGGAGTGCTTCGGACCGGTGACCGTGGTCGTACGGTACGCGGACCAGAGCGAGGCGGGGTCGGTGCTCGGCCGGCTCCCCGGGAACCTGAGCGCCACGCTCCAGCTCTCCACGGCCGAGGCCGACGGCGGCCCGGGCCCGGCGGCGGAGCTGATCGCGCAGGTCACGGCGCTGGCCGGGCGGATCCTGGTCAACGGCTGGCCGACCGGGGTCGCGGTGGCCCCGGCCCAGCACCACGGCGGCCCGTACCCGGCGGCGACCTCGCACTCCACCTCGGTCGGCGGGACCGCCGTCGAGCGCTGGCTGCGGCCGGTGGTCTACCAGTCGGTGCCGGACCCGCTGCTTCCGGCGGAGCTGCGCGAGGCGAACCCGCTGGGACTGCCGCGCCGGGTCACGCCCCCCGCCCCGTAAATCCGTTGCCCGCCCCGGCCCCGCGGGGCAGGCTGCCGGTCATGCCGAGACCTCACGGATTCACGTACGAACAGCGCGCCGACGGCAGCGTGGTCATCACGCACCAGGGGCGGGCCGCGAGCACCCTGCGCGGCGGCCGGGCCGAGAAGTTCCTCGCCGAGCTGGAGTCCGGCGACGCGCAGCTCGTGATGGCCCGCTGGACGGGCGCGTACAAGTTCGGCAACGAGCGGACGGCGAAGAACCACCCCCGCAACCGGCGCTGAAATCTGCCGCGAGGGTAAGGGAACGGCAAAGCGCCTCCGGTCGTTCTCCGGGCATGACCGCTATGACCCCAGGTTCCAACCTGCCGCTCAACACCGTCCGTGTGACGGTGGACGTGGCTGCCCCGGTGCGGCTCGACGTGTCGGGACTGCTCCTCGCGGCGGACGGCAAGGTGCGCTCCGACGCCGACTTCATCTTCTACAACCAGCCGTCCGGGCCCGGTGTCAGCTACCGGTCCGGCGGCGGGGCGGCGCCGGACTCGATCACCGTCGACACGGGCGCCCTGCCGCCGGGCATCGAGCGGATCGTGGTCACGGCCAGCCCCGACGCCGCCGGTCAGACGTTCCAGGGCATCGAGCCCACCGCCACCGTGCGGCACGCCGAGACCGGCGCGGTGATCGCCTCCTTCACCCCGCCGCAGCTCGGTGCCGAGACCGCGCTCGTGGTCGTCGAGGTCTACCAGCGCGGCGGCGTGTGGAAGGTGCGCGCGGTCGGCCAGGGGTACGCGAACGGCCTCGCCGGGATCGCGACGGACTTCGGGGTCTCCGTGGACGAGGAGCCCACCCCGCCGCCCGCCCCGCCCAGAGCGACCGCTGCCGCCCCCGCAGCGCCCGCCGCCGCAGCGCCCGCCCCGCCCGCTGCCCCGCCCGCCGCTGCCCCGGCCGCCGCGCCCGGCACCGGGAAGATCAACCTCGACAAGGGCCGGGTCAGCCTCCAGAAGAACCAGACCGTGTCCCTCGTCAAGAACGGCCGCCCGCTGCTCTCCCAGGTGAAGATGGGCCTGGGCTGGGAGCCGGCGTTCCGCGGCCGGGACATCGACCTCGACGCCTCCGTGATCGCGTACGGCCCGCAGCGCAACCACATCGACAGCTGCTACTTCGGCAAGCTGTCCATCCTGGGCGGCGCCATCAAGCACTCGGGCGACAACCTCACCGGCGAGGGCGCCGGGGACGACGAGGTGATCGTCGTGGACCTCGGGCGGCTGCCCGCCGAAGCCACGGGCCTGGTCTTCACGGTCAACTCCTTCTCCGGCCAGAAGTTCACCGAGGTCGCCAAGGCCTACTGCCGCCTGATCGACGCAGCGAGCGGGGAGGAGCTGGTGCGCTTCGACCTCACCGGTGCCGAACCGCAGACCGGGGTCATGATGGCCAAACTGATTCGCCAGTTCTCGGGCGAATGGGAGATGACGGCCATCGGAGAGTTTGTGAAGTCCCGCACAGTGCGCGGGATGGTCAAGCCCGCCTCGCAGACACTCTGAGCAGGTGGGCGGGCACATGGAGCGACCGTGACCGGCGGCCGGAGGGCCGAGGTGATGGATTCCACCCTTAATAGGTGGGTGACTGTCAGTGCCCGCCCGTAGCCTTGAAAGCATGTACAGCACACTCCGGCCCGCGGGTCCCGCCCGCCCGTCCGCCGCAGAGGCGAACGAGGCGATACGGCACCTCGTCGAGACCCGGGTGGACGACGAGTGGCCCTCCGAGGCGTATGAGTTCCTCCTGGAGGAATGGGCCGCCGCCAGCCGCACCGATATCGCCGAGGTCGCCGCCGCCCAGTGAGGGCGGCGGCGCAGCCGTCCCGGCGTCAGTGCGCGCGGCGCCAGGGTCCGGTGATGGCCAGCATGATGCCCGGTTCCTGGATGTTGGCGTACAGCGTGCGCCCGTCCGGGGAGAAGCAGACACCGGTGAACTCGGAGTACTCCGGCTCCTGCGCCGTCCCCATGTTCAGCTCGTTGCGCGCCAGCGGGTAGGTGCGCCCCGACTCGGTCGCGCCGAACAGGTGCTGCAGGCCGCTGCCGTCCTCCGCGATGACCAGGCCGCCGTACGGGGAGACCGTGATGTTGTCCGGGCCGTCGAAGGAGCCGTCCTTGGCCGGGTCGGCGTTCACCCCGAGCACCACCGTCAGCCGGATCGTGCGCCGCTTCGGGTCGTAGAACCACACCTGGCCGTCGTGGGCCGTGCCCGGGCTCTCCTCACGGGCGTACGAGGAGACGAAGTACGTGCCCCCGTCGGCCCACCACATGCCCTCCAGCTTGCGGGCGCGGGTCACCGTGCCCTCCCCGAACTGCTTGCGCACGGACACCGTCCGCGCGTCGCGGTCCGGCACGGTCAGCCAGTCGACCCCGTAGACGGTGCCGATCTTCGTCGCGCGCGAGAGGTCGTCGACGAACCGGCCCGCGCTGTCGAAGCACTTGGCGGCGGCGAGCACGCCGGCGTCGGCCGCGAGGGTACGGAGCTTGCCGCGCCCGTGGCGGAAGCCGCTCGGCGGGGTCCAGCGGTAGAGCAGCCCGTTGGGTCCGGAGGCGTCCTCGGTCAGGTACGCGTGGCCGTGGCGCGGGTCGATGACCACGGCTTCGTGGGCGTACCGGCCGAAGGCCTTGACCGGCTTCGGGTCGCGGTTCGCGCGGCGGTCGTGCGGGTCGACCTCGAAGACGTATCCATGGTCCTTGGTCATGCCGTTCTTGCCGGCGAGGTCCTCGGTCTCCTCGCAGGTCAGCCAGGTGTCCCAGGGGGTGGCGCCGCCCGCGCAGTTGGTGGACGTACCGGCGATGCCCACCCATTCGGCGACCTCGCCGCCGCGCCGGACCTCGACGACCGTGCAGCCGCCGGCCGCGGCCGGGTCGTAGACGAGGCCCTCGGTGAGCGGGACGGGATGCGCCCAGTCCGCCCGCTTGCCCTTGAGCTCGTGGTTGTTGACGAGGAGGGTGACCCCGCGGTGGCCCTCGAAGGCAGCGGTGCCATCGTGGTTGGAGGGGGTGGACTCGCCCGAGTCGAGGGTGGTGACCCCGCTGTGGGTGATCACGCGGTAGCTGAATCCGGCGGGGAGGGCGAGCAGTCCGGCCGGGTCCGCGAGGAGCGGGCCGTAGCCGGGCTCACACGGCCGGCCGTTTTCGTCGCGCCGGGTGCTGTCGTCGGCCGCCAGCGCTCCCGGGGCGGTGGCGAGTGCGCCGACCGTCCCGGTGAGCGCGACTCCCGCGCCGGCGATGACGGTGCGGGCGGTGAAGTCTCTACGGCTGAGCGGCATCGGGTCTCCAGGGGTGGGGAGGTGGTGCGCCTGTCGTTCGGTCGTCGGCGCACAGGCTCCCGTCCGCACGTGAACGGCGGCTGAACTACCCGCGAAGGACGGCCGGATCCCTGGCGGGCCCGGCGGCCGCCCCCATCCGCCCCCATCCGCCCCCATCCGCCCGGCCATCGTCAGGTCTGGCGCGAACGGGCCTTGAACGCCGCCTTGCGGGCCTCCTTGGCGGCCTTCTTGTCCGGGTGCATCCGGCCCATCGCCTCCAGCACGTACGCCGTCGCCGGGTGGTCCACCCGCCAGACCTGGTCGAAGAACCCCGTGTGGTGCTCGGTCAGCGACCGCATCAGCAGCGGCAGTTCCGCCGTCTCCCCGTCCGCCGCGAGCTGCGCCGCGATCGTGTCGACGGTCAGCCAGAACACCATGGCCCCCTCCGGCGCCGGTACGTCGGCCACCCCGCGCTCGGAGAGCCAGACCCGGGCGAGCCCGCCGAGCTCCGGGTCGTCCAGCACCGCGCGGACCGCCTGCTCGGCCTCCGGACCGGCCGGGGCGAGGGCCTGCTGGCAGCGCAGCCGGCGCAGCGGGCCGCCCTCGTCGGCGCCCCGGGCGGCGGCCAGCAGTTCGGCGACGGCGTCGGGCAGTTCGCGGCCGGCCAGCCACTGCTCGATCTCCGCCTGGGCCGCGCCCTCGGGGTATCCGGAGACCGCGTCGAGCAGCGCGTCCGCGCCCTTGTCGGCCAGTTCGCCGACGGCCGGGGCGGTGACCCCGGCCTCCAGCATGCGGGCACGGATCCCGTACAGGCCGAGCGGGGTCAGCCGTACCAGCCCGTACCGGGAGACGTCCTCGTCGTCGACCTCGCCGGCGGCCGAACCGGGGGCCGAACCGGCCGCGGAACCGGCCGCGGCGAACTCCTCGTCGTCCGCCTCCGCCATCAGCGCCTCGTCCACGGGCCGGAACTCGACGAGCCCGATCGGCTCCAGCTGCCGGAACTGGTCGTCGAGGCGCATCATCGCGTCCGAGACCTGCTCCAGCACGGCGTCGGTCGGCTCGCCCATGTCCTCGGGGATGACCATCGAGGCGGCGAGCACCGGCAGCGGAATCGGCCCGTCCGAGGCCCCGTGCTCGGAGACGGTGAGCAGGTAGAGGTTGGCGAGGACCCCGTCGAGGAAGTCCGCCTCGCGGCTCGGGTTCCAGTCCAGCCGGTCGAAGTCGATCTCGCCGCCCTCGTCCAACGCGTCGACGAGGTCGTCCAGATCGGGCACGGCCGCGTCCGCGAGCACGGAGTCCAGCGCCGCCAGCCACAGGCCGAGCACCTCGCCGGGGGCGCCGCCGGTCACCAGGGCCAGGTCCTCGCCCGCTACGGCCGTGCCGGACTCCTCGTCGCCGTCCTCTTCCCCGTCCCCGTCCCCGTTGTCGTTGTCGCCGGGGTCGGCCACGTCGACGAGGCCGGTGTCCACGGCCACCCGCCAGGCCTGGCTCGCGAGCATCGGGCCTTCCTCGTCGGCGGGGTCGAAGCCCAGCGCGGCGGCGGCCTCGGGCAGCTGCGCGGCGGCGAGTTCGCCGCCGGCGTCCACGCGGGTGTGCGGTCCGGCCCAGCGGGCCAGCCGTACGGCGCGGGCGAACAGCGGGGCGACGAGGGCGTGGCGGGCCAGTTCCGCATCGGAGGGCAGCCGGACCGGCGGCAGCGTGGGGTGCGGCTCTGCGGACATGGGACGGTCTCCTCGCGAACGCGGTGGGGCGGTGGGGCGATGGGGCGGTGGGGCGGTGGGTCACGGCCCCGCGGGACGGTGGTGCGGCTCCCCGGGGCGCCGGTCCGGCCGCCACGGGGCGGCCGTCCGGCGCACCAGCGTAGACGCATATCGGGCGCTCCCGGGGGGCCATCTCCTTTGGTTCATCCCACAGTCAGCTTCCGTATCCCCTGGAGACCTTGACAACTTCCCTGGTCACACAGGAAATTGACGCGCGTAGATCTATGGGGAACCTCCGGGATTCCTGCGGATCGCCTGCGGCCCGGCCGCACGGCCTCCGTACGTATCCCGCCAAACGCACGCAACACCCCTCTCGCTTTCGTCTTCCACACACCGGAGTTCTTGACCATGCGCTCCTCGCATCCCCGTTCCGCCGCCGTCTCGGCACTCGTCGCCACCGCCCTGGCCACCGGTCTGCTGGCGGGCACCGCCGACGCGGCCGAAGGCACCGCGTCCGCCGAGCCGATACACATCCACGACATCCAGGGCACCACCCGCATATCGCCGCTCAACGGCAAGCAGGTCGCCGATGTCACCGGCATCGTGACGGGCGTGCGCACGTACGGCTCGCGCGGCTTCTGGATGCAGGACCCGGACGCCGACGACAACGACGCGACCAGCGAGGGCGTCTTCGTCTTCACCAGCTCCGTCCCGACCGTCGCCGTCGGCGACGCGGTCAAGGTCTCCGGCCTGGTCGGCGAGTACATTCCCGGCGGCGTCTCCTCCGGCAACCAGTCGGTCACCCAGATCTCCAAGCCGGCCGTGACCGTGGTCTCCTCGGGCAACGCGCTGCCCGAGGCCACCGCGATCAACGAGTACAACGTGCCCGCCGAGTACGCCCCGGCGGGCGACCCGGCCGCCGCCGGCAGCATCAACGGCCTGACCCTGGAGCCCTCGCGCTACGCCCTGGACTTCTACGAGTCCCTCGAGGGCATGAACGTGAAGATCGGCACCTCGCGGGTGGTCGGCGCCACCGACCCGCACTCGGAGCTGTGGGTCACGGTGAAGGGCTGGGAGAACACCGCCAAGCGCGGCGGCACGCTGTACGGCTCGTACGAGTCCCAGAACACCGGCCGCCTGCAGATCCAGCAGCTGGCCCCCCTCGCGCAGCAGCCCTTCCCGGTGGCCAACGTCGGCGACAAGCTGACCGGCACCACCGAGGGCCCGCTGGACTTCAACCAGTTCGGCGGCTACACCCTGGTGGCCCGCGCCCTCGGCACGGTCAAGGCGGGCACCCTCGCCCCCGAGAAGACCAAGGCGCAGGCGGCGAACGAGCTCGCGGTGGCCACGTACAACGTGGAGAACCTCGACCCGAGCGA
The DNA here is from genome assembly GCF_044769045.1 of Streptomyces sp. NPDC090741. Taxonomy (NCBI): domain Bacteria; kingdom Bacillati; phylum Actinomycetota; class Actinomycetes; order Kitasatosporales; family Streptomycetaceae; genus Streptomyces; species Streptomyces sp. NPDC090741. The sequence continues at coordinate 337,906 of NZ_JBIVXF010000009.1, read as the reverse complement.
CCCGCAGGAGAAGTTCGACAACCTGGCGAAGGCCGTCGTCGCGAACCTCGCCTCGCCCGACATCCTGGCCCTGGAGGAGATCCAGGACGACAACGGCGCCAAGAACGACGGCACGGTGTCCGCGGAGCAGACGCTGACGAAGTTCACGGCGGCGATCGCGGCGGCCGGCGGCCCGGCGTACCAGTGGCGCACCATCAACCCGGAGAACGACAAGGACGGTGGCGAGCCCGGCGGCAACATCCGCCAGGTGTTCCTGTTCAACCCCGCCCGCGTCTCCTTCACGGACCGCGCGGCGGGCGACTCGGTGACCCCGACCGGCGTGACGCAGGTGGACGGCAAGGCCGCCCTGACCCACTCCCCCGGCCGGATCGACCCCGCGAACCCGGCGTGGGCCGACAGCCGCAAGCCGCTGGCCGGCGAGTTCGTCTTCAAGGGCAAGACGGTCTTCGTGATCGCCAACCACTTCGGCTCCAAGGGCGGCGACGAGGGCCTGACCTCGGTCCACCAGCCGCCGGTGCGGTCCTCGGAGGCCAAGCGGCTGCTCCAGGCGCAGGCCGTGAACGGCTTCGTCAAGCAGCTCCTGGCGGCCGACAAGCACGCGAGCGTCCTCGCCGTCGGCGACATCAACGACTTCGAGTTCTCGGCGACCGCGCAGGCGCTGGAGGACGGCGGGGCGCTGTACTCGGCGATCAAGTCGCTGCCGAAGGCGGAGCGCTACTCGTACGTGTACCAGGGCAACGCGCAGGTGCTGGACCAGATCCTGACCAGCCCGGCGATCAAGAACTTCACGTACGACAGCGTGCACATCAACGCGGAGTTCTCGGCGCAGAACAGCGACCACGACCCGCAGGTGCTGCGCTTCCGCCCGTAACCGCGGTGCGCCCCTGACCGGCAGGGCCCCCGGACACCGTCCACTCCGGGGGCCCTGCCACACTTCCGGCCACGATCTTCCGTACTGGCACCCGTGAGGACCTGCCCGTCGTACTGGCCCTGCCGGCGTGAGCCTGGCGCACTGAGGGGAGGCGCCGGAGGACACCTGGGGAGAAGTCAGGACTTTCGCCCCTGGCGTGACGCTCGCCACATCACCACCCATTCGACCCGGGTTGTGGTGTTGAGTGGCCCCACGCTCGGCCATGTCCCCCCGTATCCCCCGGAGGACCGCGTGTTCCCCTCCATCTCCCTCGCCCAGGAAGTCGGCCTGGCCGTCCTGATCGTGGCCGCCCTCGTGTGGGTGCTCGGCCTCGGGCACATGCTGTGGGACGCCCGCTTCCACCACCCGGAGCCAGGCGCGTACGAGGGCATCGCGGTCATCCCGGCCCAGCGCAGCGCCGCCACGCACCCGATGGAGTCGGTCGAGCTGACCGAGGCGGAGGAAGAGGCCTTCGCCGGCCTGATCCGCACCATCCCCCTCCACTGAACTCCCACGTCCTCCCGCGCTCGGGGCGGGAGGACGTTCAGGAGCCGGAAGATACGCGACGCCCTCACCGCCCCTCGCCGGGGTGATGAGGGCGTCGTGGCCGTACCGGGGCCGCCGGGGCCGGGGCCCGGGGCGTCAGTTGTGGGAGTGGAGGACCTCGTTCAGGCCGCCCCAGACCGCGTTGTTCGGGCGGGCTTCGACCGTGCCCGTGACCGAGTTGCGGCGGAAGAGGATGTTGCTCGCGCCCGAGAGCTCCAGGGCCTTGACGATCTGGCCGTCCGGGAGGGTGACGCGGGTGCCCGCGGTCACGTACAGGCCGGCCTCGACGATGCACTCGTCGCCCAGCGCGATGCCCACGCCCGCCTCGGCGCCGATCAGGCAGCGCTCGCCGATCGAGATGATCTGCTTGCCGCCGCCCGAGAGGGTGCCCATCGTCGACGCGCCGCCGCCGATGTCGGAGCCGTCGCCGACCACGACGCCCGCCGAGATGCGGCCCTCGATCATGGAGGTGCCGAGGGTGCCGGCGTTGAAGTTGACGAAGCCCTCGTGCATGACGGTGGTGCCCTCGGCGAGGTGCGCGCCCAGGCGGACCCGGTCCGCGTCGGCGATGCGCACGCCCTTGGGGGCGACGTAGTCCGTCATCCGCGGGAACTTGTCGATCGAGGTGACCTGGAGGTACAGGCCCTCGGCGCGCGCGTTCAGCCGTACGGCCTCCACCTGGTCCACGGCGACGGGGCCCAGCGAGGTCCAGGCGACATTGGCCAGCAGCCCGAAGACGCCGTCCAGGCTCTGGCCGTGCGGCTTGACCAGGCGGTGGCTGAGCAGGTGCAGGCGCAGGTACGCGTCGTGCGCGTCCAGCGGCTTGTCCTCCAGGGAGGAGATCACGGTACGGACGGCTACGACCTCGACGTCGCGGACGGCGTCCAGGCGGATCGCCTTGGCCGCGGCGGCCCCCAGGAGCTGCACGGCCTGATCGGCGGTGAGGCGCTCGGTGCCGGCCGGGCCGGGCTCGGCGACCAGCTCGGGGGCGGGGAACCAGGTGTCGAGGACGGTGCCGTCGGAGGCGATGGTGGCAAGTCCGGCGGCGACGGCGCCGGTGGTACGCGTAGCAGTCATGCCCGAAACCTAACCGGCGACGGCCCGAGGTTGCGAACCGGTCTCATGTGCCGGTCGCGCCGCGTGTCGCACCCCACCCGGCTCGGCGCGCCGCGCCTCGCGCCGTGACGCGTACAGCACCGCCCCGCCCGCGCCCGCCGCCAGCGCCGCGCACAGCGGCCACAGCAGCCCGGGGGCGGCCGCGTACAGGGCTCCGCCCAGCGGCGGCCCGAGGACGACGCCGCTGACCGAGATTCCCGCGTACAGGCTCTGGAACCGCCCGATGGCGTGCGCGGGCGCCTGGTCGGCGACGTACGCGGTGGCGGTGGTCTTGTACAGGATCTCCCCGAGGCTGAGCAGCACCATCATCGCCACGGCACTGGCGACTCCCACGCCGGCCAGCAGCGCCGCGTACCCGGCCCCGACGAGCACGATTCCGGTGCCGATGACGGGCAGCGGCGGTCGGGCGCGCAGCGCGACGGCGGCCGGGAGCTCCAGCAGCAGGATGACGCCCCCGTTGAGGGCGATGACCAGGCCGAAGGCGCGGACGTCGAGGCCGTGGTCGGCGAGGTAGACGGGGAAGGCCGAGTACTGCTGGCGGTAGACGAGGTCGGTCACCAGGATCGCGCCGAGCAGGACGAGTACGGCGGGCCGGGCCCGCAGCTCCTCCCACACGCCGCGGCCCAGACCCCCGTCCGGGGCCGCGGCGCCAGGGCGGGAGGCGCTGCGGGAGGCCCCGCGGGCCGGGACGACCCGCGCGGTCCAGAGGGCGAAGAAGAGGGTCCCGAGGCCGTCGGCGACGAAGAGCCAGTCGTACGAGAGCCCGGTCGCGAGCAGGGCTCCGAGGGGCGGGCCGAGGGTGAAGCCGCCGTTGGAGACGCAGCGGACGACGGCGAAGGCCTGTCGGCGGGCCCCCTCGGGGACGGTGACGGCGACCAGCGCGGAGTTGGCGGCCCGGACCACGCCGGAGGCGTACTGGGCCAGCGGCAGGGCCGCGTACAGCCCGGCGGTGGGCAGCAGCGGGAAGGACATCAGGGCGAGGCCGCCGGCGGTGGACGCGGCGAGCAGCACGCGGCGGTGGCCGAAGCGGTCCCCGTACCAGCCGCCGGTGAAGTTCCCGGCGACGAGGCCGATGCCGCCGATGCCGGTGACCAGGCCCGCCTGGGCGGCGCCGAGGCCGCGCGGGCCGGTCAGGTACAGGAAGACGAAGACGAAGGTGAAGCTGACGACGGCGTTGACGAACACCCCGGCCGCCAGCAGCCACACCACTCGGGGCACGTCCTTGAAGCCCTGCACCATGCCCGCGCCCAGGCCGCCCCCGCCACTCCTGCCCACGTCCTTGCCCCTGCCCCTGCCTGCGCCCACGCCCGCCCACTCCCCCGAATCGCAGTGAGTTTCCTTTGGGAACGGACTATGTCAGCATGACAGCCTTGGGTCAACGGACAAAGGAGTGCCCATGGCCCAGCGCACGCACCTCGACGACGCGGACTGCGCCATCGCCCAGGCCCTCGACGTGGTGGGCGACTGGTGGACGCTGCTGATCGTGCGCGACGCCGCGCGCGGCGTGCACCGCTTCGACGCGTTCCAGCGCGAGCTGGGGGTGTCCCGGAAGGTACTGGCCGAGCGGCTGAAACTGCTGGTCGAAGCCGGGGTGCTGACGCGCGAGCCGTACCAGGAACGCCCGGTGCGGCACGAGTACCGGCTGACCCCGCGCGGGCGGGGGCTGCTGCCGGTCCTGGTGGCCCTCCAGGACTGGGGAGACACCTGGGTCCTGGGGGAGGGTGAGATGACGGCGACGACGCAGGAGTCCTCGCGGGAGGCGGAACGGGTGCACGCGCTGCGCGGCACGCGGCTGCCGGAGCTGGTGCTGCCGGACCGGTTCGGGGAGCTCCGGGATCCGGTGGCGGACACGCCGTTCACGGTCCTGTACTGCTTCCCCGGCGCGTACGCCCGGGCCGGGGCCTACCCGCCGGGATGGGCGGGGATCCCGGGGGCCAGGGGCTGCACGTTCGAGTCGTGTACGTACCGGGACCAGCTGGCGGAGTTCACGGCGGCCGGGGCGACGGTGCACGGGGTGTCGACCCAGCGGCCGGATGAGCAGCGGGAGTTCGCGGAGGCGGAGGGGCTGCGGTTCCCGCTGCTCTCGGACGCGGAGCTGTCGCTGACGGCGGCGCTGCGGCTGCCGACGTTCCGGGCCGCGGGGGTGAGCCGGCTGAAGCGGTTGACGCTGGTGGTGGACCGGGGGCGCATGGTGCGCGAGGTGTTCTACCCGATCCAGGACATCGAGGCCGGCGTCGCGGCGGCGCTGACCGCCGTCCGCGACGCCGGCGCGGGCGTCAGTTCAGGGTGAACCAGGCCGCGCGGGACTTCTTCCATTCCGCGTGCGTCAAGTCCTTGGCCTCGGTGCCGTCCCCGTACAGGTCGGCCGAGCCGCTGTCCGTGATCAGCTGGACCCGCGCACCCGGCGCCGACAGGTCCGGTACGTCCACGATGGCCTCCCAGCCGCCCGGGTCCGTCGTCGGCAGGTCGGCCCGCTTGACCGGGGCGTGGCCGGCGACGCCGTCCCACTGGTAGAGCGCGTACGGGTCCGAGTTGTCGTCCGCGGCCCAGGAGCCGGCCAGGATCAGGTACTGGTTCGCCGCGTTCTTGCGGATGTCGCGGATGGCGAGGCCGCCGAGGTCGAGCTCGATGCCCGCCCCGAAGGTGGCCTTGGAGCCGCTGGAGAGCACCTTGTCGAAGTTGGTCACCGGCACGACCAGCGCCTTGCCGCCCGGCACCGCCGGGGCCAGCGGGGCCCGGAAGCCCAGGTAGGCGGTGGTGGTCGAGCCCGGCGCGAACTCCAGCCCCTCCACGTTGAAGCCGTCGATCTGCTTGGGCGCCTCACCGGCGGCCGTGCCGGCCGCGAAGCCGTAGCGGTTCCCGTTCGCCGTGTCCCAGGCCACCAGGTCGTCGCGGAGCTTCTTGTACGAGCGCCCGTACGCGAGCTGCGTACCCGACCCGGAGCCGTTCACGGTGGTGGTGAACACCGTGTTCCGGGGCGCCTTGTACTCGCCGTCCTTGTTGTTGCCGAGCGAGCCCGTCCAGTAGATGGTGTTCCCGATCAGGGTCGCCCCCTCGATGTCCACCTCCTTGGTGACACCGAGCTGCGAGCTGAAGTCCCAGGTGCGGACCGGGGCCGCCGAGCGGGAACGGTCGTACAGGCGCAGCACGTTGTTCTCGTCGTCGGCGACGACGGTGTAGCCGCCGCCGACGTCCACGGCGGCCGAGGAGTCGGAGGCGCCGCTGAAGTAACGGGCGTCGGCCGGATTCTGCACGGCGGAGGAGGCGGCGTACGACAGGGTCTTGGTGACACTCTTGCCGCCCAGCCCCGCCACCTTGACGGTGAGGCTGGTGTAGCCGCGGCCGCGCGCGGCGACGGCCAGCCGGCGCACCGCCCCGGTCCCGGTGACGGTCACGTCGCCGGTCCCGGCGACCGAGGCCTTGCTCGACGCGGACGCGCTGACCGTCAGCGCGGACACGTCGGCGCCGCTCTGCCCCACGGTCACGTCGACCACGGGGTCGCCGACCGCGCCGACGGCCCCGGACAGGTACGAAGCGGACAGGCTGATGGTCGGCGTCCCGTACGTCACCGCCTGGGCCGGCGCGACCGTGACCGTCCCGGCGACGACCAGCGCCGCGATCCCTGCGATACCAAGCTGCTTCTTCATCGGTGTCCCGTCCCCATGGGTCGAGCCGGGCGCGAACCACGTCACGCCGTGACGGCCGTCGAGCAGGTTCGGCCACCGTGGCCAACTCCCGGTGCACGTCAATCGTCCGCCGGACGAACACGGAGGGCCTCCCGGAAGCGCCCGGAACACGCGAAGGGCCCCCGGCGCGGTGCCGGGGGCCCTTCGTGGAACGGATGGCTCAGACGTTGAAGCCGAGCGCGCGCAGCTGCTCACGGCCGTCGTCCGTGATCTTGTCCGGGCCCCACGGCGGCATCCAGACCCAGTTGATCCGGAGCTCGCTCACGATGCCGTCCGTCGCCGACTTCGCCTGGTCCTCGATGACGTCCGTCAGCGGGCAGGCCGCCGAGGTCAGCGTCATGTCGAGGGTGGCGATGTTCGCGTCGTCGATGTGGATGCCGTAGATCAGGCCCAGGTTGACCACGTCGATGCCCAGCTCGGGGTCGACCACGTCGTAGAGGGCCTCGCGGACCTCTTCCTCGGTGGCCGGCTTGATCGACGCCTCGGGGGGCGTCGCGTTCTCGGTCATGCCGTCTTCCTCTCCGCGGCGTCGCCCAGTGCCCGGGCGGTCGCGTCCTTCCAGGCCATCCAGCTCAGCAGAGCACACTTCACGCGAGCCGGGTACTTGGAGACGCCGACGAACGCGACCGCGTCCTCCAGCACCTCCTCCATGGCCTCGTCGGGCTCGATCTTGCCCTTCGACTGCATCATCTCCAGGAACACGCCCTGGATCTTCTGCGCCTCGGCCAGCTCCTTGCCGACGAGCAGCTCGTTCAGCACGGACGCGCTGGCCTGGCTGATGGAGCAGCCCTGGCCCTCGTACGAGACGTCGGTGAGCGTCTCGCCGTCGTACTTCACGCGCAGCGTGATCTCGTCGCCGCACGTCGGGTTGACGTGGTGCACCTCGGCGTCGCCGTCGCGCAGGCCACGCCCGTGCGGGTGCTTGTAGTGGTCCAGGATCAGTTCCTGGTACATCGAATCCAGCTTCACTGCGTCGTCCTCGTCGCCCTCGTCAGCCGAAGAAGTTCCGTACGTGCTCCAGCCCGTCGATCAGCGCGTCGACATCGGCCGGAGAGGAGTACAGGTAGAAAGACGCTCGCGTGGTCGCGGGAATTCCGTAGCGCAGGCAGACCGGGCGGGCGCAGTGGTGTCCCACGCGGACCGCGATGCCCTGCTCGTCCAGGACCTGGCCGACGTCGTGGGGGTGGATGTCACCGAGCGTGAAGGAGATCGCGGCGCCGCGGTCCTCGGCCGTGGTGGGGCCGATGATCCGCAGGTCGGGGACCTCCAGGAGGCGCTTCACCGCGTACTCGGTGATCGCGTGCTCGTGCGCGGCGATCTTGTCCATGCCGATCGCGGTGAGGTAGTCCACGGCCGCGCCGAGGCCGACGGCCTGGGCGATCGGGGGCGTACCCGCCTCGAACTTGTGGGGCGCCGGGGCGTACGTCGAGGCGTGCATCGACACGGTCTCGATCATCTCGCCGCCGCCGAGGAACGGAGGCAGGTCCTCCAGGAGCTCCTGGCGGCCCCAGAGCACGCCGATGCCGGTCGGGCCGCACATCTTGTGGCCGGTGAAGGCCACGAAGTCGGCGCCGAGCGCCTGGACGTCCAGCGGCATGTGCGGAGCGGCCTGCGAGGCGTCGATCAGCACCAGCGCGCCGACCTCCTGCGCGCGCCGGACGATCGCCTCGACCGGGTTGATCGTGCCCATGATGTTGGAGACCAGCGTGAAGGAGACGATCTTCGTCTTCTCCGTGATGACCTCTTCGATGTCGGACAGGTCGAGCCGGCCGTCGTCGGTGAGGCCGAACCACTTCAGCTTCGCGCCGGTGCGCTGCGAGAGCAGCTGCCACGGGACGATGTTGGAGTGGTGCTCCATCTCCGTGATGGCGATCTCGGTCTCGCGGTCGACCCGGTAGGGCTCGTCCGCCCAGCCGAGCATGTTCGCGACCAGGTTGAGCGACTCCGAGGCGTTCTTGGTGAAGATCACCTCGTTGCGGCTCGGCGCGTTGATGAAGGCGGCGACCTTGTCGCGAGCGCCCTCGTACAGCGCCGTGGCCTCCTCGGCGAGCACGTGCACGCCGCGGTGGACGTTGGCGTTGTGCTGCTCGTAGTACTCGTTCAGCGCGTCGAGCACCTGGCGCGGCTTCTGCGAAGTCGCCGCGTTGTCCAGGTAAACGATCTTCTTCCCGTCGTGGACCACACGATCCAGAAGGGGGAAGTCCTTGCGGATCGCCTCGATGTCGAGGAGGCCAGGCAGCTGTGTCACGCGGTTGCGCCACCCTTCACGTACTTGTCGTAGCCCTCGGCCTCCAGCTGGTCCGCCAGCTCGGCGCCACCGGACTCGGCGATGCGGCCGTTCGCGAACACGTGCACGAAGTCGGGCTTGATGTAGCGCAGGATGCGCGTGTAGTGGGTGATCAGCAGGGTGCCGACCTCACCGGTCTCGCGGACGCGGTTGACGCCCTCGGAGACGATGCGCAGGGCGTCGACGTCGAGGCCGGAGTCGGTCTCGTCGAGGATCGCGATCTTCGGCTTGAGGAGCTCCAGCTGGAGGATCTCGTGGCGCTTCTTCTCACCGCCGGAGAAGCCCTCGTTGACGTTGCGCTCGGCGAAGGCCGGGTCCATCTGGAGCTGCTCCATCGCGGACTTGACCTCCTTCACCCAGGTGCGCAGCTTCGGGGCCTCGCCGCGGATGGCGGTGGCCGACGTGCGCAGGAAGTTGGAGACCGAGACGCCGGGGACCTCGACCGGGTACTGCATGGCGAGGAAGACACCGGCGCGGGCGCGCTCGTCGACGGACATCTCCAGGACGTCTTCGCCGTCGAGGGTCACGGTGCCACTGGTGATGGTGTACTTCGGGTGACCCGCGAGCGAGTACGCCAGCGTGGACTTGCCGGAGCCGTTCGGACCCATGATGGCGTGCGTCTCGCCGGCCTTGACGGTGAGGTCGACACCCTTGAGGATCTCGCGGGCGCCACTCGCCGAGTCACCGGTCTCGACGGAGACGTGCAGGTCGTGGATTTCAAGCGTTGCCATGGATACCTCAGGACTCCTGGGTGAGGGAGACGAGCACGTCGCCCCCTTCGATCTTTACGGGGTATACGGGAACCGGGCGGGTCGCGGGCAGACCGGACGGCTTGCCGGTGCGCAGGTCGAACGAGGACCCGTGCAGCCAGCACTCGATCATGCAGTCTTCGACCTCGCCCTCCGAGAGCGAGACGTTCGCGTGCGAGCAGACGTCGTTGATCGCGAACACCTCCCCCTCGGTGGAGACGATGGACACCGGCGTGCCGTCGAGTTCCACCCGCTTCGGGGTGTTCTCCTCCAGCTCGCTCAGCGCACAGGCCTTGACGTAAGTCATCAGACGGACGCCTCGAGCTCGGTCTCGATCCTGGCGAGCAGGCGCTCCTCGATGTCCGCGACACCGATCTGCTGGACGAGCTCGGCGAAGAAGCCGCGCACGACCAGGCGCCGGGCCTCGCCGGCCGGGATGCCGCGGGCCTGGAGGTAGAAGAGCTGCTCGTCGTCGAAGCGGCCGGTCGCGGAGGCGTGGCCGGCGCCGACGATCTCGCCGGTCTCGATCTCCAGGTTCGGCACCGAGTCGACCCGCGCGCCGTCCGTCAGGACGAGGTTGCGGTTCATCTCGTAGGTGTCGGTGCCCTCGGCGCTCTTCTCGATGAGGACGTCGCCGATCCAGACGGCGTGGGCGCCCTCGCCCTGCAGCGCGCCCTTGTAGACCACGTGCGACTTGCAGTGCGGGGCGTCGTGCGTGACCAGGAGGCGGTGCTCCTGGTGCTGGTCGGCGTCCGTGAAGTACAGGCCGAGGAGCTCGGCCTCGCCGCCGGGGCCCGCGTAGCTGATCCGCGGGTGCAGGCGTACGACGTCGCCGCCGAAGGTGACCACGATCGACTTGAAGGTCGCGTCGCGGCCGACCAGCGTGTTGTGCTGGGAGCAGTGGACGGCGGTGGCGTCCCAGTCCTGCACGGAGACGACGGTGAGCTTGGCGCCGTCGCCGACGAGGAAGTCGACGTTGGCGGCGCGCACGCCGTCACCGGTGTGGTCGATGACGATGACGGCCTCGGCGAAGGCCTGGACGTCGAAGACGGTGTGCCCGAAGGTCGTGCCGCCCTCGCCGTGCAGCGAGACGCGCACCGGCTCGGTCAGGACGGCCTCCTTGGGCACGGTGACGACCGTGGCCTTGGTGAAGGACGTGAACGCCTGGGCGGCGATCCGGTCCACCGGGGTGCCGGCCTTGCCGATGCGCGCGTCGTCGCGCTCCACCGACTCGACGGTGACGCCCTCGGGCGCGTCGATCTGTGCCTTCATCGTGCCGTTCGCGACCGCGGTGCCGTCGTGCAGACCACGCAGGCGCGCCAGCGGGGTGAACCGCCACTCCTCCTCGCGGCCGTGGGGGACGGGGAAGTCCGCCACGTCGAAGGACGGGGGTGCGCTCATCCGGGTGGCGACGGTGGACTCGGCGGCCACCGCGATCGCGCCGGCGGTGGTCGAACCCGCCGGAATGTTCTGAGCCTCAGCCATGGCTGTCGTCTTGCTCGCTCTCGTGTCTACGTCTAAAGAATGTGCTGCGGGAGGGGACGGTCGGTCAGGACTAACCGACCGAGCCCTCCATCTGCAGCTCGATCAGCCGGTTGAGCTCCAGCGCGTACTCCATGGGCAGCTCGCGCGCGATGGGCTCGACGAAGCCGCGCACGATCATGGCCATGGCCTCGAACTCCGTGAGACCGCGGCTCATCAGGTAGAAGAGCTGGTCATCGGAGACCTTGGAGACGGTGGCCTCGTGGCCCATGGAGACGTCGTCCTCACGGACGTCCACGTACGGGTACGTGTCCGAGCGGGAGATCGTGTCGACCAGGAGCGCGTCGCAGAGCACGTTCGACTTGGAGCCGTGGGCGCCCTCGCCGATCTCGACCAGGCCGCGGTACGAGGTGCGGCCGCCGCCTCGCGCCACCGACTTGGAGACGATGTTCGAGGAGGTGTTCGGCGCCATGTGGACCATCTTGGAGCCGGCGTCCTGGTGCTGGCCCTCGCCCGCGAAGGCGATGGACAGGGTCTCGCCCTTGGCGTGCTCGCCCATCAGGTAGACGGCCGGGTACTTCATGGTGACCTTGGAACCGATGTTGCCGTCGACCCACTCCATGGTCGCGCCCTCGTACGCCACGGCGCGCTTGGTGACCAGGTTGTAGACGTTGTTCGACCAGTTCTGGATCGTCGTGTAGCGGCAGCGGCCGCCCTTCTTCACGATGATCTCGACGACGGCGCTGTGCAGCGAGTCCGAGGAGTAGATCGGGGCGGTGCAGCCCTCGACGTAGTGGACGTACGCGTCCTCGTCGACGATGATCAGCGTCCGCTCGAACTGGCCCATGTTCTCCGTGTTGATGCGGAAGTAGGCCTGGAGCGGGATGTCGACCTTGACGCCCTTGGGCACGTAGATGAACGAGCCGCCCGACCACACGGCGGTGTTCAGCGACGCGAACTTGTTGTCGCCGACCGGGATGACCGTGCCGAAGTACTCCTGGAAGAGCTCCGGGTGCTCCTTGAGCGCGGTGTCCGTGTCGAGGAAGATGACGCCCTGCTCCTCCAGGTCCTCGCGGATCTGGTGGTAGACGACCTCGGACTCGTACTGGGCCGCGACACCGGCGACGAGGCGCTGCTTCTCCGCCTCGGGGATGCCGAGCTTGTCGTACGTGTTCTTGATGTCCTCGGGCAGGTCCTCCCAGGAAGCGGCCTGCTTCTCGGTGGAGCGCACGAAGTACTTGATGTTGTTGAAGTCGATGCCGGAGAGGTCGGAGCCCCAGGTCGGCATGGGCTTCTTGCCGAAGAGCTTCAGGCCCTTGAGGCGGAGCTTCAGCATCCACTCGGGCTCGTTCTTCTTCGCCGAGATGTCCCGGACTACGTCCTCCGACAGGCCACGCTTCGCAGCGGCGCCGGCCGCGTCGGAGTCGGCCCAGCCGTATTCGTAGGTGCCCAGGCCATCGAGCTCAGGGTGAGCAGTCTCCGTGGTCATGCGGGGTTCCTCCCGGCCGTACTTGCAGATGCTGATGTGTCGTTCTGTGTGGTGCCCGCGCCTCGCGGGATGAAGGTGGTGCACACCCCGTCGCCGTGGGCGATCGTGGCGAGGCGCTGCACATGCGTCCCGAGCAGGCGGGAGAAGACCTCGGTCTCCGCCTCGCAGAGCTGCGGGAACTGCTCGGCGACATGGGCGACCGGGCAGTGGTGCTGGCAGAGCTGTTCACCGCTGTGCGGACCGGGAGCGCTCTTGGCCGTAGCAGCGTACCCGTCCGCGGTCAACGCCTTGGCAAGGGCCTCGGTGCGTTCCGCGGGGGCGGCGGCGTCCAGGCTTTCCCGGTAGGTCTCGGCCTGTGCGTCCATCCGTGCCCTGGCGAAGGCGGCGACGGCCGCCTCTCCCTGCTCGCCCCCGCCGGCGGCCTGCGCGATCCAGCGCAGTGCGTCCGCGGCGAGCGAGTCGTAGGACTGGTCGAACGCGTCGCGGCCGCAGTCGGTCAGCGCGAAGACCTTGGCGGGCCGGCCCCGGGTGCGCGCACCGTAGACGCGCTGCTCACGGGGCTCGACCACGTCGTCGGCGACGAGCGTGTCGAGGTGGCGGCGGACGGCGGCCTGGGTGAGGCCGAGACGCGCTGCGAGGTCGGCGACGGTCGAGGGACCGTGGTCCAGGATGGAGCGCGCGACCCGGTTGCGGGTTGACCGCTCCCCGGTAGCGAGTTCCCCCTGAGGGGTCTCGATCATCCGTTCGCCGTATTTCACAACGCCATTGTTGCGTAATTAGTCGAGCCCCGACAAGCCGTGACCGGCGCCACTCCTGGTGGCCTCTATCACTAAGGGTTACCTAATTTGTCTACGCAGAGTTAAACGGACGGGAATGATCCGTGATCCCGCCGAGCCCTCCGGTGAACCGGTACACGGCTCCCACCTGCAATCCCCCGCCGACGGCGTTTGCGGGAACGTGCCCGTCAAGTTGCGCAAAAAGTCACTGAAACCGGCCGAGCCTTCCAGGACCACACGACTGAAAAAGTCATGAATACGCAGGTCCGTAACCCTTCGACCCCGGGACCGAGACCCCCCTTCCCGGCTCCGTAGACTCACCCGCATGAGCAATGACCCCGCCGTGGAGATCCGCGGACTGGTGAAGCGGTACGGGCCGAAAACGGCCGTGGACGGTCTCGACCTCACCGTCCGCAAGGCCTCGGTCACCGCAGTCCTCGGCCCGAACGGCGCGGGCAAGACCACCACCGTGGAGACCTGCGAGGGCTACCGCCGCCCCGACGCGGGCACCGTCCGCGTCCTGGGCCTCGACCCGGTCGCCCAGGCCGAGGCGCTGCGCCCGCGGATCGGCGTGATGCTCCAGTCCGGCGGGGTCTACTCCGGCGCCCGCGCCGTCGAGATGCTGCGCCACATGGCCAAGCTGTACGCCCACCCGCTCGACGTGGACGTCCTGGTCGAGCGGCTCGGGCTGGGCGGCTGCGGCCGCACCGCCTACCGCCGCCTCTCCGGCGGCCAGCAGCAGCGCCTGGCCCTGGCCATGGCCGTGGTCGGCCGCCCCGAGCTGGTCTTCCTGGACGAGCCGACCGCGGGGCTCGACCCGCAGGCCCGCCGGGCGACCTGGGACCTCGTACGGGAACTGCGCGCCGACGGGGCCTGCGTCGTCCTCACCACGCACCACATGGACGAGGCCGAGCAGCTCGCGGACGAGGTCGCCATCGTCGACTCCGGCCGGGTCATCGCCCACGGCAGCCCCGAGCAGCTGTGCCGCGGCGGCGCAGAGAACACCCTGCGCTTCACCGGCCGGCCCGCCCTCGACCTCGGCTCGCTGCTCAAGGCGCTGCCCGACGGCACCGAGGCCGCCGAGCTCACCGCGGGCGTCTACCGGGTCACCGGCGCCGTGGACCCGCAGCTGCTGGCCACGGTCGCCTCCTGGTGCGCCCAGCACGGGGTGATGCCGAGCAGCCTCTCGGTGGAGCGGCACAGCCTCGAAGACGTTTTTCTGGAACTCACGGGCAAGGAGCTGCGCGCATGAGCGCCGGTACGTTCACCCCCGCCCCGGGGGCCGCGCCCGTGTCCCGGATGATCCTGGCGCAGACGGCGCTGGAAACCCGGATGCTGCTGCGCAACGGGGAGCAGCTGCTGCTGACCGTGATCATCCCGACCCTGCTGCTGGTGCTGTTCTCCGCCGTCGACATCGTCGACGTGCCCCTTCAGGAGGGGGGCGCCCAGAAGTCGGTCGACTTCCTCGCGCCCGGCATCCTGGCGCTGGCCGTGATGTCCACCGCCTTCACCGGGCAGGCCATCGCCACCGGCTTCGACCGCCGCTACGGGGTGCTCAAGCGGCTCGGCGCCTCGCCGCTGCCGCGCTGGGCGCTGATGGCCTCCAAGACGCTGTCCGTGCTGGTCACCGAGGTGCTCCAGATCGCGCTGCTGACGGCGATCGCCTTCGCGCTGGGCTGGTCCCCGCACGGCAACCCGCTCGCGGTCGCCGCGCTCGTCCTGCTGGGCACCGCCGCCTTCTCCGGGCTCGGGCTGCTGATGGCGGGCACCCTCAAGGCCGAGGCCACGCTGGCCGCCGCCAACCTGGTGTTCCTGCTGCTGCTGGTCGGCGGCGGGGTGATCGTGCCGATGGAGAAGTTCCCCGGAGCCGCTCAGTCCGTACTGGGGCTGCTGCCGATCTCGGCGCTGTCCGACGGACTGCGCGAGGTGCTCCAGCACGGCGCCGGGCTGCCGTGGGCGGACGTGGCCGTGCTCGCCGTCTGGGCCGTCCTCGGACTCGGCGCCGCCGCGAAGCTGTTCCGCTGGGAGTGAATCCCTTCCCCCGGACGTTGGCCTGGCAGGAGGATGGGCGCCGCCCCGCGGGGGCGGTGCACACCAGGACGCCGGGGGGCGGACATGGCGCAGCGGGAAGACGTTCTACGGCTGGACGCGCAATGGGCACGGATCCGGTCGGGGGCCGCACGGGCGGCGCCGGCCGAGGCCGAGGCGCTGCTGACGGAGTTGATCGGCGTGCTGCGCGAACCGGCGCGGACCGATCCGGAGTGCGCGGCGCGGCTCGGTCTGCGCCTGGGGGACCTGGCGGCCCGCCGGTTCGCCGGCGGTGACCGGGCCGGTGCCCTCTCGGCCGTGGAGGAGGGGCTGCGGCATGCGCAGCAGGCGGCCGGGCACGCCCCGGAGTACGCCCGCTGGTACGCCCGGGGCCTGATCAACCAGGGGGTCTGGCTGTCCTGGCCGCTGAGCGACGAGGTGCGGCTGCCCCGCTACCCGCTGGGCCCGGCGTCCGAGTCCGGCCCGAGCGCGATGGAGCGGGCGGCGGGTGAGCGCGCCCTGGACCTGACCCGGGCGGCGGTCGAGGTGTGGGCGGGCCTGGACCAGCAGGATCCGGTCAACCGGCGCGGTCTCGCGCAGGCCAAGGTGTTCCTCGGGGACCGTCTCGCGGAGCTGGGCTCCGCCGAGGAGGCGGTGGCCTGGGCGGTGGACGCGGAGGGCGGTTTCCGCCAGCTGCTGCTCGCGGCCCCCGGTGCGGAGGAGTCCCAGGAGGCGGAGGAGGCCCTCGACCACATCGGCCGCCAGCTCGAACTGCGGCTGCGCTTCCTGTCCTTCGACTCCCTGGTGAGTCTGCGCGCCCAGGGGCTGCTGCCCGAACCCCTGCTGCCCCAGGCCGTGGTGGCGGCCCGGATCCAGGGCGTGGCCGAGCCCGAGATCGCCGCCCGGCTGCGCCTCGGCGCCGAACAGGTGCGCACGATGCTGGAGGTCACGCCCTGGCTCGCGGTGTGGCGCTTCGAGGTGCGCGGTCCTGACGGGCTGTGGAACGTACAGGAACATCCGTGGCACAGCGGAACAGAAGTAAGAAACAGGACAGCAGAGGACATAGGCGCCGAATTGATACACGGGTTCGCGGCGTCCGCCGACTACCCCGGCGACGGCGTCCCTTGGCGCGTCCACCTCTGGTGGCACGAGGAAGGCGACCCCGCGGGGGCCCGGTTCCGCATGGCCGCCGGGCCGGAGACAGCGCAGGGCGGACCTGCGGACACCCCCTCGTGAAAGTTTGCACAAGGCTCCGCGTACGATAAGGGCCGTGTTGACCCCTCTCGCTTACCTCGCCAACCGCTGGACCCCGTCACCCCGGATCGTCCGGCGGGCCGCCCTCGCCGCGCTCGTCATGAGCGTGCTCATCGTCGTCACCGGCGGCGCGGTACGGCTGACCGGCTCCGGTCTCGGCTGCGACACCTGGCCCAAGTGCACGGACGACAGCCTGATCGTGACCCAGGAGCAGGGCTTCCACGGGGCCATCGAGTTCGGCAACCGCATGCTGACGTACGTGCTCTGCGCGGCCGTTGGCTGGTGCATCATCGCGGCCCGCTCGGCCACGCCGTGGCGCCGGTCGCTGACGAAGCTCGGCTGGCTCCAGTTCTTCATCGTGATGGGCAACGCGGTCCTCGGCGGCATCACCGTCCTGACGGGGCTCAACCCGTACAGCGTGTCCGGGCACTTCCTGCTCGCCACCTCGCTGATCACGGTCACCACGGTCACCTGGCAGCGCACCCGCGAGGGCGACACCGCTCCCCGGCCGCGCGTCCCCGGTCCGGTGCGCAAGCTCTCCTGGGCCCTGATCGCGACCACCCTGGTGCTGATCGCGGCGGGCACCGTGGTCACCGGTTCCGGTCCGCACGCGGGCGACCGCAGCGAGATCAAGCGGATGCCGTTCGACTGGGCGGCCACCGCCCACGTCCACGCGGTCTCCGCCTGGGTGGTCTGCGCGCTCGCCGTGGCCATGTGGCTGGTGCTGCGCGTGGTCGACGCGCCGATCGACACCCGGGCCCGCGCCCGTGACCTGCTGATCGTGCTGCTCGCGCAGGGCGGCATCGGCTACGTCCAGTACTTCACCCACGTGCCCGAGGCCCTGGTCGCCGCCCACATGCTCGGCTCCTGCCTGGTGTGGATCGCCGTGCTCCGCGTGGCGCTCAGCCTGCGGGAGCGGCCCGCGACGCAGGCGGAGATCCCGGCGCAGGCCGACCCGCAGCTCTCCGCAGTCTGAGCCGCCGGGGCCCCGCCCCCGCGTCGCTCACCCTCGCTCGTCCAGCCGGTAGACGCGGCGGGCATTGCCCGCCGCGACCATGGCCGCCACGCGTTCGGCGTCCCGCCAGGACCAGGCGCCCTCACCGACCCAGCCGCCCAGCACCCGGCCCAGCGCCTCCCGGAACACCAGGGCGCCCACCGCGTGCAGCTCGGGCAGCCGGCGCCCGCCGCTGGAGAAGAGCAGCTTGCCGAAGGGGGCCAGCTCCAGCACCTCGGCCAGCACCCCCGCCGCCCGCGCGCCGCTCTGCCCGAGCGCCGCGCCCAGATCGGCATGGACGTGCGGGAAGGCCGCCGCCAGCTGGGCGGCGTGCCGGTGGTACGGGTATCCGCCGAGCAGCACCAGCCGGGTCCCGAGCCCCGCGGTGGCCCGTACGAACTCCGTCAGCAGGGCCGGATCGGCCTGCTCCGGCCGCTGCCCCGGCTCCCCCGCGCCCGCCCCGGTGTGCAGCTGGAGCGGCAGCCCGGTCGCCACCGCGCTCCACAGCAGGTGCCGCAGGAGTACGGGATCCCGTACGGCCCCGCCCTTGGGGCGCCGCGCCAGCCACCGGCCGGCCGCCCCCCGCACCTCCCCCGGACCGGGCGGCTCGGGATCCCGCCCGAGCACCGCGGGGTACCCCGCGTCCGCACCGCAGGTGAAGGCCACGGCCGCCGCGGCGGCGTGGTGGACGGCCTCGGCGAGGTTGGCGAGGAAGGCCGGGACCGTGCCGGAGGTGTCGGCGACCTGCTCGGCCAGCAGCTCCAGCCGTACGACCTCGAAGGCGTCGGCGTCCCCCGCGATCGCCAGCTCCTTGGGGACGGTGAGGTCGCCGGGCACTCCCGTGTCGACCAGATAGGCGGCGACACCGGAGCCCCGCAGCAGCCTGCGCCCGGACTCGACCACACCCAGCTCACGCCGCCGGGCCAGGTACCGGGCGGGGGCGCAGTGCGGCTCCAGCCCGAGCAGCGGCGGGCACCAGCGGCGCACCGCGAAACCGGTCTGGGTGTCGAAGAAGGTGGTCCCGGCGGCTGGCGGGCCGGCCGAGCGGATCAGCTGGGCCTCGAAGGTGCCGAGGCCCAGCTCCGTACGGAGCACTCCGTGGCAGTACTGGTCCACCAAGGGCGGCGTTTCGATCATCCGGGCATCCCGTTGCGGACGTGAGGAAGGGGCTTCCACACGTCCTAACGGGTGAGCGGGGTGCGAGGTGTTGCTCGTGCTGTTGACCGAGCGGCCACCTCTGGGATCAGGCCGCCGGGTTCGCCGCCCCGCCGAGCTGGATGCCGGCCATCCGCGACCATTCGTACGGGCCGGTCTTGACACGGGCGGCGAACTCGCCGTCGAACTCATCGTGGAGGGTCAGGCCGGACTTCTCGGCGGCCAGCCGGGCCACCTCGTGCGTCGGGGCCACCAGATCGCCCCAGCCGCCGTCCGTGCCGACGAGGACGATCCGGGTGCCGGCCTGGCCGATGTGCGCGAGATGGCCCTCGGCGCCGCCGTGGTGCTTGGCGAACGCGCCGATCTGCCGGGCCAGCTTCGCGGCCTTCCGGTCCTGCTTCTTGTCTGCGGTGTCCGCCGTGGTGTCTGCCATGGACAGCATGCTACCGGCGGGTAATGAGCGGAGGAAGTGTCAGCGGAGGAAGGGGTCCACGGCCACCGCCACGAACAGCAGCGACACGTACGTGATCGACCAGTGGAACAGGCGCATCTCCTTGAGCTTCGCGCCCGTCACGCCCGACTTGGCCCGCGCGTGCAGCGCGTGCGCCTCCCACAGCCACCAGCCGCCGGCCGCCAGCGCGACCGCGGTGTAGAACCAGCCGGTGTACCCCAGCGGGGTCAGCAGCAGCGAGACCGCCACCATCACCCAGCTGTAGATGACGATCTGGCGCGCCACGACCTGGTTGCCCGCCACGACCGGCAGCATCGGCACGCCGACGCGCGCGTAGTCCTCCTTCACCTTCATGGACAGCGGCCAGTAGTGCGGCGGCGTCCAGAAGAAGATGACGAGGAAGAGGATGACGGCGGCCCAGGAGACCTCGTTCTTGACGGCGGACCAGCCGATGAGCACCGGCATGCAGCCCGCGATGCCGCCCCAGACGATGTTCTGCGCGGTGCGCCGCTTCAGCAGCATCGTGTAGACGACGACGTAGAAGAGGAGCGCCCCGAGCGCGAGCGCGGCCGACAGCCAGTTGACGAGCAGCCCGAAGAAGAGGGTGGAGACCACCGCGAGCGTGATGCCGAAGGCCAGGCACTCGCGCGGGCTCACCATGCCGGTCACCAGCGGCCGCTGCGCGGTGCGGTCCATCAGCGCGTCGATGTCGCGGTCGATGTACATGTTCAGCGCGTTGGCGCCGCCCGCGGACAAGTACCCGCCGAAGCAGGTGGCGAGGACCAGCCACAGTGACGGCACGCCCTGTTCGGCGAGGAACATCACCGGCACTGTGGTGATCAGCAGAAGTTCGATGATCCGCGGCTTGGTCAAAGCCACGAAAGCCATGACCCGGGCCCCGAACGGCCGGTGACCGGGGCTCGTCCCGAGCACCCCCGCTGGACGGGATTCGACGGCCGTCACGCACACCCCTGACAGAGAAACCAGCAAGCTCCGGACATAAAGGTCCGCTGAAGGCTCGCACGTACCACGCCACTCTAGACGTTGCACTTACGTCGCCCTGCGCGGGGGTCGCCTCGTGTTGGTCCGATCGGAGCCGCCGACGTCATGACGGACTGCGGGCACTCGAATAGCTGCACGCCGTCACGGGGGTAGGCTCGGAATCGCGCCGGTGCACCGTTCGTCACCGGGTAACAGACATGTGGAGAGGAGCCCTGACCCACGGTGAGCACCAAGCCGACGACCACAGAGCTCGACTGGACCGATCTCGACCAGCGGGCCGTCGACACCGCCCGCATCCTGGCCGCCGACGCCGTCCAGAAGGTGGGTAACGGCCACCCCGGTACGGCGATGAGCCTGGCCCCCGCCGCGTACACCCTCTTCCAGAAGGTGATGCGGCACGACCCGGCGGACCCCGAGTGGGTGGGCCGCGACCGTTTCGTGCTTTCCGCGGGGCACTCGTCCCTCACCCTTTACACCCAGCTCTACCTCGGCGGCTTCGGCCTGGAGCTCGCCGACCTCGAAGCCTTCCGCACCTGGGGCTCCAAGACCCCCGGCCACCCGGAGTACGGCCACACGACCGGCGTCGAGACCACCACCGGCCCGCTGGGCCAGGGCATCGCCAACGCGGTGGGCATGGCCATGGCCGCCCGCTACGAGCGCGGCCTGTTCGACCCGGAGGCCGCCCGGGGCACCTCCCCGTTCGACCACATGATCTACGCGATCGCGGGCGACGGCTGCCTCCAGGAGGGCATCTCCCACGAGGCGTCCGCCCTGGCCGGCCACCAGAAGCTCGGCAACCTGGTGCTGCTGTGGGACGACAAC
Organism: Streptomyces sp. NPDC090741; assembly: GCF_044769045.1. NCBI lineage: Bacteria > Bacillati > Actinomycetota > Actinomycetes > Kitasatosporales > Streptomycetaceae > Streptomyces > Streptomyces sp. NPDC090741. Next base: position 317,159 of record NZ_JBIVXF010000009.1, on the reverse strand, counting down.
CACATCTCCATCGAGGGCGACACCGAGACGGCCGTCTCGGAGGACACCCTCAAGCGGTACGAGGCCTACGGCTGGCACGTCCAGCGCGTCGCTCAGCAGCCGAACGGCGATCTCGACCCGAAGGCGCTGTTCGAGGCCCTGGCCGCGGCCAAGGCCGAGACCGGACGCCCGTCCTTCATCGCGATGCGCTCGATCATCGCCTGGCCGGCCCCGCACGCCCAGGGCACCGAGGCCTCGCACGGCTCGGCCCTCGGTGACGACGAGGTCGCCGCCACCAAGCGCGTCCTCGGCTTCGACCCGGAGAAGAGCTTCGACGTCTCCGCCGAGGTCCTCGCGCACACCCGCAAGGCGCTGGACCGCGGCCGCGAGGCCAAGGCCGCCTGGGAGAAGGACTTCTCCGCCTGGCACACCGCCAACCCGGAGCGCGCCGCCGAGTTCGACCGCATCAACGCCAACGAGCTGCCCGCCGGCTGGGAGGACAAGCTCCCCGACTTCGAGACCGGCAAGGGCGTCGCCACCCGCGCGGCCTCCGGCAAGGTCCTCGAAGCGCTCGGCTCGGTCATCCCGGAGCTGTGGGGCGGCTCGGCCGACCTGGCCGGCTCCAACAACACCACGATCGACAAGCACTCGTCCTTCCTCCCGAAGGGCAACCCGCTGCCGGAGGCCGACCCCTACGGCCGCACCGTCCACTTCGGCATCCGCGAGCACGCCATGGCCGCGACCATGAACGGCATCGCGCTGCACGGCCACACCCGCATCTACGGCGGCACCTTCCTGGTGTTCTCCGACTACATGCGCAACGCCGTCCGCCTGTCCGCGCTGATGCACGTGCCGGTGACGTACGTGTGGACGCACGACTCCATCGGCCTCGGCGAGGACGGCCCGACGCACCAGCCGATCGAGCACCTCGCCTCGCTGCGCGCCATCCCGGGCCTGAACGTGGTCCGCCCGGCCGACGCGAACGAGACCGTCATCGCCTGGCGCGAGATCCTGCGCCGCCACACCAAGGTGTTCGGCAAGGGCGCCCCGCACGGTCTGGCGCTGACCCGCCAGGGCGTGCCGACGTACGAGCGCAACGAGGACGCCGCCAAGGGCGGGTACGTGCTCTTCGAGGCCGAGGGTGGCGACGCCCAGGTCGTCCTCATCGGCACCGGCTCCGAGGTCCAGCTCGCCGTCGCCGCGCGCGAGGCGCTGCAGGCCGAGGGCATCCCGGCCCGCGTCGTCTCGATGCCGTCCGTCGAGTGGTTCGAGGAGCAGGACCAGGCGTACAAGGACAGTGTCCTGCCGCCGTCCGTCAAGGCGCGCGTCGCTGTCGAGGCCGGGATCGGCCTGACCTGGCACCGCTACGTCGGCGACGCCGGCCGGATCGTCTCGCTGGAGCACTTCGGCGCCTCCGCCGACGCCAAGGTGCTCTTCCGCGAGTTCGGCTTCACCCCCGAGGCCGTCACCGCCGCCGCCAAGGACTCCATCACCGCCGCCGCGCGCTGACACCGGTACACGAACCAGTAGGAGATGCAATTCCCATGACAGACGCACTCAAGCGCCTCTCCGACGAGGGCGTGGCGATCTGGCTGGACGACCTGTCCCGCAAGCGCATCACGTCCGGCAACCTGGCCGAGCTCATCGACCAGTCGCACGTGGTCGGTGTCACCACCAACCCGTCGATCTTCCAGAAGGCGATCAGCAGCGGCGACGGCTACGAGCAGCAGCTCGCCGACCTCGCCGCCCGCAAGGTCACCGTCGACGAGGCCATCCGCATGATCACCACGGCGGACGTCCGCGACGCCGCCGACATCCTGCGCCCGGTCTACGACCGCACCGACGGCCAGGACGGCCGGGTCTCCATCGAGGTCGACCCGCGGCTGGCCCACAACACCACGGCGACGATCGCCGAGGCCAAGCAGCTCGCGTGGCTGGTGGACCGCCCGAACACGCTGATCAAGATCCCGGCGACCAAGGCCGGCCTGCCGGCGATCACCGAGGTCATCGGCAAGGGCATCAGCGTCAACGTCACGCTGATCTTCTCGCTGAAGCGCTACCGCGAGGTCATGGACGCGTACCTGGCAGGTCTGGAGAAGGCCAAGGCCGCGGGCCTGGACCTCTCGCTGATCCACTCGGTCGCCTCCTTCTTCGTGTCCCGCGTGGACAGCGAGATCGACAAGCGCCTGGACGCCGTCGGCACCGACGAGGCGAAGGCGCTGAAGGGCAAGGCGGCCCTCGCCAACGCCCGTCTGGCCTACGAGGCCTACGAAGAGGTGTTCTCCTCCGACCGGTGGAACGCCCTGGAGCGCCTCGGCGCCAACAAGCAGCGTGCGCTGTGGGCCTCGACGGGCGTCAAGGACCCGGCGTACAAGGACACCCTGTACGTGGTCGACCTCGTCGCCCCGAACACGGTGAACACGATGCCGGAGGCCACCCTGGAGGCCACCGCCGACCACGGTGAGATCACGGGTGACACCGTGCGCGCCACGTACGACCAGTCCCGCGCCGAGCTCGACGCGGTCGCGAAGCTGGGCATCTCGTACGACGATGTGGTGCAGCTGCTCGAAGACGAGGGCGTCGAGAAGTTCGAGGCGTCCTGGAACGACCTGCTGAAGTCCACCGAGGCGGAGCTCGAGCGCCTTGCCCCCACGGAGGCCTGAACACTTTGTCTGTGAACGGAGCGAACCCGCTTCGTGACGCACAGGACCGGCGGCTCCCGCGCATCGCGGGGCCGTCCGGCCTGGTCATTTTCGGCGTTACGGGTGACCTGTCGCGCAAGAAGCTGATGCCCGCCATCTACGACCTGGCGAACCGGGGGCTGCTGCCGCCGGGCTTCTCGCTGATCGGCTTCGCCCGCCGTGAATGGGAGCACGAGGACTTCGCCCAGGAGGTGTACGAGGCCGTCAAGCAGCACTCGCGCACCCCCTTCCGGGAGGAGGTCTGGCAGCAGCTGGTGCAGGGCTGCCGCTTCGTGCAGGGCGATTTCGACGACGACGCGGCGTTCGAGACCCTGAAGTCCACGATCGACGACCTGGACAAGGCACAGGGCACGGGCGGCAATTTCGCCTTCTACCTGTCCGTGCCGCCGAAGTTCTTCCCCAAGGTGGTCCAGCAGCTCAAGAACCACGGGCTGGCGCAGAAGGAGGGCTCCTGGCGGCGTGCCGTCATCGAGAAGCCCTTCGGGCACGACCTGAAGAGCGCCGAGGAGCTCAACAAGGTCGTCCACGAGGTCTTCCCGCGGGACGAGGTCTTCCGGATCGACCACTACCTCGGCAAGGAGACCGTCCAGAACATCCTGGCGCTCCGCTTCGCCAACACGATGTTCGAGCCGATCTGGAACCGGTCGTACGTCGACCACGTGCAGATCACCATGGCCGAGGACATCGGCATCGGCGGCCGGGCCGGGTACTACGACGGCATCGGCGCGGCCCGCGACGTCATCCAGAACCACCTGCTGCAGCTGCTCGCGCTGACCGCGATGGAGGAGCCCGGCTCCTTCCACCCCAAGGCGCTGGTGGCGGAGAAGCTCAAGGTCCTCACGGCCGTCGAGCTCCCCGAGGACCTGGGCAAGCACACCGTGCGCGGCCAGTACTCGGCGGCGTGGCAGGGCGGCGAGAAGGTCGTCGGGTACCTCGAAGAGGACGGCATCGACCCCAAGTCGAAGACCGACACCTACGCGGCCATCCGCCTGGAGATCAACAACCGCCGCTGGGCGGGCGTCCCGTTCTACCTGCGGACCGGCAAGCGCCTGGGCCGCCGGGTGACCGAGATCGCGGTCGTCTTCAAGCGGGCCCCGTACCTGCCGTTCGAGTCGGGCGCGACCGAGGAGCTGGGGCAGAACGCCCTGGTCATCCGGGTCCAGCCGGACGAGGGCGTGACGGTGCGCTTCGGCTCCAAGGTTCCGGGCACCTCCATGGAGGTCCGGGACGTGACGATGGACTTCGCGTACGGCGAGTCCTTCACGGAGTCGAGCCCCGAGGCGTACGAGCGGCTGATCCTCGACGTCCTGCTGGGTGACGCGAACCTCTTCCCGCGCCACCAGGAGGTCGAGCTGTCCTGGAACATCCTCGACCCGATCGAGGAGTACTGGGACAAGCACGGCAAGCCCGCGCAGTACCCGGCGGGAACCTGGGGCCCGGTCGAGGCGGACGAGATGCTCGCACGAGACGGACGGAGCTGGCGCCGGCCATGAAGATCGACCTCACGGAGACCACCTCCAGCAAGATCAACGCCACGTTGGTGCAGGCGCGCCGGGACATCGGCACGCCGGCCATCGGCATGGTCCTCACGCTGGTGATCGTGACCGACGAAGAGAACGCGTACGACGCGCTCAAGTCGGCGAACGACGCGTCCCACGAACACCCTTCGCGGATCGTCGTCGTCATCAAGCGGGTCAGCCGCTCGCCGCGCAGCCGCCGCGACGCCCGTCTCGACGCGGAAGTCCGCGTCGGGGCGGACGCCGGCACCGGTGAGACGGTGGTGCTCCGCCTTCACGGTGAACTGGTCGACCACGCCCAGTCCGTGGTTCTCCCGCTCCTCCTGCCGGACGCACCCGTCGTGGTCTGGTGGCCGGACGGTGCCCCGTCGGACCTGGCGGGCGATCCGCTGGGTGCGCTCGCGCAGCGCCGGATCTCGGACACGTACGCCTGCGAGAACCCGGAGCAGGGGCTCGGGCAGCGGGCCGCGGCCTACGCCCCGGGTGACACGGACCTGTCCTGGACCCGGATCACGCCGTGGCGCTCGATGCTGGCCGCCGCGCTGGACCAGCAGGCCGTCAAGGTCGCCTCGGTGGTCGTCGAGGGCGAGGAGGAGAACCCGAGCTGCGAGCTGCTGGCCATGTGGCTGGCGGACCGCCTCCAGGTGCCCGTCCGGCGTACGACGTCGGGCGGTCCCGGTCTGACCTCGGTCCGGCTGGAGACCAAGGACGGGGACATCGTCCTGGACCGGGCGGACGGCTCGCTGGCGACGCTGTGCATGCCGGGGCAGCCCGACCGTGCGGTGGCGCTCAAGCGCCGGGACACGGCCGAGCTCCTGGCGGAGGAACTGCGCCGGCTGGACCCGGACAACACCTACGAGGCCGCGCTGAAGTTCGGCGTGGCCAAGCTGGCCGCGGCGGCGCCTCCGGTGCCCGCTCCGGGCAAGGCCGAGGCCGCTCCGGCCAAGGCCGAGGCCCCGGCCGCGAAGCCCGCGGCGAAGCCCGCGAAGAAGGCCTCGGCCAAGTAGCCAGCACCCGCTGCGCGGGGCGGGGCCTGTTCCCGCCCCGCGCAGCGGAACCCGCACCCACAATCGACAAGGCGGCAGCAATGGGAATGACGACTCCCCAGGTCGTCGTCCACCGGGACAAGGAGCTGATGGCCCAGGCCGCGGCGGCCCGGCTCATCACCAAGATCGTCGACGCGCAAGCCGCCCGCGGCAGCGCCTCCGTCGTCCTCACCGGCGGCCGCAACGGCAACGGCCTCCTCGCCGCGCTGGCCACGGCCCCGGCCCGGGACGCCGTCGACTGGTCGCGGATCGACCTCTGGTGGGGCGACGAGCGCTACGTCCCCGCCGACGACCCCGAGCGCAACCACACCCAGGCCCGTGAGGCCCTCCTGGACTCCGTCCAGGTCGACCCGGCGCGCGTGCACGCGATGCCCGCCTCCGACGGCCCGTACGGGGCGGACGTGGACGCCGCGGCCGCCGCCTACGCGGCCGAGCTGGCGAAGGCCGCCGGGCCCGAGGACCACGGGCCGGTCCCCACCTTCGACGTCCTGATGCTGGGCGTCGGCCCGGACACCCACATCGCCTCGCTCTTCCCCGAGCACCCCGCCTCCCGCGAGACCGACCGCACGGTCGTCGGCGTGCACGGCGCGCCCAAGCCGCCGCCCACCCGGATCTCCCTGACCCTCCCGGCCATCCGGGCGGCCCGCGAGGTCTGGCTGCTGGCGGCGGGCGAGGACAAGGCCGGGGCGGTGGCCATCGCCCTCGGCGGTGCGGGCGCCGTCCAGGCCCCCGCCGCGCAGGCGTACGGCCGCTCCCGCACCCTGTGGCTGCTGGACCGCGCGGCCGCGGCGAAGCTCCCGACGGGCCTGTACCCGCCGGCCGCCTCCTGACCCGGGCCCGTACGCATACCCGTACGCGTACGGGCGAAGGGCCCGCCCCCGAACCGGGAGCGGGCCCTTCTGCGCATCCGTGCGCCGTCCGGCTCAGCCGCGGCCGCGCAGCTCCCGGTAGGTGGCCACGAGGGCCTTCGACGAGGCGTCCAGTCCCGGCACCTGCGCGCCGTCCGTCAGCGCCGGCTCGACCCGCTTCGCGAGGACCTTGCCGAGCTCCACGCCCCACTGGTCGAAGGAGTCGATGTTCCACACCGCGCCCTGGACGAACACCTTGTGCTCGTACAGCGCGATCAGCTGGCCCAGCACCGCCGGGGTGAGGTCCTGCGCCAGGATCGTCGTGGTCGGGTGGTTCCCCTTGAAGGTCTTGTGCGGGACCAGGGGCTCCGCCACGCCCTCCGCGCGGACCTCCTCCGGTGTCTTGCCGAAGGCAAGCGCCTGCGTCTGCGCGAAGAAGTTCGCCATCAGCAGGTCGTGCTGGTCCGCGAGGGTCGGCGGCAGTTCGCCGACGGGCCGGGCGAAGCCGATGAAGTCCGCCGGGATCACCTTCGTGCCCTGGTGGATCAACTGGTAGTACGCGTGCTGCCCGTTGGTGCCGGGCGTGCCCCACACCACCGGACCGGTCTGCCAGTCCACCGGATTGCCGTCCCGGTCGACGGACTTGCCGTTGGACTCCATGTCCAGCTGCTGGAGGTACGCGGTGAAGCGGGAGAGGTAGTGGCTGTACGGCAGGACCGCGTGCGACTGCGCGTCGAAGAAGGCCCCGTACCAGATCCCCAACAGGCCCATCAGGAGCGGCGCGTTCTGCTCCGGCGGGGCCGTGCGGAAGTGCTCGTCCACCGTCCGGAAGCCGCCCAGCATCTCCCGGAAGGCGTCCGGACCGATCGCGATCATCAGCGAGAGCCCGATCGCGGAGTCGAAGGAGTAGCGCCCGCCGACCCAGTCCCAGAACCCGAACATGTTGGCCGGATCGATGCCGAACGCGGTGACCTTCTCCTCGTTGGTCGACAGCGCCACGAAGTGCCGCGCCACGGCCGCCGTGTCACCGCCCAGACCCGCCAGCAGCCACTCCCGCGCCGACTCGGCGTTGGTGATGGTCTCGATGGTGGTGAAGGTCTTGGAGGCGATGATGAACAGCGTCTGCGCCGGGTCCAGGTCCCGTACGGCCTCGTGCAGGTCGGCGCCGTCCACGTTGGACACGAACCGTACGGTCAGCGCCCGGTCGGTGAACGCGCGCAGCGCCTCGTACGCCATCGCCGGGCCCAGGTCGGAGCCGCCGATGCCGATGTTGACCACGTTCTTGATGCGCTTGCCGGTGAAGCCGGTCCACTCCCCCGACCGGACCTGGTCGCAGAAGGCCGCCATCTTGTCGAGGACGGCGTGCACCTCGGGGACGACGTTCTCGCCGTCCACCTCGACCACCGCGCCCTTCGGCGCGCGCAGGGCGGTGTGCAGGACCGCCCGGTCCTCGGTCGTGTTGATCTTCTCGCCGCGGAACATCGCCTCGCGCAGCTCGGCCACGCCCGTCGCCGCCGCCAGTTCGCGCAGCAGCTCCAGCGTCTGGTCGGTCACCAGGTGCTTCGAGTAGTCGATGTACAGGTCCCCGACCCGCAGCGTGTAACCCGTTCCCCGGTTCGGATCCGCCGCGAACAGCTCACGCAGGTGCGTCTGCCCCAGCTCTTCGCGGTGCTTGCCGAGTGCCATCCACTCGGGCGTCCGGTTGAGCCTCGTACGGCTGTCTGCGTTCATCTCGGACATCAACCCGTTTCTTCCGTCCTGTCGTGCCCCGCCGATCACCAACTTAAGGGATCAAAGGGGGGTGTGCCGGACAGCGCCTTCCGCGCGGGGGTACGCAAAGGGGCCCGGCCCGCTGGAGAAGACTCCTGCGGGCCGGGCCCGGTGTCACACCGTCACTCTTGCGTCCGTCAGATCTCGCCGCGGAGCTTGGCGAGCGCCTCGGCGAGGATCGCCTCGCCGTCGGCGTCCGACCGCCGCTCCCGCACGTACGCCAGGTGCGTCTTGTAGGGCTCGGTGCGCGGCGGCGCGGGCGGGTTGTCCCGGTCCTGGCCGGCCGGGAACCCGCAGCGCGGGCAGTCCCAGGTGTCCGGCACCTGCGCGTCGCTGGCGAAGCTCGGCTGCGTCTCGTGCCCGTTCGAGCACCAGAAGGAGATGCGCAGGCGGGGCGCGGACTCGCCGCGCTCGGCCTCACCCATCGGCCCCGCTCCGACCCGACTACCACGGATCGCGTTGCCACTTGCCACGGTCGTAACTCCCTGCGTGATGGTGCCGCGAAGCGTGAGTGGATTCCGCCGCGGGCGCCCCAGTCTACGTAAGGCCCAACGCACGTCCATCACATGGAGTTACTCACTCCAGGCCGTGGACGCCGTCCTCATGATAGGCGGGGTGGAGCCGACCGGTCCGGCGAAGTGGCCAGAACCGTCGGCTTCGCTACTTCAGCAGAATCCCGAGCGTCATGATGCAGGCGAACCAGAGCAGACCCACCACGACGGTGATCCGGTCCAGGTTGCGCTCCGCGACCGAGGAGCCGCCGACGGACGACTGCATGCCGCCGCCGAACATGTCGGAAAGGCCGCCGCCCTTGCCCTTGTGCATCAGCACGAGCAGCATCAGCAGGCCGCTGAAGACGATCAGGGCGATCGAGAACCCCATAATCACGGCTGATTCCTACTTTCTGGCTTTTCTGGCTGTCCGGCTCTGCTTGACGTGCGCGGGGGCCAGTGGCTGGTGGTTCAGCCTCCTGGCCCCCGCAAGGGTACGACGGATCCGTCCTACCGCATACTCACTGCGACGATCACGCAGGTCACTGGTCGCGGAAGCGGACGATCTTAACGAATTCCTCCGCGTCCAGCGCCGCGCCGCCGATCAGGGCACCGTCGACGTCGGGCTGGGCCATGATCGCCGCGATGTTGCCGGACTTCACGGAGCCGCCGTACTGGATGCGGACCTTGTCGGCCAGCTCCTGGGAGTACAGCTCGGCGAGGCGGGTGCGGATCGCCCCGCAGACCTCCTGCGCGTCCTCGGGGGTGGCGACCTCGCCGGTCCCGATCGCCCAGACGGGCTCGTACGCGATCACGATGGACTCGACCTGCTCGGCCGGAACGTCCTTCAGGCCGCCGTCGACCTGCGCGAGCGTGTACGGGACCTGCTGGCCGGCCTTGCGGACGTCCAGGCCCTCGCCGACGCACAGGATCGGGGTGATCCCGTACTGGTAGGCGGCCTTGACCTTGGCGTTGCAGAGCTCGTCGCTCTCGCCGTGGTACTGGCGGCGCTCGCTGTGGCCGACGGCCACGTACGTGCACTTCAGCTTCGCGAGCATCGATCCGGAGATCTCGCCGGTGTAGGCACCGGAGTCGTGCGCCGAGATGTCCTGGGCGCCGTACTTGATCTTCAGCTTGTCGCCGTCTACCAGGGTCTGGACCGAGCGCAGGTCGACGAAGGGCGGCAGGACCGCCACCTCGACGGCGTCGTAGTCCTTGTCGGCGAGCGCGAAGGCGAGCTTCTGGACGTGCGCGATGGCCTCGAGGTGGTTGAGGTTCATCTTCCAGTTGCCCGCCATCAGCGGGGTACGCGTGGTCATACGGGTTCAGACCTCCAGTGCGGCGAGGCCGGGGAGCGTCTTGCCCTCGAGGTATTCGAGGGAGGCGCCGCCACCGGTCGAGATGTGACCGAATGCGTTCTCGTCGAAGCCGAGCGTGCGCACGGCCGCGGCGGAGTCGCCGCCGCCGACCACGGTGAACGCGTCGCTGCCGACGAGGGCCTGCGCGATGGCGCGGGTGCCTCCGGCGTAGTCGGGGTGCTCGAAGACGCCCACGGGACCGTTCCAGAAGACGGTCTCCGCGTCGGTGATCTTCGACGCGTACAGCTCACGGGTCTTGGGACCGATGTCCAGACCCTCCTTGTCGGCGGGGATCTTGTCCGCGTCGACGGTGATGAACTCGGCCGGGGTCTTGCCCTTGAGGTCGGGGAAGTCCGCCGAGGCCAGGATGTCGACCGGGAGGACCAGCTCGACGCCGCTCTTCTCGGCCCGCTCCATGTACTCCTTGACGACGTCCACCTGGTCCTTCTGGAGCAGGGAGATGCCGACCTCGTAGCCCTTGGCGTAGAGGAAGGTGTACGCCATGCCGCCGCCGATGAGGATGCGGTCGGCCTTGCCGAGCAGCTGGTCGATGACGGCCAGCTTGTCGGAGACCTTGGCGCCGCCGAGGACGACCACGTACGGGCGCTTGACCTCGGCGGTCAGCTTCTTCAGGACGCCGACCTCGGTGGCGATCAGGTAGCCGGCCGCGTGCGGGAGGCGCGCGGGCAGGTCGAAGACCGAGGCGTGCTTGCGGTGGACGGCGCCGAAGCCGTCGCCGACGTAGACGTCGGCGAGCTCGGCGAGCTGGTCCGCGAAGGCGCCGCGCTCGGCGTCGTCCTTCGCGGTCTCACCGGCGTTGAAGCGCAGGTTCTCGATGACGGCGACCTGGCCGTCGGCGAGGGCGGCGACGGTCTCCTTGGCGGATTCACCGACGGTGTCGGTGGCGAACGCGACGTCCGCACCGAGCAGTTCGCCGAGTCGCGTGGCGGCCGGAGCGAGTGAGAAGGCCGGGTCCGGGGCGCCCTTGGGGCGGCCCAGGTGCGAGGCGACGATCACGCGGGCGCCGGCTTCGGCGAGCTTCGCGATGGTCGGCTGCACGGCGCGGATGCGACCGTCGTCGGTGATCGTGTCGCCCGCGAGCGGCACGTTGAGATCGGCGCGGACGAAGACCCGCTTGCCGGAAACGCCGTCGGCGAGCAGTTCGTCGATCGTCTTCATGTGTTTCTACTCCTTATCCCCATACACGGGTTCTGCCGGTGCGGGGCCGATCGGTGGAGGCAGACGACAGGGCCCGTGCAGCGCTCCATCGCGCTGACCGGACCCTGTCCTCACATCTTGTTTCCTGGCCCTGCTACCTGAGACTTAGAGCTGACCGCCGACGAAGACGGTCAGGTCGACGAGGCGGTTGGAGTAGCCCCACTCGTTGTCGTACCAGCCGACGACCTTGACCTGCGTACCGTCCTGAACCATGGTCAGGGAGGAGTCGAAGGTGCAGGAAGCCGGCCAGTTCACGATGTCGGAGGAGACGATCGCGTCCTCGGTGTAGTCGAGGATGCCCTTGAGCTGGCCCTCGGCGGCCTTCTGGAAGGCGGCGTTGATCTCTTCCTTGGTGGTCTCGCGGGAGAGCTCCAGGACGAGGTCGGTGACCGAGCCGGTCGGGACCGGGACGCGCATGGCGATGCCGTCCAGCTTGCCCTTGAGCTGCGGGAGGACCAGAGCGGTGGCCTTGGCGGCACCCGTCGAGGTCGGGATGATGTTCTCGGCGGCGGCGCGGGCGCGGCGCAGGTCCGAGTGCGGGAAGTCCAGGATGCGCTGGTCGTTCGTGTACGCGTGGACCGTGGTCATCATGCCCTTGACGATGCCGAAGTTCTCGTCGAGAACCTTGGCCATCGGCGCCACGCAGTTGGTGGTGCAGGAGGCGTTGGAGATGACGTGGTGGTTGGCCGCGTCGTACTTGTCCTGGTTGACGCCCATCACGATGGTGATGTCCTCGTCCTTGGCCGGAGCCGAGATGAGGACCTTCTTCGCGCCCGCGGCGATGTGCTTGGCGGCGTCGGCCTTCTTCGTGAAGATGCCGGTCGACTCGATGACGATGTCGGCGCCCAGCTCGCCCCAGGGCAGGTTCGCGGGGTCACGCTCGGCGAACGTCTTGAAGGTGTTGCCGCCGACCGTGATGGTGTCGTCGGTGTGGGAGACCTCGGCCTTGAGGCGGCCCAGAATGGTGTCGTACTTGAGCAGGTGCACCAGGGTCGCGTTGTCAGTCAGGTCGTTGACACCGACGATCTCGATGTCCGCTCCCTGCTCAAGGAGCGCCCGGAAGTAGTTGCGGCCAATTCGGCCAAAACCATTGATGCCTACGCGGATCGTCACGAACCGATCTCCTCGTTGGTGCGCCGGCCTGTCCCGCCGGCGAGCTGTATGGGATGTCCCCGACCGCTTACGACCCTACCTCTCCGTGAGCTTTTGAGTGACATCGGCCGGGACCTGACACTCCCCCTGCCACACGGGAGACCGCCGCCGGGGCCCGTACCGTGCGCTCGGCGCGGGACCCCGGGGGCTTTGACCCCCGTCACTCAGGGTGAGCGGCGGGGGCTCGAATGATCAGCGGTGCAGCGACCTGAGCGCCTTACCGACGAGTACGGCTCGGTCCGCCGCCGCCGGCAGGTGTTCGAGACCGAAGCCGAGGAGCACCGTGTTACGCGTAGTGACCGAGGCGTACGACTTGAACAGCTCGCCGGACCGGGACCAATCGCCCTGAACGACGGGACTTCCGGCAGGTGCGCCCTGGGCGGTCCAGGCTCCCAGGGAGGTCTCGAACCCCTCCACGGCCTGGTCGGCTCCGCCGACGGAGACGCGCGCGTCGTCCGCGAAGAGGCCGCGGCCGCCGGCGCCGCCGTCCGAGACGTACGAGAGGGAGACCTCGACGGTCTTGCCCGCGTACGCGCTCAGGTCGAAGGTGACCTGCTTCCACCCGTCGGAGGATCCGGTGAAGCTGTTCCACGAGCCGCTGGTGCCGCCGGCGGTGCAGCCGGCGCTGTCGAGGGTGAGGTAGTGCTTCAGGAACGGGTGGCCGTTGACGTAGAACCCGGCCTCGCACTCCGTCGGGACGGCGTTGCCCGTCAGGCCGCCCGCCTCGGGCAGCGTGGTCCAGTCCTCGGCCCCGGTCGTGTGGGCCTCCAGGAGCGCGTGGTCGTAGCCCTGCTCGGTGTTCCAGTTGAGGGCCATCTTGAGCTGCGGCTTGTCGGCGGCGGTGACCTTGGTCAGGTCGACCGTGCGGGTCAGCCGCTTCCACTCGTCGTCCGCGTGGGTGGCCGCGGCCATCCCCGCGCCGGAGTAGGGGGCGTACGGGTTCACGACCCCGGCGTACTGGCCCGCCTGCGCGCTCTTGAACTGCGGGAACTGCGCCGCGGGCAGGGAGTCGGAGGTGACCGCGTAGGAGCCGGGGGCGTTGAACGGGTTGCCCGCCGCGTCGCCCAGACCGCCCTTGGCGCCGGAGAGGGCACCCGTACCGGTGAAGCCGGTCGCGCCGCCGGCACTCGTACGGCTGTAAGCGCCGAGGTAGTACTGGCTGAAGTCGTCCGTCACGGCGCGGCCGACCTGGGCGTTGCCGCCCGCGAGCTCGCCGGCCTCGATCAGCTTGCCGCCCTCGTTGAGGAAGTCCCGCACGGCGAGCTGGGTGTCGCCGCCGGGGGTCTTGGCTCCGGTGTAGTGGACGGCCGTACGGAAGTGGGAGAGCACGCCGAGGGGGTGCGGGGCGCCCTGCGTGGCCACGTCCCAGACCGCCGCGGACTTCCCGTTGGCGCGCAGGGCGTCGACGTACTCCTGCGCGTGCTGGGCCTTCGCCCCCTCCTCGGCGATCACCAGCACGTCGGCGCGCGGCCGCTCGGCCACCGTGTACGTGAAGTGCCCGCTGGAGACCTGCCGGCCGGAGCCGTCGCGGCCGGTGAACCAGACCTCGACCTTGTCACCCGGCTTGGCGCCATCGACCTCGGCCCGGTACTCGTCGAACCAGTTGTTGTCGTCGCCGCCGTAGACGTCGCCGCCCTTCCAGGCCCGCAGTCCGTCGTCGTGCGTACGGCCGCCGTTGATGCGGAACTTGAGCTGCTTGTCCTTCAGCGCCTTGCGGGCGGTGACGGAGACCGTCTGGTCCTCGCCCTTGGCCGCGTAGGAGGTGGCGAAGGGGTCGAGGGTGAAGTCCGCGGCGCTCAGGCCGACGGAGGACTTCGGCTGGTCCGGGTGGGCGGCGCTCTCGCCGACGGCGAGGGCGAAGGGGACGTTCTTCGCGAACTCCGCCTGGATGAGCTTCTCGTCGTCCGGGAAGTTGAAGCCGGACCGGCAGTCCTCGGGCTTCCACCGGTCGTTCGGGTCGCTCGCGGAGGCCGTCTGGCAGGTGGTCATCTCCGGCGTGAACATCATGACGCCGTTGACGTTGGCGGCGTGGCCGTCGGCCTCGCCGTTGGTGGTGTAGAGCTCGGAGGAGATCTGGGGGTAGTAGCCCGGGATCGCGGAGTTCTCCGGGGTGCCGGCGAGCGCCTTGTAGGCGACGTCGTCCGGGGTCGGGGTGGCCACCTGCCAGCCCACGCCGTAGAGCAGCAGCTCGGAGGCGGAGTGGTAGTTGATGGCGTACTTGAAGCCGATGCGCTTCTCGAACTTGTCGAGGGCGACGGTCTCCGGCTCGGAGGAGGGCTTGGTGCCGCGGTAGGTCTCGCTCGACTGGTTCGGCGAGGAACCCTCGTTGTCGTAGCCCCACTTGTAGGCGAAGTTCCGGTTGAGGTCGACGCCGTCACCGGTGGTGATCTTGCCGTCGCCGTTGTTGTCGCGCAGGTTCTTGCGCCACAGCCGGTCGCCGTCCGGGGAGTGCGTGTAGTCGTACCCGTCCGGGTTGGCGGACAGCAGGAACCACAGCTCGGTGGAGTCCACCAGCTCGGTGATCCGCTGGTCCTTGCCGTAGTTGTCGAGGGTGTGGTGCATCAGCCGCCGGGTCATCTCGGGGGTGATCCACTCACGGGCGTGCTGGTTGGACATGTAGAGCACGGACGGCTTGCCGCCGTCCTTGGTGGTGCGGGCGTTCTTGGTGACCTTCAGGGCCAGGATGTCCTTGCCCTGGACGGTCTTTCCGATGGAGACCACCTTGGCGAGGCCGGGGTTGGCCTGGGCCGCCTTGAGGATCTCCTCCTGGAGCCCGCCCTTGCCGCTGTACGGGCGGAAGACCCCGTCGCCGACGGCCTCGGAACGGGCCGTGTTCGCCGGGAGCTTGCGCTCGGCGAGCTTGACGCCCCGGCCCGCGAGCTCCTTGGCCTGGCCGCCGGTGAGGAACAGCTCGACCTTGGCGGTCCCGGTCTCCGGGGCGCGCTCGGTGAGTTCATGGGCGTCCTGGCCCGCGGCGAGGAGCAGCGGTACCTGCTCCTTGGTGACGTCCGCGTCGTAGACCCGGACCTCGTCGGCGCCGGGTGAGGCGTCTGCCGCGGGCCGGGCTTGGGCCGCCGGAAGGGCGGCCAGTGTGGTTCCCAAGACGAGTGCGCTTGCGGCGAGGATCGATCTCGCGCGGTGCCTCATGTGCCCCCCTGGGCGTCGTCTGCCACGAAAGCGTTCGGACGACAGGCTCACGATCAGGCGATGCTCATGTCAATGGGGCGTGTCTCAAAGGGGCCCGCACGTGTGACGTGCGGACCCCTTTGAGACGTACGGCGCGAGGCATACGGGCTACGAGGCGACGGGCGGGCGTACCGACAGGCATCTCGGCGCGGCTCGTCCCGGCGGGCTCGTCCCGGCGGGCTCGTCCCGGTGCGGCTAGCCCGCCATGTTGTCGGCCAGGTCCTCGCTCAGGTTCGACTCGGTGCCCGGGATGCCCAGGTCCTGCGCCCGCTTGTCGGCCATCGCCAGCAGGCGGCGGATCCGGCCCGCGACCGCGTCCTTCGTCAGCGGCGGGTCGGCGAGCGCGCCCAGCTCCTCCAGGGAGGCCTGCTTGTGCTCCATGCGCAGCCGGCCGGCCGCCGCGAGGTGCTCGGGGACCTCCTCGCCGAGGATCTCCAGCGCGCGCTGGACCCGGGCGCCGGCGGCCACCGCGGCCCGCGCCGAGCGGCGCAGGTTGGCGTCGTCGAAGTTGGCGAGGCGGTTGGCGGTGGCGCGCACCTCGCGCCGCATCCGCCGCTCCTCCCAGGCCAGCACCGACTCGTGCGCGCCGAGCCGGGTCAGCAGGGCGCCGATCGCGTCGCCGTCGCGGACCACGACCCGGTCCACGCCGCGCACCTCGCGCGCCTTGGCGGCGATGGAGAGCCGGCGGGCGGCGCCCACCAGGGCCAGGGCGGCCTCCGGACCGGGGCAGGTCACCTCCAGGGAGGAGGACCGGCCCGGCTCGGTGAGCGAGCCGTGGGCCAGGAAGGCGCCGCGCCAGGCCGCCTCCGCGTCACAGGTGGCCCCGGAGACCACCTGCGGGGGAAGGCCCCGGATGGGACGGCCGCGGCCGTCCACGAGGCCCGTCTGACGCGCCAGCTGGTCACCGCCGGCCACGACCCGGACGACGTACCGGCTGCCGCGGCGCAGTCCGCCGGGGGCCATGACCACCAGGTCCGAGGAATGGCCGAAGATCTCCAGGATGTCCTTGCGCAGGCGCCGGGCAGCGATCCCGGTGTCCAGCTCCGCCTCGATGACGATCCGCCCGCTCACCAGGTGCAGCCCGCCCGCGAACCGAAGAATCGCCGAGACCTCCGCCTTCCTGCAGCAGGTCCGGGTGACGGGGAGCCGGGAGATCTCATCCTTCACCGCTGGCGTCATCGCCATGGGCCGATCCTTCCATGCATCCGAAAAATACGGTCGTACGCGGCGGCGAGCAGCTCCGGGTCATGCTTCGGAGAGCCGTCTTCCCTGGCCACCGGCGCCAGCTCGACCGCGGCACCGAACCGTTTTGCGGCATCGGCGAGGGACTCGCGGTCGGGCACGGCGGCCTCGTCGGCCAGCACCACGTCCAGGGCGAGTTTAGGGGCGTGTCGGGCCAAAACCTCCAAATGACGCTGCGGAGAGAAGCCCTCTGTTTCGCCGGGCTGCGGCGCGAGGTTCAGCGAGAGGACCCTGCGGGCCTTGGTCTCGATCAGCGCGTCGAGCAGTTCCGGCACCAGCAGGTGCGGGATCACGGACGAGAACCAGGACCCCGGACCGAGCACCACCCAGTCCGCGTCCAGGACCGCCGCGACGGCCTCCGGCACGGCCGGCGGATCCCCGGGCACGACCTGTACGGAGAGCACCTCGCCGGGGGTCGTGGCCACCGTGGCCTGCCCCCGGACGGTGTCGACCTCGCCCGGGCGGGCGGGATCGTGGCCGCGGACCAGCGCCTGCAGCTCCAGCGGCACCGCCGACATCGGCAGCACCCGGCCCTGCGCCCCCAGCAGCTTCCCGACCAGGTCGAGGGCCTGGACGGGGTCGCCGAGCTGTTCCCACAGGGCGACGATCAGCAGGTTGCCGACCGCGTGCTCGTGCAGGGCGCCGGCCGACTGGAAGCGGTGCTGGATGACGCGGGCCCAGGTCTGGCCCCAGTCGTCGTCGCCGCACAGCGCGGCCAGCGCCTTGCGCAGGTCCCCGGGCGGCAGCACGCCGAGCTCCTCCCGGAGCCGGCCGCTGGAACCGCCGTCGTCGGCGACCGTGACGACGGCGGTGAGCTCACCGGTGATCCGGCGCAGGGCTGCCAGGGAGGCCGACAGGCCCATGCCGCCGCCGAGGGCGACGACCTTGGGCGCGACCACCTTGGGGGCTGCGCCGCGGCGCAGCCCGGTGCGGCCCGCGCCGTCCTCGTCCCGCCCCGAGGTGAGGCGGCGCAGGCGGCGCAGCCGCAGCGTACGTCCGGTCACTCGCGCCCCATGTCCCGGTGGACTACGACGGTCTCGACTCCCTCGGAGGCGAGGCGGGCAGCGAGCTTCTCGGACATGGCCACACTGCGGTGCTTGCCGCCGGTGCAGCCGACCGCGATGGTCACGTACCGCTTGCCCTCCCGGCGGTAGCCAGTGGCGATGAGCTGGAGCAGCTCGGTGTAGCGGTCGAGGAACTCCTTGGCGCCGGGCTGGCTGAACACGTAGCCCGACACCTCCGGGTTGAGGCCGGTGAAGGGCCGCAGCTCGGGCACCCAGTGCGGGTTCGGGATGAAGCGGCAGTCGACGACGAGGTCGGCGTCGACGGGGAGGCCGTACTTGTAGCCGAAGGACATGACGGTCGCCCGCAGCTCGGGCTCCTCGTCGCCCGCGAACTGGGCGTCCATCTTCGCGCGCAGCTCGTGCACGTTCAGGCTGGAGGTGTCGATGACCAGGTCGGCGTCGCCGCGCAGCTCGCGCAGCAGGTCGCGCTCGGCGGCGATGCCGTCGGTGATGCGGCCGTCGCCCTGGAGGGGGTGCGGGCGGCGGACCGACTCGAAGCGGCGGACCAGCGCGTCGTCGGAGGACTCCAGGAAGACGATGCGCCGGGTGACGCCCTTGCTGTCGAGGTCGGAGAGGGACTCGCGCAGGGCGTCGAAGAACTGGCGGCCGCGGACGTCTACGACGACGGCGATGCGCGCCACGTTGCCCTGGGAGCGGGCGCCGAGCTCCACCATGGTGGGGATGAGGGCGGGCGGGAGGTTGTCGACGACGAACCAGCCGAGGTCCTCCAGACACTTGGCCGCCGTACTGCGGCCGGCCCCGGACATGCCGGAGATGATCACCAGCTCGGGGATGGCCGCCTCGGCGGTATCTCCGGGCTCCACTGTCGTGCCCGTACTCACCTGTGCTCCGTCTCGGTCGTGCTCGATCGTGCGGTCGGTCGTCTGCTCGGCCGTCCGGCCGTTCGTCTGGTCGGTCTCGCGCTCGGTCATTGCTCGGTCCCCCGTTCGGACGATGTCTCCCAGCTGCCGCTGGGAGGTGCCCCCACCCGCGGGGGCGGGGTCTCATCCTCAATGATCTCTCCTGTCGCCGTGTTGACGGCAGGACCGGCGGGAACCGACCGGGCGAGCGCCGCGGCCACGGTCTCGGCCGTCTTGCGTCCTATGCCCGGGACCTCGCAGATCTGGTCGATTGTCGCCTGTCTCAGCTTTTTCACCGAACCGAAGTGCTTGACCAGGGCCTGCCTGCGGCTTTCGCCGAGGCCGGGCACCTCGTCGAGCGGGCCCGCCTTGAGCCGTTTTCCGCGCTTGTTCCGCTGGTACTGGATCGCGAACCGGTGGGCTTCGTCACGCACCCGCTGGAGCAGGTAGAGCCCCTCGCTGGTGCGGGGCAGCACGACCGGGTCGTCCTCGCCGGGCAGCCAGACCTCCTCCAGCCGCTTCGCCAGCCCGCAGACGGCCACGTCGTCGATGCCCAGCTCGTCCAGGGCCCGCTTGGCGGCGGCCACCTGCGGCTGCCCGCCGTCGACCACGACGAGCTGCGGCGGGTACGCGAAGCGCTTGGGGCGCCCGTCGTCCTCGGCGAGGGGGTTCTCCCCGGCGAGGGGGTTCTCCCCCTCCTCCCCGTCCTCCGGGGACCACTCCCCGGTCTTCAGCTTCTCCTGGAGGTAGCGGCGGAAGCGCCGCGAGACCACCTCGTGCATGGACCGGACGTCGTCCTGCCCCTCGAACGACTTGATCTGGAAGCGCCGGTACTCGCCCTTGCGCGCCAGCCCGTCCTCGAAGACGACCATCGAGGCCACCACGTCGTCGCCCTGGAGGTGCGAGATGTCGAAGCACTCGATGCGCAGCGGCGCACTGTCCAGCTCAAGGGCCTCGGCGATCTCCTCCAGGGCCCGGGAGCGGGTGGTGAGGTCGCTGGCGCGCTTGGTCTTGTGCAGGGCCAGGGACTGCTGCGCGTTGCGGTGGACGGTCTCCATCAGGGCCTTCTTGTCCCCGCGCTGCGGGATGCGCAGGCTGACCAGGGAGCCGCGCCGCCCGGCGAGCCACTCCGCGAGGGCGGGCGCGTCCTCGGGGAGGGCCGGAACCAGCACCTCCTTGGGGACGGCCTCGCCGCTCTCCTCCCCGTAGAGCTGCTGGAGGGCGTGCTCGACGAGTCCGGCGGTGTCCACGGCCTCGACCTTGTCGGTGACCCAGCCGCGCTGCCCGCGCACGCGCCCGCCACGTACGTGGAAGATCTGCACGGCCGCTTCGAGCTCGTCCTCGGCCACGGCGATGAGGTCGGCATCCGTGGCATCGGCGAGGACCACGGCGTTCTTCTCCATGGCCCGGCGCAGCGCTCCTATGTCGTCGCGCAGCCGGGCTGCCTTCTCGTACTCCATCTCCTCGGCGGCCTCGTGCATCTGCCGCTCCAGCCGGGACAGGTACGTACCGGTCCGGCCGGCCATGAAGTCGCAGAAGTCCTCGGCGAGTTCGCGGTGCTCATCGGGGGTGACCCGGCCGACGCAGGGCGCGGAGCACTTGCCGATGTAGCCGAGCAGACAGGGCCGCCCGATCTGCGCGGACCGCTTGAACACCCCGGCGGAGCAGGTCCGCACGGGGAACACCCGCAACATGAGGTCGACGGTCTCGCGAATCGCCCAGGCATGCCCATAAGGCCCGAAGTACCGCACACCCTTCTTCTTGGGCCCCCGCATGACCTGGACCCTCGGGTACTCCTCGTTCATCGTCACCGCGAGGGAGGGGTAGCTCTTGTCGTCCCGGTACTTGACGTTGAACCGGGGGTCGTACTCCTTGATCCAGGAGTATTCGAGCTGGAGCGCCTCGACCTCGGTGGAGACGACGGTCCACTCGACGGAGGCGGCGGTGGTCACCATGGTGGCGGTACGCGGATGCAGTCCGGCGAGGTCCTGGAAGTAGCTGGCCAGCCGCTGGCGCAGGCTCTTGGCCTTCCCGACGTAGATCACCCGGCGGTGCTCGTCGCGGAATCGGTAGACCCCCGGGGAGTCGGGAATCTGCCCCGGCGCGGGACGGTAGCTGGAAGGGTCGGCCATGCCAACCACCCTACTTCCGCCCACCGACAACCCCCGTACACCGGGCCCACCCCAGCCCCGCGGGCGCTCGGGGCGCGGGACCCGGACGGCCGGCGGGCCGTCCGGGTCCCGGGCCACCGCCCTGGTACGGGGCGGGGCCGGTCAGGCGGTGGCGCGGCCCCGCCGCGACCGCCGCACCGCGAAGGCGCCCAGCGCACCGAGCGCCAGCCCACCCGCAACGGCTCCGGCCGCCACCGGCGTACCCGCATCGGCATCCGCATCGGCGGCGCCCGCCGAGTACCCCCCGGCCTTGCCCCCCTTCGCATACGCCGATCCCGGCAGCTTGTCCCCGTACGCCCGCGCCACCCGCGACCGGTACGCGGCGAGGCTGGTGCCCCCCTCGCCGACGGCGCGCTCGGCGTCCTCGTCCAGCGGCAGCACCCTGGCCCCCTCGGCCACGTACCACGCGTCGATCTGCGGTTCCCGGAACACCGTGCCGCCCGGCAGTTTCGCGGCGCCGAGCTGCGCGTAGCGGAACTCGTCGTCGCCGGTGGCGATGTTCACGACCTGCCATCCCGCCTCGGTCCGCGCGGTCCACAGCGCGGCCTGCTGCCCGTCCGAGGAGACCGCCCTGCTGGCGAGGTACTCCAGCCGGGCCACGCCTGCCCCGGCCTTGCCCGCGACGAAGTCCGGGGACAGGTAGCTGACCGGTATCGCCTCACCCTCGATCTGCGGCCGGGCCGCGTTCAGTGCGACCTTGCCCTCCCGGGCGAAGAAGCGGGACAGCGTGGCCAGGGTGTCGGGGGCGGCGGCCGCCTGCGCGGCCGCGGCCTTCGTCTCCGCGGTGACGGACTGCGGCTGCGGCACGGGCGCGGCCGCGGCCTGCGGGGCCGCTACGCCGACGAGGGCGACGGCGGTCGCGGCGAGGACCGCGGCGGAAACACGCTTGGACATGGCGCTCACGCCCCGATCCGGTAGAGCGAGTGGGTCCAGGAGAAGGTGCTGTTGTCCACGTACCAGGCGTGCGAGGCCCAGTTGTAGCGGTCGCTGGACGGCCACGGATCGCCCCAGTAGACCCAGCTGTTGGCGGTGTCGTAGCCGTAGATGACGTGCATGTGGCCGCCGCCGTTGGACCACTGGATCCGGGTCTCGACCGGCCGGTTCGCGTCGATCTCGCTCTGTACGGTGGTGTAGCGCAGCCAGCCGGTCACGTACGAGCCGGAGTTGATGCCGGCCCAGTTCAGGGCGGTCTGGACGTTGCCGAGGGTGGCCTGGTCGTTGGGGCAGTCGTAGCCCTGCTGGCGGTTGAAGGCGGCGTTGCAGAACTGGTTCTGCGTGTAGTTCCGGCCGAACCAGGTCGCGATGGTGTTGCCGCTCGCGGCCCAGCACCAGTTGGTCTTCGCTTGCGCCTGCATGGTGATGTCCAGGCGCTTGTACGCGAGGGCGGACTCGGTGCCGGCATCGCTCGTGGGGGCAGCGGTGGCGGCGGCGGTGGGCAGGGTGAAGAGCACGGCGGTCAGGACGGCGGCCAGGGAAAGCCGCCGCCGGATTCGGTTGCGCATCGCGTTCCTCCCGTGTGGGGATCTCCCCGGTGGGGCCGGGGAGGGTGGGGGTTGGAGGAGCGCGTCCGGACGCTGCTGAGGAGCATCCGGGTGTTGTCGCGATCAGGTCAACAGGCTTCAATACGCCGTGACATTGCAGTGTGAACGGCGGGACCGCAGTGTGAACGACTGCCGTCCTTTCACCTGGACCCCGGGTGTCACCGGCGACCTCTCCCGCCCCACCGCACGTGAATGTTCACAGGAGGAGCCGTCATGCGGTCGACCGGGGAGAGCACAGGGGCGAGCGCAGGGGCGAGCGCGCATGAGCTGGGGCACCTGCTGCGGGCCGGCCCCTTCCACCTCGCCCTGCGCGCCGCGCTCAGCGCCCGCGGCCTCCCCCTGCACCGCGTGCAGCACCGGCTCGCGGCCCGTGGCATCAAGCTCGGCGTGACCAGCCTCAGCTACTGGCAGCAGGGCGCCCGGCGGCCGAGCCGCCCCGAGTCCCTGAAGGCCGTACGGGCCCTGGAGCAGATCCTGGAACTGCCCGAGGGGACGCTGCTGCGGCTGCTGGCCGCCCCGGAGGGCACCGGGCCCGAGGCGGTCCGCCCGCCGGCCCGCTCGTACCGGGCCCTGATCAGCGTCGGCGCAGCAGTGGAGGGGCTGCTGGCCGGCATGGAGCTGCCCGCCGACGGCGGGCTGCACACGGTCGGCCACCACGAGCGGGTACGGATCGGGGCGGGCGGCGAGCTGCTGGGCCGCGAGTCGCAGCACGTCGTACGGGCCCACCGCGACGGGGTCGACCGGTACCTCGCCGTTCACCACGGGGATCCCGGCTGCGATCCGGCCAGGGTCCGCGTACGCGCGGAGGAGAACTGCCGGACCGGACGCGTCCGCTGGCACCCGCAGGCCGAGGTGCTGGTCGCCGAGCTGCTCTTCGACGCCCGGCTGCGCGCCGGGGACACGTACGTCTTCGGCTACGGCTTCGAGGACGGGACCGGCGGCCGCTGCACCGAGTACGTGCGCGGGTTCAGCTACAGCAGCGGGCAGTACGTGCTCCAGGTCCGCTTCGACGAGGCGGCGCTTCCGGTGCGCTGCCGGCGGTTCAGCCGCTCCGGGCCGGGAGCGCCGCGCAGCGGGCTGGCGGACCTGACGCCGAGCGGGCGCCATCGCGCCGTGCACCTGGTGGAGCCGGAGGTGCGGCGCGGGCTGCTGGGCATCGCCTGGGACTGGGCGTAGCCCCTGGGGTGTCCGGCGGATCAGCCGGCGATGAGCTTGCCGCCCTCGGCCTTGACCGGGACGGCGGGCAGCGGGTCGGTGGCCGGGCCGCGCAGCACCTTGCCGGTCGTCACGTCGAAGCGGCTGCCGTGGCAGGGGCAGTTGCCCTCGCCGTCGTCGATCTTGTCCAGAACGCAGCCGGCGTGCGTGCACCGGGCGCTGAACGCCTTGTACTGGCCCTCCGCCGGGCAGCTGACGACCAGCTTCTTCTCCCGGAAGAGCTTCGACCCGCCGACCGGGACCTCGGACGCGGCGCCGAGCTCCACCGGGGCGGCCGGTACCGCCGCGGAGCCGGAGCCGCTGTTGCCCTCGGTGGAGCAGGCCGCGAGCGCCGCCCCTCCGCCGACGGCCCCGACGATCGCGGCGGCGCCCTTGAGGACGGTACGGCGGGCGGCGGGCTGCGACGCGGACATGCGGTTCTCCTGGCCTGGGGGTGGGTGCTGGTGGTTCTGGCGGTGCTGATGACTTCTGCTGGTTCAGCTGCTTCTGCTGGGCCCCCGACGATACCGCTGCCCGGTTCCGCCGCCCGATGGGATACCTTCCCCCGCGTGATCGTCGTCGGTGGAGAAGCCCTGATCGACCTCGTGCCCGTGGCGCAGCCGCCGGGCGCGCTGGTGCCGCGGCCGGGCGGGGGGCCGTACAACACCGCGCTGGCGCTGGGCCGGCTCGGTGCGGAGGTCGCCTTCTGCTCCCGGGTCTCGGCGGACGGCTTCGGCGCGAGCCTGCTCGCCGGGCTGCGTGCGGCCGGGGTGGACCTCTCCCTGGTGCAGCGCGGGCCGGAGCCCACCACACTCGCCGTGCCCTCGATCGCCCCGGACGGCTCGGCGGCGTACGGCTTCTACGTGGAGGGCACGGCCGACCGGCTGTTCACCCTGCCCGGGGCGCTCCCCGCGGGCACCCGGGCCCTGGCGCTCGGCACCTGCTCCCTCGCGCTGGAGCCGGGCGCGAGCGCGTACGAGGCCCTGCTGCGCCGGGAGTCCGGGCGCGGGCTGCTGACCCTGCTGGACCCCAACATCCGTCCGGCGCTGATCACGGATCGGGCGGCGTACCGGGCCCGGTTCCTGGGCTGGCTGCCGTACGTCTCCGTCCTCAAGCTGTCGGAGGAGGACGCCCGGTGGCTGGGCGGGCGGGTGGGCGACTGGCTGGCGGCCGGCCCCTCGGCGGTGGTGCTCACCCGGGGTGCGCAGGGGCTGGCGGTCCGGACCCGGGAGGGTGCGGAGTACGAGGTACCGGCCCGCCGGGTCACGGTGGCGGACACGATCGGGGCGGGAGACACCGTCAACGCGGCCCTGCTGCACCGCCTGTCGGGCCTCCCGGCCGGCGAGCCGGTGGACTGGCCCGGAGTCCTGTCCTACGCGGCCCACGCGGCGGCGCTGACCTGCACCCGGGCGGGCGCGGAGCCGCCGTACGCGGCGGAGCTCAGCGGATAGCGGCCCACAGGGTCCGGGCCACGGCGGGGGCGAACTCCTCGACCGGTTGCACCACTTCGGGGCCGGAGAAGTGCAGGAAGAAGGCCCGCTGGAAGCAGGCGCCGAGCAGCAGCGCGGCGGCCGCCTCCGGATCGGCGTCGGGGCGCAGCCGCCCCCGTTCCAGCTCGCGGCGCAGCCGGCCGGTGAGGGCGTCGCGTACGACGTGGGGGCCGGTGCCGATCTCCTGGACGCCCTCGCGGTGCCGGGTCAGCAGGGCGGGCTCGGCGAAGAGCGAGGCGGCCATGGGCACGGCGTCGGCGTAGAAGAGCGAGGCGTGGCGGGCGATCGAGGCGAGCCCCTCCTCGACGGAGCGCTCGGCGTGGTCGCGGTCGAGCTCGGTCATGAGCGGCCCGGCGTTGGGGGTGCGCTCCATGAGGACGCGCACGAACAGCTCTTCCTTGTTCGCGTAGTGCTTGTAGAGCGCCGCCTCGGAGCAGCCGGCCTCGCGGGCGATGGCCTTGGTGGTGGTGTTGGCGAGGCCGATGGTGCGCATGAGCTTCTCGGCGGCGTCGAGGAGCCGCTCGGGAGTGGGCCGGCTTGACTTCGGGGTGAGCATTCACTCACCCTAGCGGAGGAAGGGGTGAGTAAACACTCACCCACCCTTGGACGGGAGCCGGCGATGAAACTGACGGTGTTCGGAGCCACGGGCGGTGTCGGCCGCGAGGTCGTACGGCAGGCCCTCGACGCGGGCCACGAGGTGACGGCGGTGGTCCGCGACCCCGCCCGGCTGGACGTTCCGGCGCACGAGCGCCTGGTGGTGGCCGTGGTGCGCGATCTGACGGACGAGGACGCCCTGGTCCCGGTCCTCGCGGGCCGGTCGGCGGTGATCTCCGCGCTGGGCGCGGCGAGCAACAAGCAGGCCCGGCTCACGCCGGTCACCGGGCCGGCGCTGCGGGCCATCGTCTCGGCGATGGACCGGGCCGGCGTGAGCCGCCTGGCGGCGGTGAGCGCGGCCCCGGTCGGCCCGGACGTCGCCACCGACGGGTTCGTGGCCCGGAGGGTCTTCCTCCCCCTGCTGCGCCGGGCCCTGCGCGATCTGTACGCGGACCTGGCCGTCATGGAGGCGACGATCCGCGCGAGCGACACCGACTGGACGGTGATCCGCCCGCCCCGCCTCCTGAACAAGCCGCGCACCGGCAGCTACCGCCGGGTCATCGGCGCCAACGTCCCGGACGCGCGCACGATCTCCCGCGCCGACGTGGCGGACGCCCTGCTGGTGTCGCTGACGGACCCGTCGACCGCGGGCCGGGCGGTGGGCGTGGCGGCCTGACCCCGGCGGACCCTTGCGCGGGCGGCCCCCACGGGGGTGGAGCCGCCCACCGGAGCGCGGAAGCGGAGGAGGGCCCCCGCAGCCGGACGGCTGCGGGGGCCCTCCTCCGCTCGGCTCTGCGCGCTCAGGCCTTGCGGGCCCGGGTCGTCGCCTTCTTGGCCGGGGCCGCGGCCTTCTTCGCCGGAGCCGCCGCCTTCTTGGCCGCGGTCCGCTTCGCGGCGGCCTTCTTCGGCGGGGCCACGAGCGAGGCGGCATCCGAGACCCGCTCCGCCCCCAGGATGTCCCGCAGGAACTTGCCGGTGTGGCTCGCGCCCACCGAGGCGATCTGCTCCGGCGTGCCCTCGGCCACCACCAGGCCGCCCCCGTAGCCGCCCTCCGGGCCCATGTCGATGACCCAGTCCGCGGTCTTGACGACGTCCAGGTTGTGCTCGATGACGATCACCGAGTTCCCCTTGTCCACCAGCCCCGACAGCACCTTGATCAGCTTCGAGATGTCCTCGAAGTGCAGACCCGTCGTCGGCTCGTCCAGCACGTACACCGTCCGGCCCGTCGACCGCTTCTGCAGCTCCGACGCCAGCTTCACGCGCTGCGCCTCACCACCCGACAGCGTCGGCGCCGACTGGCCGAGCCGGACGTACCCGAGCCCCACCTCGTTCAGCGTCTTCAGGTGCCGCGCGATCGTCGGCACCGCCTCGAAGAAGTCCAGCGCCTCCTCGATCGGCATGTTCAGGACTTCGGCGATCGACTTGCCCTTGTAGTGGACCTCCAGCGTCTCCCGGTTGTACCGGTCGCCGTGGCAGACCTCGCACGGGACGTACACGTCCGGCAGGAAGTTCATCTCGATCTTGATCGTGCCGTCGCCGGAGCAGTTCTCGCACCGGCCGCCCTTCACGTTGAAGGAGAAGCGGCCCGGCAGGTAGCCGCGCACCTTCGCCTCCATCGTCTCCGCGAAGAGCCTGCGCACGTGGTCGAAGACGCCCGTGTACGTCGCCGGGTTGGACCGCGGGGTCCGGCCGATCGGCGACTGGTCGACATGCACGACCTTGTCGACGAGGTCGTCCCCGTCCACCCGCGTGTGCCGTCCCGGTACCGACCGGGCGCCGTTCAGCTCGCGCGCCAGGTGCGTGTAGAGGATGTCGTTGACCAGCGTCGACTTGCCCGATCCCGACACGCCCGTGACCGCCGTGAGCACGCCCAGCGGGAAGGACACGTCGATGTCCCGCAGGTTGTTCTCCTTGGCGCCGTGGACGGTCAGCTTCCGGTCCCCGTTCACAGGCCGGCGGACGTCCGGCACCGCGATGGACCGCTTCCCGGACAGGTACTGCCCGGTCATCGAGTCGTTGTTCTTCAGCAGCTCCTTCAGCGAGCCGCTGTGCACGACCTTGCCGCCGTGCTCGCCGGCGCCCGGGCCGATGTCCACGACCCAGTCGGCCACCTTGATGGTGTCCTCGTCGTGCTCGACCACGATGAGCGTGTTGCCCATGTCCCGCAGCCGCACCAGCGTCTCGATGAGCCGGTGGTTGTCCCGCTGGTGCAGGCCGATGGAGGGCTCGTCCAGTACGTACAGCACGCCCACGAGACCGGAGCCGATCTGCGTGGCCAGCCGGATGCGCTGGGCCTCGCCGCCCGACAGGGTTCCGGCGGCGCGGTTCAGCGAAAGGTAGTCCAGGCCGACGTCGACGAGGAAGCGCAGCCGCTCGTTGACCTCCTTCAGGACCCTCTCGGCGATCTTCTTGTCGCGGGCGTCGAGCCGCATCCGCCCCAGGAAGTCCGCGCACTCGCTGATCGACATCGCGGCGACCTCGGCGATGGACTTCTCCATCACCGTCACCGCGAGCACGATCGGCTTGAGCCGCGTGCCCTCACAGGTCGGACAGGGCACCTCGCGCATGTAGCCCTCGAAGCGCTCGCGGCTGGCATCGCTCTCGGACTCCGAGTGCCGGCGCTTGACGAACGGCACGGCGCCCTCGAAGGCCGTCGTGTACGCCCGCTCCCGCCCGTACCGGTTGCGGTAGCGGACCTCGATCTGCGTCTTGTGCCCGTACAGCAGGGCCTTCCTCGCCCGCTGCGGCAGCCCGGCCCACGGGATGTCCGTACGGAAGCCCAGCTCCCCGGCGAGCGCGCCGACCAGCCGCTGGAAGTAGTCCTTGGTGTGGCCGAGGGACCACGGCGAGACCGCGCCCTCGTCGAGGGACTTGTCCTCGTCGGGGACGATCAGCTCCGGGTCCACCTCCATGCGCGTACCGATGCCGGTGCACTCGGGGCAGGCGCCGAAGGGGGAGTTGAAGGAGAAGGAGCGCGGCTCCAGCTCCTCGAAGGACAGGTCGTCGTACGGGCAGTAGAGGTGCTCGGAGTACATCCGCTCACGCTCGGGGTCGTCCTCGGCGAGGTCGACGAAGTCCAGGATCACCATGCCGCCGGAGAGGCCGAGGGCGGTCTCCACGGAGTCGGTGAGCCGGCGCTTGGCGCTCTCCTTGACGGTGAGGCGGTCGATGACCACCTCGATGGTGTGCTTCTCCTGCTTCTTCAGCGTGGGCGGCTCGGAGAGCTGGATGGTCTCCCCGTCCACCCGCGCCCGGCTGTAGCCCTTGGTCTGGAGGTCGGAGAAGAGGTCGACGAACTCGCCCTTGCGCTCGCGCACCAGCGGCGAGAGCACCTGGAAGCGGCTGCCCTCGGGGAGGGCGAGCACCTTGTCGACGATCGCCTGCGGCGACTGGCGCGAGATGGGGCGGCGGCACTCGGGGCAGTGGGGCTTGCCGATGCGCGCGAAGAGCAGGCGGAGGTAGTCGTAGACCTCGGTGATGGTGCCGACCGTCGAACGCGGGTTGCGCGAGGTCGACTTCTGGTCGATCGAGACGGCCGGCGAGAGCCCCTCGATGAAGTCCACGTCGGGCTTGTCCATCTGCCCCAGGAACTGGCGGGCGTACGACGAGAGCGACTCGACGTAGCGGCGCTGGCCCTCGGCGAAGATCGTGTCGAAGGCCAGGGAGGACTTGCCCGAACCGGAGAGTCCGGTGAAGACGATGAGTGAGTCGCGGGGCAGGTCGAGCGAGACGTTCTTGAGGTTGTGCTCGCGAGCGCCACGAACGATGAGACGGTCGGTCACGCCGGTCCGCACCTTTCTTGAGAGAGCGGGGGCACGGGGCCCCCGACTGTCCAGCGTACGGCTGGCTGGGTGGGCGCCTCTGCGATGGAGAAGAGCTTGGACTTCGAGCGTATAGCACGCACATTCGATTTACGGCACTCGGCAGACGGGTTCACCCGTTCGTGTGGCCGAGGGTCCGCGGCACTAGGCTCGGATCCATGACTGATCATGTGCGCGACCTGCGATCTGTACGTGAAGCCACGGACCGAATGCTGACCGCTCTCGCGAAACTGGACAACGCGGCCCTGGCCGAAGAGTCACATCTGCCGGGCTGGACCCGCGGCCACGTACTGGCCCACCTGGCACGCAACGCGGACGCCCTCGTCAACGTCTTCGCCGGCCGCCCGATGTACGAGAGCGCCGAGGCCCGCGACTCCGACATCGAGCGCGACGCCCCGCGCCCGCTGGAGGTCCAGCTCGCCGACGTGCGCGCGACCCACGCCGGCTTCCTGGCGCAGACCGAGCAGGACCAGGACTGGTCGCGCACCGTCGAGCTGCGCAACGGGGTCACCGACCTGGCTTCGAACGTGCCGTTCCGCCGCCTCGTCGAGGTGGAGCTGCACCACGTCGACCTGAACATCGGCTACGAGCTCTCCGACCTCCCGCAGGATTTCACCGCCCGTGAGATCGCCTTCCTCGCCGACCGCTGGTCCGGACGCCCGGAGGTCCCCCCGGTGACGCTCCGCCTCGAAGGCGACGGCGACTCCACCTGGCACACGGGCGGCACCGAGGGCGGCCCGGTCACCCTGCTCGGCACCGGAGCCGAGCTCCTCGGCTGGCTCGCCGGCCGCGGGGACGGGGGCGCACACCTCACTGTCGTCGGCGGCCCCCTCCCGACGCTCCCCCCGCTCTAGGATCAGGACATGACGTACAGCGGAGCAGTCAAGGTCGGCGGTCCGGCCGACGTGCACGAACTCCCGGACCTGATGATTTCCAAGGTCGCGGTGGGCCCCATGAACAACAACGCGTACCTGCTGCGCTGCCGGGCCACCGACGAGCAGCTGCTGATCGACGCGGCCGCCGAGCCGGAGACCCTGCTGAACCTGATCGGTGACGACGGCATCGCCTCCGTCGTCACCACCCACCGGCACGGCGACCACTGGGGCGCACTCGCGGAGGTCGTCGAGGCGACCGGCGCCCGTACGTACGCGGGCGTCCACGACGCCGAGGGCATCCCGGTGCCGACCGACGTGCCGGTGGCGGACGGGGACACGGTCACCGTCGGACGGGTCACGCTGACCGCCCGCCACCTGGTCGGCCACACCCCCGGCTCGATCGCCCTGATCTACGACGACCCGCACGGGCACGCGCACGTGTTCACCGGCGACTGCCTCTTCCCCGGCGGCGTCGGCAACACGTGGGGCGACCCGAAGGCCTTCGAGCAACTGGTCGACGACGTCCAGCACAAGCTCTTCGAGCAGCTGTCGGACGAGACCTGGGTCTACCCGGGACACGGCAACGACACCACGCTCGGCGCCGAGCGGCCGCACCTGGCCGAGTGGCGCGAGCGCGGCTGGTAACAGGCGGCCGGTCCGCGGCCGGTCGGAGCGGTCCCGGTCAACACCGCGACAGGAAGCACTCCTTCCGGTCGAAGATGACCGAACGCACGTCCTGGGGGTGTGGGGCGGGGTAGTTGCTGCACCATGCAACAAGACCCCTCCCCCGCCCTCCCCCGCCGCGCGGTCGCCCGCCCGCCCTCGATGCTGCGGCTGGCGACGGCCTCGCTCGCCGGCACCGCCATCGAGTTCTACGACTTCTTCGTCTACGGCACGGCCGCGGCCCTCGTGCTCGGCCCGCTGTTCTTCCCGTCCTTCTCCCCGCTCGCCGGGACCCTCGCCGCCTTCGGCACCTTCGGCATCGGCTTCCTCGCCCGTCCCCTGGGCTCGGTGCTCTTCGGGCACATCGGCGACCGGTACGGCCGGCGCCCGGTCCTGCTCGGCTCCCTGCTGCTCACCGGCCTCGCCACGGTCGCCGTCGGCTGCGTGCCCACGTACGCGACGATCGGCATGGCGGCGCCCCTGCTCCTGCTCGTGCTGCGCTTCCTCCAGGGCCTCGGCCTCGGCGGTGAATGGGGCGGCGCGGTCCTGCTGACCGCCGAGCACGCCCCCGAGCAGCGGCGCGGGCTGTGGGCGAGCTTCCCGCAGGTCGGCCCGCCGGTGGGCTTCCTGCTGGCCAACGGCATGATCCTCACCCTGTCCGCGACGCTGACCGACGCGCAGTTCACGTCCTGGGGCTGGCGCGTACCGTTCTGGGCGGCGGGCGTACTGGCCCTCGCCGGGCTGTGGCTGCGCCGCTCGGTGGAGGAGACCCCGCAGTTCCGCGCCCTCGCGGAGACCGGCCGGCGCTCCGACGCCCCGCTGTCCGAGGTCGTACGCGGGCACTGGCGGCTGGTCCTGCTGACCGGCGGGGCCCTGTCCGTCGGGTACGCGGTCTTCTACGCGGTCACCACCTGGTCCCTCGCGTACGCCACCGAGCACCTGAGGGTCGACCGCACGGTGATGCTGGCCTGCATCATGGCGGCCGTCGCGCTGAAGGCCCTGCTGACCCCGCTGGTGGCGGTGCTCGGCGACCGGTACGGCCGGCGGCCGCTCTGCCTGATCGGCAGCGCGATGTGCCTGGTGTGGATGTTCCCGTTCGTCGCGCTGCTGGGGACGGCGGACCCGCTGCTGATGACGCTGGGCTGCCTCGGCGGGCTGCTGGGCATGGTGACGATGTTCGCCGTGGTGGGCGCCTACGTGCCGGAGCTGTACGCCCCGCGGATCCGCTGCACGGGCGCGGCCGTGGGCTACAACCTGGGCGGGGTGCTGGGCGGGGCGCTGACCCCGATCGTCGCGACGGCGCTGGCGGGCGGCTCCGGTCCGCCCTGGGGCGTGGCCGTGTACCTGAGCGGGATCGCCCTGCTCAGCCTGGTCTGCTTCGCGCTGCTGCCGGAGACGAACCCGGCGGTCGTGCGGGCGCGGGCGGGCGCGGACAAGGGAACGGGGGCGGCCGAAGCGGCCGCCCCCGCGTAGCCCCTCGGGGCCCTACGGTCCCGATGGTTCCTACGCGTCGATGCTCTCCGGGCGGGCGGCGGCCTCGGCGGCCGCCTGCTTCTTCGAGGCGATCAGGCTGGTGATCGTAGTGATCACGAGGACACCGCAGATGACGCCGAGGGAGACCGGGATCGAGACGACCGGGACGTCCAGCCCGGACTCGTGCAGGGCGTGGAGCACCAGCTTGACGCCGATGAAGCCGAGGATGATCGACAGGCCGTAGCTGAGGTGGACCAGCTTCTTGAGCAGGCCGCCGATGAGGAAGTACAGCTGGCGCAGACCCATCAGGGCGAAGGCGTTGGCCGTGAACACGATGTACGGGTCCTGGGTGAGGCCGAAGATCGCGGGGATCGAGTCCAGGGCGAACAGCACGTCGGTGGTGCCGATGGCGAGCATGACGACCATCAGCGGGGTCAGGACGCGCTTGCTGTTGTTCTCGATGAACAGCTTGGTGCCGTGGTACTTGTCGGCGACGCCGAACTTCTTCTCGACGGACTTGAGGAGGCGGTTCTCCTCGAACTCCTCCTCGTCCTCGTCCTTGCGCGCCTCCTGGATCAGCTTCCAGGCGGTGTAGATCAGGAAGGCGCCGAAGATGTAGAAGACCCACGAGAAGCTGGCGATGATCGCCGCGCCGGCGGCGATGAAGATCGCGCGCAGCACCAGGGCGATCAGCACGCCCACCAGCAGGACGCGCTGCTGGAGGTGGGAGGGCACCGCGAACTTCGCCATGATCAGGACGAAGACGAAGAGGTTGTCGACGCTCAGGGACTTCTCGGTGATGAAGCCCGCGAAGAACTCCTGCGAGGCCTGGCCGTTGCCGAAGAACCACAGTCCGAGGCCGAAGAGTGCGGCGAGCACGATCCAGACGACCGTCCAGATGCCCGCTTCCTTGATCGATACGTCGTGCGGTTTGCGGCCGATGAAGAAATCGGCGCCGATCAGGATGCACAGACCGAGAATGGTCAGCACCCAGAGGGTCCACGAAACATCCACTGCTTATTCGCCTCCGGCAGATGGCTCAGCACACATGTCAGCGTCATCGCTGCCGGAGGTCTCTTCCACCCGGGCGGCCTGGAGGCCGTGGGCCGGCGCCCCGGGACCGACTGGTCCGTATTGACGGGTACGCCGTAGCAGGAAAGCAGGAATACTCCCCTCCGCGTGCCCCAGGGTACCCGTCAGAGCAGGCAAAGGTAAAGGGAAGGCCAAGGAAAGGTCATGGGCGGGCATCGCGCCGGGCGGCGGCGATCCGCTCCAGGGTCTGTTCCAGGACCCGGCTGCCCGGCGGCGGCAGGTCCGGCTCGAAGGTCCAGGCATGGCCGACCCACGGATCGGCGAGGTGGTTGTCCGGCACCGGCGACAGCCGCATCAGCGAGCGCCACAGCGGATCCAGCAGCGGCCCGTACGCCGAGGCCTCGTCACGGTCCGCCACCATCAGCAGGTGTACGCCGACCGCCGGACCCTCGTCGGCCAGGTAGCGCAACCGGGTGACGGCCCGGTCGTCGAACCCGTGCGGGAAGTCGTGCACGATCAGCAGCTGATCGGCGAGGTCCACATCGGGCGGCAGGTCCTCGGGGGCCCCGGCCCGGACGGCCATCTGTACGAGGTCCACCCGGCGGGTCAGCGCCTCCAGGGTCCGGGTGACCCCGGAGGCCCCGGCGGCGGGCGGCCCGGCCAGCACCCCGGCCGCGACGAGCGGCGCCAGCGAGGCGGCCCCCGCCCCGGCCGCGTCGATGACGTGCACGGAGAACCGGTCGCCGGGGTGGACCGCGAGCAGCCGGACCGCGTGGGCGACGGCCATGTCCATGGCGGCCCGGCGCAGCCGG
This sequence comes from Streptomyces sp. NPDC090741, assembly GCF_044769045.1. Taxonomy (NCBI): domain Bacteria; kingdom Bacillati; phylum Actinomycetota; class Actinomycetes; order Kitasatosporales; family Streptomycetaceae; genus Streptomyces; species Streptomyces sp. NPDC090741. The sequence goes on along the minus strand of NZ_JBIVXF010000009.1, from coordinate 283,060 downwards.
TCGGTGTCCATGGTCATCGCGGCCTCGGAGCCGGTGCGGCCGTTGTCGATCCACAGCCCGCGCTCCAGCGGGGCCCGCACCAGCATGGGGATGCGCAGGTCGGGCCGCTCGGGCAGGTGCAGGTCGCCGAGGCGCAGGGCCATCGGGGCCTCCTCGGGAGCCCCGTGCCCGTGCCAGACGGGGTTGGCCCAGCGGGCGTACGGGGCCGGCAGCGCGGGCTCGACCACCTCGGACTCGGCGATCAGCTGCGTGAGGTCCCGGTCGAGCACGGCCTTGGCCTGGGCGACGAGCTCGTCGTGGCGGGCGCGGGCCGCGTCGCGGGCGGCGTTGCCGGAGCCCGCGAGGCGGTGGCGGGGGTCGGACAGCGCCTCGTCGAGCTCTCGGTCCATCCGGGACTCGGCGAAGTCACAGGCGCTGCGGTAGGCGGCCACCGACCGGGCCAGGTCCTCGAACATGCCCCAGACCTGGTTGTAGAGCCGTTCGTCCAGGGACCAGCCGCTCGCGTCGCCCGCGACCGGGGCGGGGGGCCGGCCGGGCTGCGCGGGCTCGGCGGACTGCGGCGCCGGTTCGGGCGGCTCGGTGGTGCTGCGGCGCCGGCGCGGGTGCACGTAGTCAAGCGTGGGTGCGTCAAGTGCGGGTGCGTTGAGTGTGGGTTCGTTCAGTGCGGGTTCGTTCAGTGCGGGTTCGTTCAGTGCGGGTGCGCTCAGGGTCGGTGGGCCGTCCTGCGGTTCCGGAAGGCCGAGCGGGACCGCGGGGGCGGCGCCGGTGGGCACGGGCGCGGTGGTGAGCGCGGCCTCGTCCCGCGCGGCCGCTCCCACGACGGCGGCGGCCAGGGCGATGGCGGCCGGTGCGGCCAGCCCCGCGTCGGCCAGCAGCGCGCCGAGCCCGTCGGCATACCCCTGGCCCACCGCGCGGACCTTCCAGGCGCCCTGGCGCCGGTAGAGCTCCAGGGCCACGACGGCGGTCTCGGCGTCCAGCCCGGTCAGCGTGTACCCGGCGAGCTCGGCGCCCTCCGGGTCGGCCACGGCCACGTACGACGCGGGGGCCGCGCCGAACCGCGCCGGCCCGCCGGGCGGCAGGACGAGGACCACCCCGAGCCGGTGCACGGAGGGCGCGACGGCATCGAGGTCGACGGCGAAGCGGTGCTCGCCCGCCACCGCCCCCGGCACCTGAAGTCCGGGCAGGCTCCGGGCGCCGGGGTGGGCCACCGATTCGGGGCCGGCCAGCCGGCCGGCGTCATCGCAGGCCGAGGCCAGGGCCAGCACGGGCGTGCCCGCCGAGACCCTGATCTCCACCCGCGTCCGGGACAGGGGGCGGTTCTGCCCCCGGACCAGTTCGGCCGTCATCGTGCAGCCCTCCCCCGTGCCCTTGCTCGTCTGTTCTGTTCTGTTCTGCTCTGTTCCGGTGCCGCTTACAGGTGCGGCAGGATCGACGGCATCAGGTCCTGGAAGGTCCGGCCGTTGGCCGGGTTGCCGAGGGCCGTCATCTGCCAGCCGCTGCCGGCGCGCGACACCTTCGCCATGATCTGCGCGGTGTACTGGCCGCCGCCGTCCAGCGTGTAGCGCGCCAGCTCCTGGCCGTTGGTCTCGTCGACGATGCGGCAGAACGCGTTCTGCACCTCCTGGAACGTCTGGCCGGTGAACGAGTTCACCGTGAAGACGATCTGGTCGATGTGCACCGGCACACGCTGGAGGTCGACGAGGATCGACTCGTCGTCCCCGCCCTGGCCGGCGCCGCCGACGAGGTTGTCACCGGTGTGCCGGACCGAGCCGTCGTCGCTCTGCAGGTGGCGGAAGAACACCACGTCCACCGGCTGCTTGTCGGCGAAGAGGACCGCCGACGCGTCCAGGTCGATCTCCCGGGTCCGCGAGCCGAACAGTCCGCGGCGCTTGGCGGCCTGCCAGCCGAGGCCCATCCGGACCGCGGTCAGCGTGCCCCCGTCCTGCTTCTGCAGACTGATGGCCTGACCCTTGGTCATGTTGACCGTCACGCGCTGTCCCCTCTCCCTAGCCCGCCCCCGATGTGGGTGCGCATGTGTACCTGCGGCTGTTGCCAACCCTACTGACCGGCTCCGGGTCAGGCGAGGCCCGCTTCCCTCATCTGTCGCAGCTCCTTCTTCAGCTCGCCCACCTCGTCGCGGATCCGGGCCGCGACCTCGAACTGGAGCTCGGCGGCCGCTCCGCGCATGCGCTCGGTCATCTGCTCGATGAGCGCCGCGAGTTCCTCGGCCGGACGGTCCGTCAGCACGGCGGCTTCCTTGGCCGCCCTGGCCGCCTTGGCGCCCTTGACCGCCTTGCCGCCCACCGTGACCTGGCCCGCCTTGACCACGCCGAGCGCGGGCACGGGAGCCTTGGCGCCCTTGCCGTCCTTCCCCTGGCGGTACCCGGTGCCGAGCAGCTGTTCGGTGTCCAGCTCCTCGCGGGCGATGGTGGCGACGATGTCGTTGATCTTCTTGCGCAGCGGCTGCGGGTCGATCCCGTTCGCCGTGTTGTACGCGACCTGCTTCTCCCGGCGGCGGTTCGTCTCGTCGATCGCCTGGGCCATGGCCGGGGTGATGCTGTCCGCGTACATGTGGACCTGGCCGGAGACGTTGCGCGCCGCGCGGCCGATGGTCTGGATCAGCGAGGTGCCGGAGCGCAGGAAGCCCTGTTTGTCGGCGTCCAGGATCGCCACCAGGGACACCTCGGGCAGGTCGAGGCCCTCGCGCAGCAGGTTGATGCCGACCAGGACGTCGTACTCGCCGGCTCGCAGCTCGCGCAGCAGCTCGATGCGGCGCAGCGTGTCGACGTCGCTGTGCAGGTAGCGCACCTGGATGCCGAGCTCCAGGAAGTAGTCCGTGAGGTCCTCGGCCATCTTCTTGGTGAGGGTGGTGACCAGGACGCGCTCGTCCTTCTCCACCCGCTGCCGGATCTCGTGGACCAGGTCGTCGATCTGCCCCTCGGTGGGCTTGACCACGACCTCGGGGTCGATGAGGCCGGTGGGGCGGATGATCTGCTCGACGAAGCCGTCGCCGCGGGAGAGCTCGTACTTGCCGGGGGTCGCCGACAGGTAGACCGTCTGGCCGATCCGCTCCTGGAACTCCTCCCACTTCAGCGGCCGGTTGTCGAGCGCGGAGGGCAGCCGGAAGCCGTGGTCGACCAGGGTCCGCTTGCGCGAGGCGTCGCCCTCGTACATCGCGCCGATCTGCGGCACGGTGACGTGCGACTCGTCGATGACGAGGAGGAAGTCCTCGGGGAAGTAGTCGATGAGGGTGTTGGGCGCGGAGCCGCGCTCGCGGTCGTCCATGTGCAGCGAGTAGTTCTCGATGCCGGAGCAGGACCCGATCTGGCGCATCATCTCCAGGTCGTACGTGGTGCGCATGCGCAGCCGCTGGGCCTCCAGCATCTTGCCCTGCTTCTCCAGCTCGTCAAGGCGCTCGGCCAGCTCCGCCTCGATCCCGCGGACCGCCTTCTCCATGCGCTCGGGGCCGGCGACGTAGTGGCTGGCGGGGAAGACGTACAGCTCGCGGTCCTCGCTGATGACCTCGCCGGTCAGCGGGTGCAGGGTGGACAGGGCCTCGATCTCGTCGCCGAACATCTCGATACGGACGGCCAGTTCCTCGTAGACCGGGAAGATCTCGATGGTGTCGCCGCGCACGCGGAAGGTGCCGCGGGTGAAGGCCACGTCGTTGCGCGTGTACTGGATGTCGACGAAGCGGCGCAGCAGCTGGTCCCGGTCCATCTCCTCGCCGACCTTGAGGGGGACCATCCGGTCGACGTACTCCTGCGGGGTGCCGAGGCCGTAGATGCAGGACACGGAGGCGACGACGATCACGTCGCGCCGGGTGAGGAGCGAGTTGGTCGCGGAGTGGCGCAGCCGCTCCACCTCCTCGTTGATCGAGGAGTCCTTCTCGATGTAGGTGTCCGACTGCGGTACGTACGCCTCGGGCTGGTAGTAGTCGTAGTACGAGACGAAGTACTCGACGGCGTTGTTCGGCAGGAGCTCGCGGAACTCGTTCGCCAGCTGGGCGGCGAGCGTCTTGTTCGGCGCCATCACCAAGGTCGGGCGCTGGAGCTTCTCGATCATCCAGGCCGTGGTCGCCGACTTGCCGGTGCCGGTCGCACCCAGCAGGACGACATCCTTCTCACCTGCACGGATGCGCTTCTCCAGCTCGGCGATGGCCGCCGGCTGGTCGCCGCTGGGCTGGTAGGAGCTGACGACCTCGAAAGGCGCCACCGTGCGTTCGATCTTCGATACGGGCCGCATGAGTCCACCGTACGACCCCCCACTGACACTCACGCAGCCGCGCCGGTCCGGGGCGCTGCGGCAGGTCCGGCCGGGCGCGTCCGGCGGACGGGGCGGAAGTCCTCCTTTCTGGTCCGTTTGTCGTAGTTCGGTGGCGGCCCGGTGATCTTCAACCGCATGATCGCCGTAGAGGTCCCCCGTGTGGTGCATCGCCGCAACGTCTGTCAGTCCGCACGCGTCTGACGCAGGAACAGGGCTCCCGAAACGAGGAGAACGCACATGTACGTCCGACCCGCCGCCGCGGCCGCCGCCGCATTCCTGGGCTTCACCCTGACCCTGCTGGGCGGAACGGCCTCGTCCGCCGCCACCGGCCCCTCCGTCCCCTCCTCCCCCTCCGGCTCCGCGGGTCCCGCCGGCCCTGCGGGCTCCGCCGGCGCCCCGGGGCTGCTGGGCCCTGTCGTGTACGCCCACCGGGGGGCCTCCGCGTACGCCCCCGAGAACACGCTCGCGGCGATCGACCTCGCGATGCGGCTGGGCTTCGACTGGGTCGAGAACGACGTCCAGCGCACCAAGGACGGCGAGCTGGTCGTGGTCCACGACGACACCCTGGCCCGGACCACCGACGTCGAGCAGGCATTCCCGGACCGGGGGCCCTGGCGGGTCAAGGACTTCACGGCGGCGGAGATCGCCACGCTCGACGCGGGCAGCTGGTTCGGCGAGGAGTTCGCGGGCGAGCGCGTGCCGACCCTGCGGGAGTACCTCGACCGGGTACAGCGCAACCGGCAGCGGCTGCTGCTGGAGATCAAGAAGCCCGAGCTCTACCCCGGCATCGAGAAGCAGACCCTCCAGGTGCTGGACGAGGCCGGCTGGCTCGACACGGACCACGCGCAGCGCCGCCTGGTCGTACAGAGCTTCAGCGCCGACTCCGTACGGCTCGTGCACAGCATGCGCCCGGACCTCGTGACGGCCTTCCTGGGCACCCCGACCGTCGCCGACCTGCCGAAGTACGCCCAGTTCACGGACCGGATCAACCCGTGGCACACCACCATCTCGGCCGACTGGGTGGCTGCGGTGCACCGCCTGCCGGGCGCCCACGGCAAGGCGATGGAGGTGGACACCTGGATCGTCGACGACGCGGCGACGGCCCGGAAGGTGCAGGGGATGGGCGTGGACGGGATCATCACCAACGCCCCGGACGTCGTGCACCAGGCGGTGCTCGGGAACCTCGCGTACTAAAGGTGTCGGACCCTCCCCGTACGGTGGAGGGGTGGACAGCACCGAGCGGCCCCGCGGGCCGCACCTCGAATGGGCCGTCGTCCCCAGCGACATCGGCCCCCTGCTCCTGGCCGCGACCCCGGAGGGTCTGGTCCGGGTCGAGTTCCATGCCGGGCCGGACCGGGTCGACAAGATGATCGGCTCCCTCGTATCCCGGCTCGGCGCCGACGCCTGGCGCCCGGCACCGGGCCAGGAGGTGCTGCTGGCCGAGCCGATACGCCAGCTGAAGGCGTACTTCGGGGGCGCGCTCAAGCGCTTCGAGCTGCCGCTGGACTGGCGGCTCAGCTCCGGCTTCAACCGGCAGGTGCTCCAGGAGCTGGACCGCTCGGTGCCCTACGGGGCGGTCGTCGGGTACGGGGAGCTCGCGGCCCGGGTCGGCCAGCCGGGCGCGGCCCAGGCCGTGGGCAACGCCATGGGGTCGAACCCGCTGCCGCTGGTGGTGGCCTGCCACCGGGTCGTGGAGAACGACGGCGGAATCGGCGGCTTCGGCGGCGGGGTGGAGACCAAGCGCACCCTGCTGGCCCTGGAGGGCGTCCTGCCGCAACCCCTGTTCTAGGGAGTGTCAGGGGGCGGGGGTGCATCCCCCGTTCCGTCCGGCGGTAAGGGGTGGGAGACTGCCGCGGTGACTACTGCCACCGCCTGCGGCCGCACCGCGCCCGTACACCGCCCCGCGCCGCCGCGACGGGGGTGGACGGCATGACCGCGATACCCGGAACCGACCGCCCCGCCCCGCCCGTGAGCCCGGCCGACCTGCCCCGGCTCCAGCGCCGTGTCTCCGGGGTGCTGATCGCGAGCCAGATGCTGGGCGGCCTCGGCGTGCCGATCAGCATCGCCCTGGCCCCCGTCCTCGCGACGCAGGTCAGCGGCACCGAATCGCTGTCCGGCTTCGCCTCCACCGCCGCCGTGATCGGCACCGCTGCGGTCTCGCTCCCGCTCGCCGCCCTGATGACCGCGCGTGGCCGGCGGCCGGGACTGGTCCTCGGGTACGGGATCGGCGCCGTCGGCGCGGGCCTGGTGGTCCTCGCCGCCGCGATCAAGAGCTTCCCGCTACTGATGCTCGGCATGGCCGCCTTCGGAGCCGCCTCCTCCGCCAACCTCCAGGCCCGCTTCGCGGCCGCCGACCTCGCGGCCCCGGACCGCCGGGCCCGGGCCGTCGCCGTCGTCGTCTGGGCGTCGACCCTCGGCGCGGTGCTCGGCCCCAACCTCTCCGCCCCGGCCGGCCGCAGTTTCGCCGGTACCTCCATACCCGAGACGGCGGGCCCCTTCGTCTGGGCCGGCGCCGTCTTCGTCCTCACCGGCACGATGATCGGCCTGTTCCTGCGGCCGGACCCGCTGCTGACGGCCCGGGCGCTGGCCTCGCCCGCGGAGCAGGCGAAGGGCGGCCGCTCGCTGCGCGCCGGGTTCGCGGCCGTCAAGGCCTCCCCGCGGGCGCGGCTGGCCCTGGTCACCGTCGCGGTGTCACACACCGCCATGGTCTCGATCATGGTGATGACCCCGGTCGACCTGGGCCACCACGGCGCCAACCTGGAGCTCGTCGGCCTGGTGATCAGCGGTCACATCGCCGGCATGTTCGCCTTCTCGCCGGTCATGGGCTGGCTCGCGGACCGGGTCGGCCGGCTCGCCGTGATCGGCCTGGCGGCCGGCCTGCTGTCGGTGGCCGCCCTGCTCGCCGGCACCGCCGGGCCGAGCCACGCACAGAGTGCGATCGGCCTGTTCCTCCTGGGTCTCGGCTGGTCCGCCGGCATGGTCTCCGGCTCGGCCCTGCTCACCGACTCGGTCCCGCAGGCCGCGCGGGCCGCCGTACAGGGCCTGAGCGACCTCACGATGAACACCTGCGCGGGCGTGGGCGGCGCGGCCGCCGGCCTGGTCATGTCCCACGCCGGCTACGGCTGGCTGAACGCGATCGGCGCGGCCCTGCTGCTGCCGATGGCGGCGCTGGCCCTGTTCACCGCGCGCCGCCACCCCGCCCCCTCGCCGGCCGCCCCTGCCGCTAGTAGCTGATGTGGTACGCCTTGCGCAGCGTCTCGTGGACGGTCCAGGTGGTCTTGTCGCCCTCCCGGAGCACGCAGGCGGAGCCGGGGCCCACCTCCAGGGTCTCGCCGCCCTCGACCTCGATGGTGGCGCGGCCGCTGACCACGACGAACAGCTCGTCGGCCTCGGTGTCGGTGACCACACCCGGGGTGATCTGCCAGATGCCGCGCACCTGAGTGCCGTCGGGGGACTCCCACAGCACCTTGCCCGTCACGACGGGCTCGCCGGAGAGGATCTGGCCGGGATCGAGCTCCTCGACCTCGAGTTCGGCGTCCGGTACGGATACGGCGAACGAGGCGGGACCGTGCTCACTGGTGCTCATGCCGAGTCACCCTAATCCGCCCTTCCGGCGCGGCGCGCTGACCACAACGTCCACGCTCCGCCCGCCGGACAGGTCAACCTGTCCAGCCGGCCCCCGGCTCCGACCCGGCCTCGGCGAGTTCTTCGCGGAAGGCGCGCGCGTCCCGGGAGTTCACGGGGGAACGCGACTCGGACACGTTCGGCAACGGTGGGCGGGCGGGCGTTTGGGGGCGGGGATCCCGTGCCATGGATGGGACATGCACACATCACCCGAGGTCCCCGTCCTGTCCGAAGAGGTCCGCGAGGCACTCGACCGGCGCCGTCCCGTCGTGGCCCTGGAGTCGACGATCATCGCGCACGGTCTGCCCCGCCCCCGCAATCTCGCCGTGGGCGCGGAACTTGAGGCGCTGGTGCGCGCCGAGGGTGCGGTTCCGGCCACGATCGCCGTCGTCGACGGTGTGGCGTACGCCGGCCTCGACAAGGCGCAGCTGGAGCGGATCGCCGGCGGCGAGGGGGTGCGCAAGCTCGGCCACCGGGATCTGGCGCCCGCACTCGCGACGGGCGCGACCGGTGCGACGACGGTGTCCGCGACGGCGTTCCTGGCCGCGCGGGCCGGGCTGCGGGTGTTCGCCACGGGCGGGCTGGGCGGCGTACACCGCGAGTACGCGCAGACGCAGGACGAGTCGGCGGACCTGGCACTGCTGGCGCGGACCCGGATCACGGTGGTGTGCGCGGGGGTGAAGTCGATCCTGGACGTGCCGGCCACGCTCCAGCGGCTGGAGACGCTCGGGGTGGGGGTGCTGGGGTACGAGACGGAACGTTTCCCCGGGTTCTACCTGGCCAGTTCCGGCGAGCCGGTCGACTGGACCGTCCACCGGCCGGAGGAAGTGGCGGCGGTGATGGCCGCTCAGGACGCGCTCGGCGGCCCGGAATCGGCGCTGCTGGTGGCCAATCCGGTGGCGGAGGCCGAGCAGTTGGATCCGGAACTGCACGACCGGGTCCTGGCCGAGGCCCTGGAGGAGTGCCACGCGCGCGGGATCACGGGGCAGGCGGTGACCCCGTTCCTGCTGGGGTTCCTGGTACGGGCGACGGGCGGGGCCTCGCTGGAGGCCAACCTGGCGGCGGTACGGGGCAACGTGGCGCTCGGGGCCAGGATCGCGGGGGCCTGGGCGGCGCGTCCGTGACGGGGCCCGCATCCGCCGCCCCGGGCGCGGCGGGGTCCGTCACCGCGCCCGGGGCGCTGCTGGTCGTCGGGGACGTGGTGACGGACATCGTGGCGGTGCATCCGGAGCCGCTGACTCCGGCCACGGACACGGCCGCGCGGATCCGGACCCTGCCGGGCGGCGCCGGTGCCAACGCGGCCTGCTGGGCGGCCCACTCGGGGGTGGCGGAGGTACGCCTCCTGGCGCGGGTCGGCACCGAATCGGCCCGATGGCACGAGCAGTGCCTGCGGGACTCGGGGGTGCGGCCGCGGCTGGTGATCGATCCGGCCGAACCGACCGGGACGGTCGTGGCGCTGGTCGGCAAGGACGCGGAGCGCACCTTCCTCACCGACAGCGGCGCCGCCCTGCGGCTCACCCCGGAGGACTGGGCTCCGGCCCTGCTGGAGGGGGCCGCCCATCTGCACCTGTCCGGCTACCTCTTCTTCGCCGACAGCAGCCGCGAGCTGGCCCTGGTCGCGCTGCGGGCGGCCCGGGCCCGGGGGGTGCCGGTGAGCGTGGACCCGGCCTCGGCGGGGTTCCTGGCCGGGCTGGGGCCGGAGCGCTTCCTCGAAGCCGTGGCGGGGATCGGCGTACTGCTGCCCAACGAGGACGAGGCGCGGATGCTGGCCGGGCTGCCGGAGCCGGCCGGGGCGGACCGGGCTGCGGCGGAACTGAGCCTGCGGGTACCGCTGGTGGTGGTCACCCGGGGTGCGGCCGGGGCGCTGGTGGCGGAGGGGGGCCGGGTGACCGCCGAGGTGTCCGCGCAGTCGGCGGAGGCGGTGGACTCGACGGGTGCCGGGGACGCGTTCACCGGCGGGTTCCTGGCGGCGCGGCTCGCGGGCGCGGCCCCGGCGGACGCGGCCCGCGCCGGGTGCCGCGCGGCCGCCCGGGCGGTGACCCGGCTGGGCGGGCGCCCGTAGCGGCGGCCATGTCCGTACCAGGGGCTACGAGGTGTACTCCTCCTGGCCGAGGGTGTCGATCACGCCCGCCTTGTTCACGTTGTAGTGGAACACCAGCCCCTTGTTCGGGTGGGTTTCCAGCCACGAGGTGAGCTCGTGCGTGGTGATCGGCTTGTTCACGGAGCCGGAGAGGATCGGGGCGTGGGCGCCGATCTTGGCGTCCTCGGCGATCGGGATGTAGGTCTCCTCGCCGACGGTCACGAAGGGGGTGGCACCGCCCGCGACGGGGCAGCCCCAGTGGCCGTGCCTGACGATCAGGCTGTATTGGCCGCCCTCGGGGGTGTAGCGGTGGACGGCGATCTCGTCCGGCGACACTGCGTCCTTGGATGCGCAGGCGGGCCCGGGTGCGGGCGGCTTCGGCTTGGCCGGAGGGGTCGTGGCGGGGGCCGGCTTCTTCGAGGACGCCGGGGAGGCGGACGGTGCCGCTCCGCCGGGCGTGGTGGAGGAGGAGGCCGTGGCCGACGGGCCGGCCGGGCTCGCGCCGGGGCTCGTACCGGCGGCGCCGGCGTCACCACCGTTGGCGTTGCCGTTGCCGTCGCCGTTGCAGGCCGTGAGGGTCAGGGCTCCGCAGAGCAGCAGCGCGGCGGCCGCGTGCCGCCGCAGCCGTCTCGGACCCTGAACCGCCGTACCACGTCCGCCCATTGCCGTCTCCCTCTGCCAAGGCGCCACCGGGTGGCCGCCGTCGAAGCGTGGCGTCAACGTAGTGCGCGGCTGCGGCCGGGGGCGATGGCCGGATCTCGATCGTCACCCGCCCGCGATGGCGTTGTTGCGGATCCCGGACGTCCGTGACGGGACGGGGGCGCGGAGGTCAGCCGGTGGGGCCGGTGAGACCGGTCCAGGCCGGGTGTCGGGGGTCGTCGGCCCGGACCACCGCGTCGGCCCGGGCCGCGGGATCGGTCTCCGCCTCGTAACGGGCGAACGCGGGCAGGGTCCAGCGGGCGGACTCATCGGTGCGGCGGGCCAGCGCCCCCGGGGAGAGGTGGATGTGCACGCTGAGGTCGAAGGGGAACCAGTGGCCCAGCAGCAGCGGGCCGTGCACGATCACGACGCCGCCCGGCGGGAGTTCGGCGTACGGGCTGCGGGTCGCCCGGTCGGTCGCCGGGTCCCAGAGGTCGGGCAGCACGCGGCCGGTGCCTCCGGGGTCGGTCGGGCCGAACACCTCGCGCCACAGGGCGGCGGTGTCGTACCAGCCGCCGAGGTAGGAGTCCACGTCCTCGCGGCCGAACTCGAAGCGGAGGGAGGCCGGGCGCAGGAATCCCCCGGCCGGGACCACCAGGACCGGGCGGCCGCGCAGGCGCAGCGCGTCGGCGAGGTGGTCGGCGAGTACGCCGGTGCCGGCGGCGGGCGCGCCGTCGACGCCGACCCGCTGCCACGTCCCCTGCCCTGCCGGTGACTCGTGTTCGTCGAGGTGGCCGGCGAGCCGCTCGGCCATCCGCTGCCATGTGATCGCTTCCAGCTGCACAGGCCCATTGTCAGTGGTGGGCCGTAGCGTTTTTCACGAGGGATCACCGGCGGGAAAGAGCCGTTGGCCCGGCCTTGGGGAGGGGTCTGTCATGGCTCGCGAGACGACGTATCTGGAGCTGTCGCAGGATGGCGGCGGCGCGCACAAGTTCTACGAGGTGACCGTGGACGGCACGGCCGTCTCGGTGCGGTACGGGCGCATCGGCGCGGACGGCCAGTTGCAGAGCTCCTCGTTCCCGACCGTCGAGAGGGCCCGGGCCGCGGCCGCCAAGAAGATCGGGGAGAAGGTCCGCAAGGGGTACGCGCCGGCGGTGGCGGGAGCGCGCGCGGCCCGGGCGGTGTCGCGCCGGCAGGTCACGTCGGCGCCGTCGACGGCACGTGCGGTGGCCCCGGTGCTGTGGCGGTTCCGTACGGGCTCCTCGGCGTTCGGGATCCATGTGGACGAGGACCGCTGCTGGGTGGGGAACCAGGCGGGGGACGTCTACACGCTGAGCCACGGGGGCGAGGTGCTGGCCCGGTACTCGCTGCCGGACGGTGTGAAATGCCTGGTGGCGGACGAGTTCTGGATATACGCGGGCTGTGACGACGGCACGGTGTACGACCTGTCGTCGAAGGTGCCGTTCGGGGCCTACGACATCGCGGCGGACGTGGACATCTTCTGGCTCGACATCCACGAGGGTGTGCTGAGCGTGTCCGACCGCAGCGGCGGGCTGACGGTCATCGACCACGAGGACGAGTTCCAGTGGTCGCGGCGGTCGCCGGGCTCGAACGCGTGGATGGTCCGGGCGGATGAGCGGTCGGTCTACCACGGGCACAGCAGCGGTGTGACGGCGTACGCGGCCGACGGCGGGGCGCAGTTGTGGCACACGCCGACCAACGGCTCGGTGCTGTTCGGCTGGCAGGAGGACCGGACGGTCTATGCCGCGACCGGGCGCCACACCGTGCAGCGGCTGGCGAAGGCGACGGGCGCCGTGGAGGCCTCGTACCGGTGCGATGCCGCCGTGTACGCGTGCGCGACCTCGCCGGACGGCCGGCATGTGTTCGCCGCCGACTACGCCTCCTCGGTGTACTGCTTCGACGCCGACGGGCAGCGGCTGTGGAAGCTGGGCACCGGCGGTGGTTCGGCCCTGTCCATGCAGTATCTGGACGAGCGGCTGTACCTGGTCACCACGGACGGGTCCCTGATCTGCATGGACGCGAGCGAGGCGGCGATCCTCGCGGCCCAGCGGGGCTCGGTCCCGACGGCCGTGGATGTGAAGTCGGCTGCCGCGCTGCCCGTGTTCACCCCGGCGGCCTCCGCCTCGGCGGTCGCGACCGTCTCGGTGGCGGCGGCCCCGGCGGGCGGTGTGGTGGTGGAGTGCGTGCAGCAGGGCGGCCGGATGCGCGTGCAGGTGGTGTCGGGCGGCTTCGAGCCCTCGTGGAACGTGCAGTTCCCGCGCGGGATCCGGGAGCCGGGTGCCCGGTACGTGGTCGACGGGCTGCACGCGGCCTCGGGTGGGTTCTACCGGGTGCGCGGGGAGATACGCCGCCTGGTCTGAGCGGGAGGGTCCCCGGCGGGCCGGGTCACGGAAGGCGGCCCGGGTCACGGAAGGCGGCCCGGGCAGGTGCACGGTTCGGCGCCGGGCGGGGCGTCCGCGGGTATGGAGAAGGCCTCGTCCTCGGCGAGCGTGCAGGTCACGTACAGCACGACCGGTACGGTGCCCAGGTTGCGGCCCAAGTGGAGGTACTCGGCGCCGGGCGGTTCGACGAAGCTGGTGCCGGGGCGGTGCACGACGACCGAGTTGTCGTGCAGGATCCGGGTCAGCGTCCCGGACTTGACGAGCGCGATCAGCGGAACGCGGTGGAAGTGCCAGCCGGTGCAGCCGCCGGGCTCTATGACGACCTCCCGGCCCGCGAGGTCCTCCGCACCGCCTTCCACGGCTCGTATGAGCCGCGCCGTCGGCTGCCATCCACCCATGTACGTGCTCCTCCCCCATGGGCATCACGGCCTTACCGCAGCCCCAACGCCCCACGGTAGAGGGACATCCGGACAACCGGAAAAGGTGGCGAAACCTCAACCGTCATTTTCGGCAAGGTGATAAGCGGACCGGACAGCGGTATCACATCGTCATGAGCCTCGTGGTGTTCGAGTCGCTGAAGCAGATCCACTGCGCGGAGTGCCGCCAGGGGCCGCTCCGGCATCTCGTCCGCGAGGCCGGCGTGCCCCGCTGCCTGGACTGCGCCGACCTCGGGCACCTGGTCCACCTGCCGCGCGGGGATGCCGCCCTCACCCGGCGGGCCCGCGAGGCGAGTTCACTCTCGGCCGTCGTCGTCCGCTTCAACAAGCGGCGTCGCCGCTACGAGCGCCAGGGGCTTCTGGTCGAGGAGCCCGCCCTGGCCCGCGCCGAGCGCGCCTGCCTCGCGGACGCCGAGGCGCGGGCCCGCCGCCGGGAGCGCGACCGGCTGCGCCGCGCCGCCCAGGACATCCGGTTCACGGCGGCCTTCGCCGCCGAGATCGTGCGGCTGTTCCCGGGGTGCCCGGCCGACCGGGCGGTGGCGATGGCCACCCATGCCTCGCTGCGCGGGAGCGGCCGGGTGGGCCGTACGGCGGCCGGCCGGGCCCTCGACGAGCAGGCGGTGTCGGTGGCGGTCCGGGCGGCGGTGCGGCACATCGACACCGAGTACGACGCCCTGCTGATGGCGGGCGTCCCGCGGTTCGCGGCCCGGGCCCGGCTGGCACCCCGGATCGACGCGATCCTGGACGCCTGGCGCACGCCCCCGTCGCCGCCGTCGCCGCGGCTGGCTTCGGCCGGAGAGGCGTAGTCCCGCGGCCGGACGCCCTCCGGCTCTAGCCGAGGCGGAAGCGGCGGTAGAGCAGCACCCCGCCCAGCAGCAGCGCTCCGCCGCCGGGCAGCAGGTAGCCGACTCCGTCGGCTCCGGTGTGGGCGAGCGCCGGGCCGTGCTGCGGCGGCGCGGGCGGGGTGACGGGCCGCGCGACGACGGGCTGCTGCGGCGGCTTGCCGCCGCTGGGCTCGTCGCCGTTGACGGAGGTGTTGCCGGTGGAGCCGTTGCCGACCCCGACGACGCTCACCGAGTTGCCGCTGATGTTGACCGGGACATCGACCGGAAGCTGGATCCCGTTGCCGGACAGCAGTCCAGGCGAATCCTTTCCTCGCCCGTCGGCGTGGGCTCCCCCGCCCGTGTGGGACCCCGTACCGGCCGCGGTCCCGGGTTTCGAAGGGTGCGAGGGCCCCGACCCTGGACGCCCGTCGCCACCGCCCCCCGTGTTGGCACAGCGGTTGCCCGCGGCCGAGTTGAGCAGGCCGACGACGCTCACGGTGTCGCCGCACACGTTCACCGGGGTGTGCACCGGCAGCTGCACCAGATTCCCGGACAGCAGCCCCGGCGAACCCTCGGCCTTCCCGCCCGCGTCCGCATCGGCGTAGGCGAATCCGCTGACACCCGCGACCGCCAGTCCACCTCCCGCAACCACCGCCGCGATCAAGCCATTCCGACGACTGTGACGCATCAGTTTCCCTGCCTTCCGGAGGAGTTCACGGGCGCTGCACCCGCACCGGAAACAACGCGGCAAACCCGTTCGGGTTATAGAGCCGGTAGGTATTTCACTCCATCGTGTACTGGGTAATGCCTACTTCATGACTGAACGCCCGCTCCTGCTCCTCGACGTGGACGGCCCCCTCAACCCGTTCCGGTCCCGCCTCGCCGGGCTCCGCGGGTACACGAGTCACCGGATGAGTCCGGCGGACTGGATGTCCCACCGGGACCCCGGGTCCCGCAGCGCCCGGCGCGGGCTGCGGGTCCGCCTGCACCCCGCGCACGGGGCCCGTCTGCAGGCCCTGCCGTTCGAACTCACGTGGGCCACGGCCTGGATGCACCAGGCCAACACGATGATCGCCCCACGCATCGGACTGCCGGGCGATCTTCCCGTCATCGAATGGCCGGAACTCTTCGCCGACGACCCCGACGGCCTCTTCTGGAAGACCCGCCCGCTCCTCGACTGGGCGGCGGGCCGTCCCTTCGCCTGGGTCGACGACATGATCACCCCGCAGGACCGCGACTGGATCGCGGCCCACCACCCGGCCCCGGCCCTCCTCCTCACCATCCACGCCCGCCACGGCCTGCGCGACCGCGACTTCACCATGTTGACGCGCTGGGCGGCGGAGGTCAGGGGCGCAGGGCGGTGAGGGGGTCCGGGGAGGGGGTGCCCGTGGGCCACCAGTCCTCGGTGTCCGGGCGGGACTCGTAGGCGTACCAGAGGCCGTCGCGGCCCAGGCGGAGCTGGCGGGTGCGCGCGGTGAGGCGGTTGCGCTCGGGGCGGAAGGCACCGCGGGAGGCGGCGAGGAGGGCCGGGCGGGCCCGGTCGAAGGGGCCGGCCGGGGGGTCCCAGGGCTCTTCGAGGGCGGCGAGCGCGGGCCGGCCGCCCTGGCGCCAGGCCGCGGCGGCGCGGGCCAGGTCGGTGGTGGTGCGGCCGGTGGCTCGGGCCAGGTCCCGGTAGAGGGTGCGGGCCGCGCCGGTGAGGCCGGCCGTGTGGTGCGCGGAGGCCAGGCGGACGGCGTCCTGCCAGAGCGTGAGCCCGGCGATCGGGTCCTCGGCGGTGGTGAGCAGGGCGAAGGCGCGGGCGGCGGCGTCCGTGGCGAGCTGGTCCAGGGCCAGCGGGTCGGGGGCCGCCGGGTCCGCCGGGTACGCGGGCGGGAGCCCCACCGCTGCGGGCGCGGGCAGCGGGGCCGGCAGCGGCGGCAGGCCGGCGCGGACCAGCGCGGCGCGGGCCGGGACCCCGGGGAAGTCCGGTGCGGCGTCGGGCCGTTCGCGGGCGGCGTGGGCCGCATTGCGGCGGGTCAGCTCGTCGAGGAGCTCCCGCTCGCCCCGGCCGCGCAGGAGCAGCAGGACGAACGGGTCCTCGTCGAGGAGGCGGGCCGCCCGGTAACAGAGGGCCGCGGCGTGCTTGCAGGGCGGACGAGCGGTGTCCGGGCAGGAGCAGCGCGCAGCGAGCTCACCCGCGCCGGGCAGGACCGTCCCCGCCAGGGACTGCGGAACCTCCCGCTCCAGCAGGCTCGCGAGGGCCGTGGGGTCTGCGGCCACCGTCTCCAGGAGCTCGCTCCACTCGGCGTCCGGGAAGGGGCTCAGGGCCAGTTCGGTGCGGTACGGGCGGGCCCGGCTGCCCCGTACGTAGGCCACGATCCGGCCCGGGGTGACCGTGACCGCGTCGACATGCCCCTCGGCCGCGTACGCATGGCCCCGGGCCAGGCGGGCCGGGTCGCCGGACGCCTCTTCGAGCGCGGACACCCAGGCCCGGCCCCACCAGCTGACGGCCTCCGCCCCGGCGGGCACGGTCTCGAAGGTGCGCCGGCGGTCGTCCCGTGCGGTGATCATTCCGGCCTCCTCACCCTGGTCATGCGGGCCTCCGCAGGGAGACGAGGTCGGCCAGCTCGCGGTCGGTCAGCTCCGTGAGCGCCGACTCCCCCGAGCCGAGCACGGCATCGGCCAAGGCCCGCTTGGCCTCCAGCATCTCGGCGATCCGGTCCTCCACGGTGCCCTCGGCGATGATCCGGTGGACCTGGACGGGCTGCGTCTGGCCGATCCGGTACGCGCGGTCGGTGGCCTGCTCCTCCACCGCCGGGTTCCACCAGCGGTCGAAGTGGATCACATGGCCGGCCCGCGTGAGGTTCAGCCCGGTGCCCGCCGCCTTCAACGAGAGCAGGAAGACCGGGACTTCGCCGGACTGGAAGCGGTCCACGAGCTCCTCGCGGCGCGCCACCGGCGTCCCGCCGTGCAGGAGCTGGTGGGAGATCCCCCGGGCCGCCAGATGCCGCTCGATGATCCGGGCCATCGTCACGTACTGGGTGAAGACCAGCACCGAGCCGTCCTCCGCGAGGATCGTGTCCAGCAGCTCGTCCAGCAGGGCCAGCTTGCCCGAGCGGTGCGGGATCCTGGGCGGATCCTCCTTCAGGTACTGCGCGGGGTGGTTGCAGATCTGCTTGAGCGAGGCCAGCAGCTTCATGATCATGCCGCGCCGCTCGATGCCCTCGCTCGCCCCGATCACGGCCATCGACTCCTCCACCGCGGCCTGGTAGAGCGAGGCCTGCTCGCGCGTGAGGGAGACCGGATGGTCGGTCTCCGTCTTCGGCGGCAGCTCGGGGGCGATCCCCGGGTCGGACTTCTTGCGCCGCAGCAGGAACGGCCGTACGAGCGCGGCCAGCCGGGCCACCGCCGCCTCGTTGCCCCCGTCCTCCTCCTGCTGGTGCTCCACCGGGCGGGCGTGCCGGGCCCGGAACGCCGTCAGCGGGCCCAGCAGCCCGGGCGTGGTCCAGTCGAGCAGCGCCCACAGCTCGGAGAGGTTGTTCTCGACCGGGGTGCCGGTCAGCGCCACCCGGGCCGGCGCCGGGATCGTGCGCAGCGCCTTCGCGGTCGCCGAATGCGGGTTCTTCACGTGCTGCGCCTCGTCGGCGACGACCATGCCCCAGGGCTGCTCGGCCAGCCGGGCCGCGCTCGCGCGCATGGTCCCGTACGTGGTGAGGACGAATCCGCCGGCCAGCCCGTCGAGGCTGCGGCTGCCGCCGTGGAAACGGCGCACGGCGACCCCGGGCGCGAACTTCTCGATCTCCCGCTGCCAGTTGCCCAGCAGCGACGCCGGGCAGACGACGAGCGTCGGCTCGGGGCGGTCCCGGTGCAGGTGCAGCGCGATCAGCGTGACCGTCTTGCCCAGGCCCATGTCGTCGGCGAGGCAGCCGCCGAGGCCGAGCGAGGTCATGAGGTCCAGCCACGCCAGGCCGCGGGCCTGGTAGTCGCGCAGGGTGGCCTTCAGCCCGACGGGCTGCGGCAGCGGGGCCAGCTCGCCGGTCAGCCGCTTCCGCAGAGCGGCCAGCGCGCCCACCGGAACCGCCGCCACCGGCTCCCCGTCCACCTCAGCCGTCCCCGTCAGTACGGCGGCCAGCGCATCCACCGGGTCCAGCAGGCCCAGCTCCCGCTTGCGCGCCTTGCGCACCAGCTCGGGATCGACCCGCACCCACTGGTCCCGCAGCCGCACCACGGGCCGGTGCGCCTGCGCCAGCGCGTCCATCTCCCCCGGGGTGAGCCGGTCGCCGCCCAGCGCGAGCTCCCAGGAGAAGGCGAAGAGGTGGTCCGCGTCGAAGAAGGCGGTCCCGTCGGTGGCGGAGCCGGGCGCGGTGGACCGTACGACCGCGGTCGCGGACAGCGTACGAGCCAGCTCGCGCGGCCAGTGGACCAGGACCCCGGCGTCCGCCAGCCGGATCGCGGCCCTGCCGAGGAGGTCTTCGAGCTCCGGGTCGGAGAGGGCGAGGACATCGGGGACCGGCTGGTCCAGCAGCCGCAGCAGCGGCGGCCACACCCGGGCGGCCCGGCGCAGCGCCAGTACGGCGTCGATCCGGGCGCGCGGCCCGAACCCGGCGGCGGCCGCACCGGCCCACAGCAGTCCGGCGTCGGTGACGAGCGTGGGATCGGCGAGGCTGTGCACCTGCACGACGGCGGCGCCGGCGCGGCGGGTCTCCGCGGTCTCCGCGCCCTCCGCTCCTCCCGTGCCCTCCGTGTCCTGCGCCGGGTCGAAGAGGCGGAACGAGGACAGGTCGAGCCGCAGCGAGATCCCCACGCCGGCATCGGCGCCGGCCGAGACCTGCGCGGCCCAGTCCTGTATCCCGGACACCCGCTGCGGCTCCTGCGCGGCGAAGGGCCGTCCGGCGGCCAGCGGCGCGGCCGGGGTGCGCGGCAGGCTGTCGGCGACGGCATCGAGGAACGCCCGGACCAGCGCCTCCGGTTCGGGCAGCTGGAGGGGGCGGCGGCCGGTCAGGGGGGTGGCGTACCCCTCGTACGGGAGGGCGGCGGCCACCGCGCGGAGGTGGCCCACGTCCTCGGCGTCGAGCGGGCCGGCCCGCCAGGCGTCGACCCCGTCGGGGGTGACGCCGGGGAGGAGGCGGCCGCGGGCGGCGAGCGCGAGGGCGTGGAGGGCGGCGGTACCCCAGGCGCGGGTGGCGGGGTGCGTGGCGGGGCTGCGGGGGGCGCGGGCGAGGAGGGGGAGGGCGTCGGTGACGGAGAGGGTGAGGGAGGGCACGGTACGGGTGCGGATCCCCTGGCCGTGGGGGCGCACGACGGCGAGCGGGCCCGGGGTCCCGGCCGGGAGCTCGGGGAGTACGTCCCCGTCGGGGGCCCAGAAGGCGATGCGGGCCTCGCGGGGGACGGCGGCGGGGAGGAAGACGGCGGCGTGGCGCAGGAGGCCGGCGGCCTGCGCGGGCTGGTGCGGCTGCGGTGTCACGGTGTCGCCTCCTCTCCCCTCGGTGTGCTCACAGGCGTGGTCACAGCTGTGGTCACAGGTCTGGCCACATCAGACGGATCCCGTCTGCCGTCGAGTCTAGGTGCGGGCACTGACAACGCCGCTGAGCTGGGCACATGCCGGCTCCCGACCCGCTGCGCGCGGAGGGCGTTTTGCGGTGGCACGGGGTGGGGACGGCTCACAGCACCGCGCTACCCGCCTTCAGGCGGACGACCACGATCGCCGTGAACCGCCTCAATCCATGACATGCGATGACATCAGCTGACATACCATGGTGCTGAGGCGATGCTCATGCGTTCCGGAAACGAGCCGGTGACCGCCCGCAGTCCGCTGCGGCTGCGGTTCTGGCTGAGTCTGTGGGGGTTCGTCTGGGCCGCCGCCGGGACCGCCGCGTTCTCCCTGGTCGGCCGTCCCGGGTGGGCGGCCGCCTGCGGGGTGGTCGCGGTACTCGCGCTCGTCGACCTGGGCGTGGTCCTCCACCACATCCACCAGGGCCCGCACTACCAGCCGGGCCCGGACGTGCCCCCGTACGAGCCCCCGCACCAGCGCTGACGCGGCCCGCTACTCCTCGAAGCGGGCCGCCGCCAGGTAGTCGGGCCGGGGGTCCAGGGCGGCCGCCAGGCGGAAGTGCTTGCGCGCCTGCTGGGGACGCCCGGAGCGCTCGTGGGTACGGGCCAGGGCGAAGTGCGCGAACGCGTTGTCCGGCTCCCGCTCCAGCACCAGCTCGAACTCCAGCGCCGCCGGACGCAGTTGGGCGGCGGCGAAGAACGCGCGGGCCCGCAGCAGCCGGGCCGCCGTGTTCTCCGGGTGCGCGGCGATGACCGAGTCGAGCAGCTTGACGGCGCCCCGCGGGTCGCGCGCGGCCAGCAGCTGCTCGGCGGCCCGGTAGTCGATGACGTGCGTCTCGGGCGATGAGCCGGACGGCGAAGGCGGCTGCGCCGGTATGGACGGCGGCGTGGTGTCGGACACGGTCTGTTCCTTCCCTCTGCGGGCGCGTTCAACGCCCCGCGCCCCGCCTGCTATTCCATGCGCACGTCAGGCACCGGCAGCGCCGGCCGCCGCCTCCCGCTCCCTGAGCTCCGCCCACACCTTGCGCACCTGCGGCTCCAGCGCCTCCAGCGGCCCGTCGTTGTCGATCACGAGCGTGGCCACGGCCAGCCGCTGCTCCCGCGTGGCCTGCGCGGCCATCCGGGCCCGCGCCTCCTCCTCGGCCATCCCGCGCAGCGCGGTCAGCCGGGCCAGCTGCGTCCCGGGGGCCGCGTCCACCACGACCACCAGGTCGTACAGCGGCGCCAGAGCGTTCTCCGCGAGCAGCGGTACGTCGTGCACCACGATCGCGTCGGGCCCGGCAGCGGCCTCCAGCTCGGCCGACCGGGCCCCGACCAGCGGGTGCACGATCGCATTGAGGGTCTGCAGCTTCGCCGGGTCGGCGAACACGATCGAGCCCAGCTTCGGCCGGTCCAGCGTCCCCTCACCGGTCAGCACGGACTCCCCGAAAGCCGCCACGACGGCCGCGAGCCCCGGCGTACCCGGCTCCACGACCTCCCGCGCGATGCGGTCGGCGTCCACGACGACCGCCCCGTACCCCGCCAGCAGCCGCGAGACCTCGCTCTTGCCGGCACCGATTCCGCCTGTCAGGCCAACCTTCAACATGCCCAGCAGACTAGACCCCGCGCCCCGGCCCCCGTACAGCCCCCTGCTTCCCGACCCGGTGACCAGGCGCCCAGGCGCCCAGGGGACCCGTCAGCGCAGTCAGCGCCGTCAGCCCGTCAGCCCTCGCCCTCACGCTCCGCCAGGAACCGCTCGAACTCGCGGCCGATCTCGTCCGCCGACGGGATCTCCTGCGGCTCCGCGATCATGTTGCCCCGCGTCTCGGCGCCGGCCGCCGCGTCGTACTGGTGCTCCAGCCCCTGGACCAGGGCGACCAGCTCCTCGTCGCCCTCGCGGATCTGCCGGTCGATCTCCGTCTGCGTCCGGTGCGCCTCCGTGCGCAGCGCGTGCGCCACTGCCGGCAGGACCAGCCCGGTCGCCGCCGTGATCGCCTCCAGCGCCGTCAGCGCGGCGTCCGGGTACGCGGAACGCGCCACGTAGTGCGGTACGTGCGCGGCGACGCCCAGCACGTCGTGCCCGGCCTGGCCGAGGCGGAACTCCACGAGGGACTCCGCGCTGCCCGGCACCTGCGCCTCGTCGAACGGGCTGCGGTGGCCCGGCATGAGGTCGGTCCGGTTGCCGTGCGGGGTGATCCCGACGGGCCGGGTGTGCGGGACGCCCATGGGGATGCCGTGGAAGTTGACCGAGAGCCGGACGCCGAGGCGCTCGACGATCTGCCGGACGGCGACGGCGAAGCGCTCCCACTCTACGTCCGGCTCGGGGCCGGAGAGCAGCAGGAACGGGGCGCCCGTGGCGTCCTGGACGAGGCGCACCTCAAGGCGCGGCTCCTCGAACTCGGCCCAGTGGTCGCGCTGGAACGTCAGCAGCGGGCGCCGGGCGCGGTAGTCGACCAGGCGGTCCGCGTCGAACCGGGCCACGACCTGGTGGGGCAGCGTGTCGAGCAGCCGCTCCACGATCTGCTCCCCGGCCTCACCCGCGTCGATGTACCCCTCGAAGTGGTAGAGCATGACCAGCCCGGCCGAGTCCTGGGCAAGCGCCAGATCCGCCACTGCCAGGCCCTTGGCATCCCACTCGTACAAACCCTGTGGATCAAGCACCGTCACCACTCCTCCTCGCCGTCTACGTTGCGCACAACGTCCAAGGTGGCTGCTCCATTCCCCAGTTGGCGCCTTTCACAGGAATGCAACAAGGCCCGCCCCCCTGAGGGGACGGGCCTTGTCGTTCAGCTCAGCTACAGCTCACACCGAGGTGCGATGCGCTGCGATCAGCTCTGGCCGCCGGCCAGCTTCTCGCGGAGCGCGGCCAGGGCCTCGTCGGAGGCCAGGGCGCCCGAGGTCTCGTCCGACTCCGAGGAGTAGGAACCACCCGAGATGCCCGCACCGGCGTTGCCACCGGCGGCCGGGGCGGCAGCGCCCTCGGCAGCGGCGGCCTCGTCGGCCTCGCGGCTCTTGATGACCTGCGCCTGGTGCTGCTCGAAGCGGACCTGCGCCTCGGCGTACTGGCGCTCCCACGTCTCGCGCTGGGTGTCGAAGCCCTCGAGCCAGTCGTTGGTCTCGGGGTCGAAGCCCTCGGGGTAGATGTAGTTGCCCTGGTCGTCGTAAGACGCGGCCATGCCGTACAGGGTCGGGTCGAACTCGACCGACGCCGGGTCGGCACCGAAGGACTCGTTGGCCTGCTTCAGGGACAGCGAGATCCGGCGACGCTCGAGGTCGATGTCGATGACCTTGACGAAGATCTCGTCGTTGACCTGGACGACCTGCTCCGGGATCTCCACGTGGCGCTCGGCCAGCTCGGAGATGTGGACCAGACCCTCGATGCCCTCGTCCACGCGGACGAACGCACCGAACGGAACCAGCTTGGTGACCTTACCCGGGACGACCTGACCGATCTGGTGCGTACGGGCGAACTGCTGCCACGGGTCCTCCTGCGTCGCCTTCAGCGACAGGGAGACACGCTCGCGGTCCATGTCCACGTCGAGGACCTCGACGGTGACTTCCTGGCCGACCTCGACAACCTCGGACGGGTGGTCGATGTGCTTCCAGGACAGCTCGGAGACGTGGACGAGACCGTCGACGCCACCCAGGTCCACGAAGGCACCGAAGTTGACGATCGAGGAAACGACGCCGGAGCGGACCTGACCCTTCTGCAGGGTGGTGAGGAACGTCTGGCGAACCTCGGACTGGGTCTGCTCCAGCCAGGCGCGGCGGGACAGGACCACGTTGTTGCGGTTCTTGTCCAGCTCGATGATCTTCGCCTCGAGCTCCTTGCCCACGTAGGGCTGGAGGTCGCGGACACGACGCATCTCGACGAGAGAGGCCGGCAGGAAGCCGCGGAGGCCGATGTCGAGGATGAGACCACCCTTGACGACCTCGATGACGGTACCGGTGACGATGCCGTCTTCTTCCTTGATCTTCTCGATCGTGCCCCAGGCGCGCTCGTACTGGGCGCGCTTCTTGGACAGGATCAGACGGCCTTCCTTGTCCTCCTTCTGGAGAACCAGGGCCTCGATCTCGTCGCCAACCTTGACGACCTCGTTCGGGTCGACATCGTGCTTGATCGAGAGCTCACGGCTCGGGATCACGCCTTCGGTCTTGTAACCGATGTCGAGCAGGACCTCGTCCCGGTCGACCTTCACGATGACGCCGTCGACGATGTCGCCGTCGTTGAAGTACTTGATCGTCTCGTCGATCGCGGCGAGGAATGCTTCCTCGTCACCGATGTCGTTGACCGCAACCTGCGGGGTGGTGGCGGTGGTCTCGGTGCTGCTCGTCATGTGGGTAAGGGCTCCGGTTACGGACAGAAAGTCGTAGGTACTGCTACGCCGGGAGCCCTTATCGGCATCTGCCGAAGAAGCCGGACAGCCAAGGAAGCCCATGCTCCGCCGTGAAGCGGACCGGGCCTCGAAAACCGAGGGGTCATCAACAGATACAAGCGCAGCCTGCTAGGTCTGAGGAGCACAGGCTCGCAGCGCAACTTGTAGCATACGGGGGCAGCCGGGCAGGGTCAATGCGCGAAGGCGCACACCCCGGGCGGATCACCGCATAACCGGCACAATTCGTGGGCGGGCGGGCGCTGATGGCCCTTCCCTGCCTTGTTACGACTCTTTCCGACTCTTTCCGCAGACTACGACGACGGGCCCCATGAACCAAGAGGACTACGCCCCCGAAGAAGCGTACGAAGCCGATGGCCCCGGCCACGGCGGCGGCGAGGACACCGGCGACGACGCGGAGGCCACCCGGCGTGAGGCCGACGACGCGGAGAGCAGCCGGGCCAGCCGGAGCTGGTGGGACCGCAACGCCGACGAGTACCAGAACGAGCACGGGGCCTTCCTCGGCGACGACCGCTTCGTCTGGGGGCCGGAGGGCCTCGACGAAGCGGACGCGGCGCTGCTCGGCCCCGCGGACTCCCTGAAGGACAAGGACGTCCTGGAGATCGGCGCCGGCGCCGCCCAGTGCTCGCGCTGGCTGGCCGCCCAGGGCGCCCGCCCCGTCGCCCTCGACCTCTCCCACCGCCAGCTCCAGCACGCCCTGCGCATCGGCGGCAGCGATGTGCCGATGGCCCGGCTGGTCCAGGCCGACGCCGGCCGGCTCCCCTTCCGCGACGGCTCCTTCGACCTGGCCTGTTCCGCGTACGGAGCCGTCCCCTTCGTCGCCGACCCCGTCAACGTCATGCGCGAGGTCCACCGCGTGCTGCGCCCCGGCGGCCGCTGGGTCTTCTCCGTCACCCACCCCATCCGCTGGGCCTTCCCCGACGAGGCCGGCCCGGAGGGGCTCTCGATCGCCGCCTCCTACTTCGACCGGACCCCGTACGTCGAGCAGGACGAGCAGGGCCGCGCCGTCTACGTGGAGCACCACCGCACCCTCGGCGACCGCGTCCGGGACGTGGTGGCGGGCGGGTTCCGCCTGGTCGACCTCGTGGAGCCGGAGTGGCCCGCGTGGAACACCCAGGAGTGGGGCGGCTGGTCCCCGCTGCGCGGCAACCTGATCCCGGGCACCGCGATCTTCGTCTGCGAGAGGGACTGACGCCTTGATCCGCCAGGCCGACCTCGACGCCCTTCCCGTACGCGAGGCCCTGCCCGCGCTGGTCTCCGCGCTGGACGCCCACGGCACGGCGGTGCTCTGCGCGCCGCCCGGCACCGGCAAGACCACGCTGGTGCCGCTGGTGCTGGCAGGGCTGGTGGGGGGCGGACCGCGCCGCAAGGTGATCGTCGCCGAGCCCCGGCGGATCGCGGCCCGGGCGGCGGCGCGCCGAATGGCCTGGCTGCTGGGCGAGCCGGTCGGCGGCTCCGTGGGCTTCACGGTGCGCGGCGAGCGGGTGGCGGGACCGGGCACGGTGGTCGAGGTCGTGACCACCGGCGTACTGCTCCAGAGGCTCCAGCGGGACCAGGAGCTCGCCGGGGGTTCCCCCGCCGGAGGCGGGGGGAGGGTCGACGTGGTGATGCTGGACGAGTGCCACGAGCGGCACCTCGACGCCGACACGGTCGCCGCTTTCCTCCTGGACGTACGGGAAACCCTGCGCCCGGAGCTGCGGCTGGTCGCGGCCTCCGCGACGACCGACGCGGCCGGCTGGGCCCGGCTGCTGGGGCACGCGCCGGTGGTGGAGGCCGCGGGGGTCTCGTACCCGGTGGAGACGGTCTGGGCCCCGCCGGCCCGGCCGGTGCGGCCCCCGCACGGCATGCGGGTGGACCCGGCGCAGCTGGCGCACGTGGCCTCGGTGGTGCGGCGGGCGCTGGCGGAACGTTCCGGCGACGTGCTGTGCTTCCTGCCCGGCGTCGGGGAGATCGCCCGGGTCGCGGGGCAGCTGGGCGGGGTGGAGGCGGAGGTGCTCCAGCTCCACGGGCGCGCCCCGGCGGCGGTGCAGGACGCGGCGCTGTCCGCCCGGCCGCACCGCCGGGTGATCCTGTCCACCGCGGTGGCGGAGTCCAGCCTGACCGTGCCGGGCGTACGGGTGGTCGTGGACTCCGGACTGGCCCGCGAACCCCGGGTGGACCACGCACGGGGGCTGGGCGCGCTGGCGACCGTACGGGCGTCGCGCGCGGCCGGGCGCCAGCGGGCGGGCCGGGCCGGACGCGAGGCGCCGGGGGCGGTGTACCGCTGCTGGCCGGAAGCGGAGGACGGCCGCCTCTCGGCGTTCCCCTCCCCCGAGATCCGGATCGCGGACCTGGCACAGTTCGCACTCCAGGCGGCGTGCTGGGGCGATCCGGACGCGTCCGGGCTGGCGCTGCTGGACCCGCCGCCGGCCGGGGCGATGGCCGCGGCGCGGGAGGTGCTGGTCGCGGTGGGCGCGGTGGACCCGGCGGGCCGGGTCACCGCGCGGGGGCAGCGGATGGCCCGGCTCGGACTGCACCCGCGCATGGCCCGCGCCCTGCTGGACGGCTCCGCCGCGCTGGGACCCCGCCGCGCGGCGGAGATCGTCGCCCTGCTGAGCGAGGAGCCGCCGCGGGAGTACGGGGACGACCTCGCCGCCGCCTGGCGCCGGGCCCGCGCCGGCGGCGACGGCTACGCGGCGCGCTGGCGAGCGGAGGCCAAGCGGCTGGAACGCGCCGCGGGTGCCGCCGAAACCGGGGCTTCGCCCCGGACCCCTTCGGGGGCCGCGCCTGCTGTGCAGCCCGCCCGGCGTTTGAGGGCCGGGTCCGGGCAGAGCCCGGTTTCGGGAAGGGGCGGGGTGGGGGAAGAAGCGCTTTCCGACGACGCCGCCGGGCTCGTCGCGGCCCTCGCGTTCCCGGAGCGCGTCGCCAAGGCGAAGGGGGAGGGGGCGTTCCTGATGGCCTCCGGGACGGCGGCCGAGCTCGGGGAGGGCTCGGGGCTGCGCAGTGCGCCGTGGGTGGCCGTCGCGGTCGCCGACCGGGGGCCGCATTCCGCCTCCGCCCGGGTCCGGCTGGCCGCCGTCATCGACGAGGACACCGCCCGCGCCGCGGCCCGGCACCTGCTCGCCTCCGGCGAGGAGGTCCGCTGGGAGGACGGCGACCTCGTCGCCCGCTCCGTGGAACGGCTCGGCGCCATCGAGCTCGCTGCGCGGCCGCTGAGGAACCCCGACCCGGACCTCGTCCGGGCCGCCCTCCTCGACGGCCTGCGCGGCGAGGGCCTCGGCCTGCTGCGCTGGTCCCCGGACGCGCAGATGCTCCGGGCCCGGCTCGGCTTCCTGCACCGCACGCTCGGCGGCGACTGGCCCGACGTACAGGACGACGACGCCCTGCTGGACCGCGCCGACGACTGGCTGGAGCCCGAGCTGTCCCGGGCCCGCCGCCGCGCCGATCTCGGGCGGATCGACGCCGGGCAGGCGCTGAACCGGCTGCTGCCCTGGGCCACCGGCGAGGCCGCCCGCCTCGACGAGCTGGCCCCGGAGCGGATCGAGGTGCCCAGCGGCTCCCGGATCCGGGTGGACTACTCCGCCGAGCACGGGCACGGGCAGCCGGTCCTCGCCGTGAAGCTGCAGGAGCTGTTCGGGCTGGCCGAGACCCCGAAGGTGGCCGGGGTGCCCGTACTCGTGCACCTGCTGTCCCCGGCCGGACGGCCCGCCGCCGTGACCGCCGACCTGGCCTCCTTCTGGCGGGGCGGCTACCGCGCCGTGCGCGCCGAGCTCCGCGGCCGCTACCCCAAGCACCCCTGGCCGGAGGATCCGGCGGCCGCCGAGCCCACCCGGCACACCAACGCCCGGCTCAGGCGACAGCAGTGAGCCTCGTGGTGAGCCCCTCCCCGTCCTCCGTCCCGCCGCGGCGGCCGCGGGCCTCCAGCCACAGCGCCAGCCCGAGCAGGACGAGGGCGCCGGCCGCCAGGCCGATCGGGCCGTACGTGTGCAGGGCGAGGACCTTCGTACGGTTCGACTTGACCAGATCGACGGTGTACGCGGCGTAGTCCTCGCGCATCTTCACGTGCCCGGCGAAGACGGTGAGCCTGCCGTCGGGCGCGCCGGCCGCGATGCCGCCGCGCATCTCCTGCTCGATGACCTGCTCGGCGTTGACGGGCGCCCCGGTCACGGGGTCGACCCAGAACATCGCCTTGGCCTGGTACCAGAGGCTGGTGCCGGTGCTCTGTTCGAAGGTCTTCGGGTCGATGCCCTCGATCGGCATCTTCTTCGGCAGGGCGACCTTGGTCCAGGGCAGGGTCTGCTCGTAGTAGTAGACGTCCATCCCGCGGTACGTGCGCGGGCCGACGTAGTGGATGGGCGAGGCGGTGCGGCTCTGCGCGTCGAAGTAGAGGTAGTCGCGCGGCTCGGTGAAGAACGGCCACTTGAACTCGATGCCCTCGCGTTTGACCGGGTCGCCGTCGACCATCTCGCCGGTGGCGTGCACCGGGTCCTGGCTGTGGGCGTCGAAGATGTAGCGCTCGGGGATCTGGGAGACCATCTTCCCGTCCGGGCCCATGATGTACGTGAGGGTGTCCCAGACGACGACGTCCTTGCCCGCGCTCGCCTCGATCTCGTTCGACGCCTCGACGTTGCCCTTCAGGGTCTGGACGATGGTGACCTTGTCGACCTTCTTGGGCTGCATGCCGGCGGTGTAGTCGAGGAGGGTCGCGTCCTTCGCCTCCATCACCATCTCCTGGTACTGGCTCGGCGGGATCTTGGCGAGCCTGGGGTACGCGTACCAGCGCAGCAGCGGTGCGAGGGCGGCGAGGAACACGGCGAAGGCGAGCAGGACGAGGCTGGCGGTACGTCTCAAGGCCGGGCCTCCTCTACTGTCCGGGCGCGCTGGGCGCGGTGGTGAGCAGGGGCTTGGGCGAGGTCTTGCCTTCGGGCGCCCCGAACGCCGTGACGGCGAACACGAGGGCCAGCGCGGCGGCAAGCCCGATGGCGGCGGCGACGAATGCGCGCATGCCGGGGCCTCCGAAATCTGATGGAACGTCAGGGCGGAGCCCGCACCGTAGCAACGCGCGGCGCAGATGAGAACCGTCTGGGCCGGTGCCACCGGCCTGCGGGACCACGACGGCCCGCCGGTTCTCCGGCGGGCCGTCGGGCTGCTCGATGGGCTCCCCCGCTACGGGGCCTTGGTCCCGGTGGGGGAGGGGGACGCGGACGGGGAAGCGGACGGGGACTCCTTGCGCGTGGCCGAGGGGCTCGGGGTGGGCGTCGGGGTCGGCCGCGCGCTCGCCGTCGGCGTGGGAGTCGGCGTCGGCGTCGGCGTCGGCGTCGGGCTCGGCGTGGGTGTGGGCTTCGGAGTCGGAGTCGGGGTGGGCTTCGGGTCCGGCGTCGGGGTCGGCGTCGGGGTGGGCTTCGGGTCCGGCGTCGGGGTCGGCGTCGGGGTGGGCTTCGGGGTGGGCTTCGGGGTCGGCGTGGGCACCGGGGTCGGCGTCGGGCTCGGGGACGGCGTCGGCGTCGGCTTGGGCTTCGGCTTGGGCGGCGCCGGGGGCTGGTCCGCACCCGCGTTCGGGACCTCGTGCGTGCCCTGGAGGTAGTACGTGAACCAGGACTTCACCGTGCGCAGGTACTCCGCGGACTGGTTGTACGAGAGCACCGCGCGGTCCAGATCGGCGGGTACGCGCAGGTCGCGGGTGCCCGCGCAGAGGTAGCGGCCGGCCGCCAGGGCGGCGTCGTACACGTTGTTCGGGTTGCGGCGGCCGTCGCCGTCCGCGTCCTGGCCCCAGGCCGCCCAGGTGGACGGGATGAACTGCATCGGGCCGACCGCCCGGTCGTAGGCGGCGTCCCCGTCGTACTCCCCGCCGTCCGTGTCCCGGATGTTCGCGAAGCCGTTGCCGTCGAGTACGGGGCCCAGGATCGGCCGCAGCGTGGTGCCGGCGGTGTCCACGCGGCCGCCGCGGGCCTGCCCGGACTCGACCTTGCCGATCG
This sequence comes from Streptomyces sp. NPDC090741, assembly GCF_044769045.1. Classification (NCBI taxonomy): domain Bacteria; kingdom Bacillati; phylum Actinomycetota; class Actinomycetes; order Kitasatosporales; family Streptomycetaceae; genus Streptomyces; species Streptomyces sp. NPDC090741. Next base: position 252,932 of record NZ_JBIVXF010000009.1, on the reverse strand, counting down.
CCGCGAGGAGTTGCCAGCGCAGTCCGCAGCCGGGGTCGGTCTGCCCCACCTTCTGCTCGGCCAGCCGGTACGCCGCCAGGACCGTCGCCGGGATTCCCTGTGCGCCCTCCCCGCCGCCCATGGCCACGGGTTCGTTGTGCGGCGCCACCGCCTCGGTGACCGGCTGGGACGGCTGCGCGACCGGGGCCTGCTGCGACGGCTCGGCCGCCAGGGGCGGGAGTTCGGTCAGGTAGTCGGAGTCCCCGCCGGAATCGGAGGGCCGAGACGGCTGCACGGGCGGGGCGTTCCCGGTGTCCGCCGCGGATATTCGCTCCTCCGCGGGGCCTTGGGATGCCGTGAGCGCCGCTGCGACGAGTGCGCAGACCACGACCGCGGCCCCTCCCCTGCGCAGCCTGCTTCCGATCCGAGCCGACATGAGCCGGGTCCCCTCCCCCTCGACGTCGGCGTGACCTTACGTCAACTCCCTTCATCCTGCACCGATCGGCGCCCGGAATTCACCACTTCCCCACCTGCCGGGCAGCTCGCGCATACTGACCCGGACCGTTCGGGGCGCATTGACCCGAAGTAAGGAAGAGACTCCATGCCGTTCACCCTCAGCCACGCCGCCGCCGTCCTGCCGGCCGTCCGACGGACGGGCCGCGCCCGCGGACCGCTGGTCGCGTCGGCGCTCGTCCTCGGGTCGTTCGCGCCGGACACGTTCTACTTCGCGGACGCCGTCGTCCCGGGCGTCTGGCCGTACGGCGCGTTCGCGCACTCGCTGCCCGGGGTGTTCACCGCGGACGCCGTGCTGACCGCCGCGCTCGCGGCCTGCTGGCTTCTGCTGCGCGAACCGCTGATCGCGCTCCTGCCACGCCGCCGCCAGGGCCGGATACACGCCTTCGTACGCGGCGAGGACTGGCGGGGCGGCGGCCGCGGACTGCCCGCGCTCGCGCTCTGGTTCTACCTCTCGGCGGTCGCCGGCTCGCTCACGCACGTGGTCTGGGACAGCTTCACGCACCCGCACCGGTGGGGGACGGACGCGCTGCCCGTGCTCGGCGAGCCGTTCGCGAACGGGCTCCCCCTCTATACATACGTGCAGTACGGGACTTCGGCGGTCGCCGCCTGCGCCCTGTTCTGGTTCACGGTGACCGCCGTGCGCCGCCTGCCCGACCGCGCCGCCCCCGCGGCCGTGGCGGTGCTCGGCCGGGCGGAGCTGCTGGGCGCGGTCGCGCTGGTCACGGTGTGCGTGGCCGTCGGGGTGACGATGCGCGTGCTGCGCTTCTTCACGTTCTTCGACCGGATCCGCACCCCGCTCGACATCATCCCGACCGTCTGCTTCGGCGCGGGCGGCGGGCTCGCCGTGGGCCTGCTGCTGTACGGGGTCCTCGTACGACTCCTCCCCCATCGGCGCGAGCCGTCCCGTACGGAGGAGGACGCGCGGACGCCCGTCCCCACCGCGTAGCGGCTTTTGCGGGGACGGGCGTCCGGCGAACGTTCTCTCAGTACCTCACTCAGACCCTCAGAGCCTCAGAGCCCAAGTGCCCAAGTGCCCAAGTGCCTCAGTGTGCCGCCGACTCCCAGTCGGCGCCGACGCCCACCGACACGTCCAGCGGGGCGCGGAGCTCCACGGCGGCGCCCATTTCGCGGCGCACCAGCTCCTCGACCTTCTTCCGCTCGCCCGGGGCGATCTCCAGCACGATTTCGTCGTGGACCTGGAGCAGCATCCGCGACTTCAGGCCGGCCTCGGTGATCGCCTTGTCCACGCGCAGCATCGCGACCTTGACGATGTCGGCCGCGGTGCCCTGGATCGGGGCGTTCAGCGCCATCCGCTCGGCGGCCTCGCGGCGCTGGCGGTTGTCGCTGTTGAGGTCGGGCAGGTAGCGGCGGCGGCCGAAGACCGTCGCCGTGTACCCGGTGGCCCGGGCCTCCTCGACCACGCGGCCCAGGTAGTCCCGGACGCCGCCGAACCGCTCGAAGAAGGTCTCCATCAGGCCGCGCGCCTCGGCGGGCTCGATGTTCAGCTGCTGGGCCAGACCGAAGGCGGAGAGCCCGTACGCGAGCCCGTACGACATCGCCTTGATCTTGCGCCGCATCTCGGCGTCGACCCCGGAGCGCTCCACTCCGAACACCTGGGAGGCGACGGTGGTGTGCAGGTCCTCGCCGGACAGGAACGCCTCGATCAGGCCCTCGTCCTCGGAGAGGTGCGCCATGACGCGCAGCTCGATCTGGCTGTAGTCGGCGGTCATGAGGGATTCGAAGCCCTCGCCGACGACGAAGCCGCGGCGGATGGCCCGGCCCTCGTCGGTACGCACCGGCACGTTCTGCAGGTTGGGGTCGGTGGAGGACAGGCGTCCGGTCGCGGCGACGGTCTGGCTGAAGCTGGTGTGCACCCGGCCGTCGGCGGCGATCGTCTTGACGAGGCCCTCGACGGTGACGCGCAGCTTGGCCTGCTCCCGGTGGCGCAGCATGATCACCGGCAGTTCGTGGTCGGTCTGCGTGGCCAGCCAGGCCAGCGCGTCCGCGTCCGTGGTGTAGCCGGTCTTGGTCTTCTTCGTCTTCGGCAGGTCCAGCTCGCCGAAGAACACCTCCTGGAGCTGCTTGGGCGAGCCGAGGTTGAACTCGTGCCCGACCGCCGCGTGCGCCTCCTTCACCGCCTGCTGCACGGCTCCGGCGAACTGCTGCTCCATGGCCTCCAGGTGGTCGCGGTCGGCGGCGATGCCCGCCCGCTCCATCCGGGCCAGCAGCTCCGAGGTGGGCAGCTCCATGTCGTGGAGCAGCTCGGCGGCGCCGACCTCGGCGAGCTTGCCGGTGAAGGCCTCGCCGAGGTCGAGGACGGCGCGGGCCTGCGCCATCAGCGCCTCCGCCTCGGCGGTCTCGTCGGCGCCGAAGGCGAGCTGGCCGTCGGCCGCGGCGGGCTGGAGCTCGCGGTGCAGGTATTCGTTGGACAGCACGTCCAGCGCGAAGGAGCGGCGGCCCGGCTTGACCAGGTACGCGGCGAGCGCGGTGTCCATGGTGACGCCGGCCAGGCTCCAGCCGTGCTCGGGGAAGACCCGCATCAGGCCCTTGGCGTTGTGCACCACCTTGGGGCGCGCCGGGTCGGCGGCCCAGGCCGCGAAGGCCCGCTCGTCGGCCTCGTCCAGCGCGGACGGCTCGAACCAGGCGGCGGCCCCGCCGGCCGCGGCCATCGCGATCTCGCTGACATTGCCCTGGCCCAGCGCCCAGCTGTCCACGGTGGAGATGCCGAGCGGTTCGCCCCCGCGGGCCGCCAGCCACGGCGCCAGCTCGCCCGCGCCCAGCACGCTCGCGTCCAGCTCCACACCGGCGGCCGGAGCCGGGGCCGGCTCCTCGGCGGCGCCCGGGTCCACCGCCAGCAGCCGCTCGCGCAGCGAGGCGTTGCGGATCTCCAGCACGTCCAGCACGCCCGTGACGGCGGAGCGGTCGTACGGCAGGCGGGCCAGGTCGCCCGCGGCCTTGGGCAGCTCCACGTCCTTGACCATCTCGGTCAGGACCCGGTTGAGCTTCACGGCCTCCAGGTGGTCCCGGAAGTTCTGCCCGGCCTTGCCCTTGACCTCCTCGGCGCGCTCGACCAGCTCCGCGAACGACCCGAACTGGGTGATCCACTTCGCGGCGGTCTTCTCACCCACGCCCGGGATGCCGGGCAGGTTGTCCGACGGATCGCCGCGCAGCGCCGCGAAGTCCGGGTACTGCTGCGGGGTGAGACCGTACTTCTCCTCGACCTTCTCCGGGGTGAACCGGGTCAGCTCGGAGACGCCCTTGGTCGGGTACAGCACGGTGGTGTGCTCGGAGACGAGCTGGAAGGAGTCCCGGTCGCCCGTGACGATCAGGACCTCGAAGCCGAGGGCCTCCGCCTGCGTCGCCAGCGTGGCGATCACGTCGTCGGCCTCGAAGCCGTCGACCGCGAACCGCGGCACCTTCATCGCGTCCAGGAGCTCGCCGATCAGCTCGACCTGCCCCTTGAACTCATCAGGGGTCTTGGAGCGGTTCGCCTTGTACTCGGGGAACTCCGTCGAGCGCCACGTCTTGCGCGAGACGTCGAACGCCACCGCGAAGTGCGTGGGCGCCTCGTCGCGCAGCGTGTTCGCCAGCATCGACGCGAAGCCGTAGATGGCGTTCGTCGGCTGCCCGGTCGCCGTCGTGAAATTCTCCGCGGGCAGCGCGAAGAACGCCCGGTACGCCAGGGAGTGCCCGTCCATGAGCATCAGGCGGGGGCGGTCCGCTGCGGTCGGCTGGTCGGTCTTCTTCGATGCGTTCTCTGCCACGCCCCCGATCCTAGGCGGCCCCGCTGACAATTCCGGCGTCGGCGATGTCAGCCGGGCGTGACAGGATCGGACGTCTACGCGAATACCCGCAGCGGCCGACGCTGCGATGCTCGACTGCTCAAAGGGGAGCGACATGGCCACCAAGCCGCCCGCAGGTGATCCCGTACAGCACGCGCCGCAGGTGGCGCCCCCCAAGCGTGCCGCCGCCGGCCTGCCCGCGATCGGGCACACCCTGCGGATCGCGCAGCAGCAGATGGGCGTCGCCCGTACCGCGCGCACCCTGCTCAAGGTCAACCAGAAAGACGGCTTCGACTGCCCGGGCTGCGCCTGGCCCGAGGGAGACAAGCGGCACACCGCCGAGTTCTGCGAGAACGGCGCCAAGGCCGTCGCCGAGGAGGCCACGCTGCGCCGGGTCACCCCGGACTTCTTCGCCGAGCACCCCCTGGCCGACCTCGCCGGCCGCTCCGGGTACTGGCTGGGCCAGCAGGGCCGCATCACCGAGCCGATGTACCTGCCCGAAGGCGCCGACCGGTACCAGGCCGTCCCCTGGGAGCGGGCCTTCGAGATCATCGCCGAGGAGCTGACCGCCCTCGACTCCCCCGACGAGGCCCTCTTCTACACCTCGGGCCGCACCAGCAACGAGGCCGCGTTCCTCTTCCAGCTCTTCGCCCGCGAGTTCGGCACCAACAACCTGCCCGACTGCTCCAACATGTGCCACGAGTCCTCGGGCTCCGCGCTGAACGAGACCATCGGCATCGGCAAGGGCAGCGTCAACCTCGAAGACCTCCACCAGGCCGACCTGATCATCGTCGCCGGACAGAACCCGGGCACCAACCACCCGCGCATGCTCTCCGCCCTGGAGAAGGCCAAGTCCGCCGGCGCGAGGATCATCTCGGTGAACCCGCTGCCCGAGGCCGGCATGGAGCGGTTCAAGAACCCCCAGACCCCGATCGGCATGCTCAAGGGCACCGCACTCAACGACCTCTTCCTCCAGATCCGCATCGGCGGCGACCAGGCCCTCTTCCGACTCCTCAACAAGCTCGTCATCGAGACCGGGGGCGCCACCGACGAGGCCTTCATCCGCGAGCACACCCACGGCTACGAGGAGCTCGCGGCCGCCGCCGGGGAAGCCGACTGGGCCGAGACCCTCACCGCCACCGGCCTCACCCGCCCCGAGATCGAGCGGGCGCTGGCCATGGTCCTGGCCTCGAAGCGCACCATCATCTGCTGGGCCATGGGCCTCACCCAGCACAAGCACTCCGTCGCCACCATCCGCGAGGTCGTCAACCTGCTCCTGCTGCGCGGCAACATCGGCCGCCCGGGCGCCGGCGTCTGCCCCGTCCGCGGCCACTCCAACGTCCAGGGCGACCGCACCATGGGGATCTTCGAACGCCCCGCGCCCGCCTTCCTCGACGCCCTCGACAAGGAATTCGGCATCACCTCGCCGCGCGGCCACGGCTACGACGTCGTCCGCTCCATCCAGGCCCTGCGCGACGGCAAGGCCAAGGTCCTCTTCGCCATGGGCGGCAACTTCGTCGGCGCCACCCCCGACACCGACGTCACCGAGGCCGCGATCCGCCGCGCCCGTCTGACCGTCCACGTCTCCACCAAGCTCAACCGCTCCCACGCGGTCACCGGCCGGCGCGCCCTGATCCTGCCCACCCTCGGCCGTACCGACAAGGACGTCCAGGCGAGCGGCAAACAATTCGTCACCGTCGAGGACTCCATGGGCATGGTCCACGCCTCCCGCGGCAACCTCCCCCCGGCCTCCCCGCACCTGCTCTCCGAACCGGCCATCGTGGCCCGCATGGCCCGCGCCGTCCTCGGCGCCGCCTCCGCCACCCCGTGGGAGGAGTTCGAGCGCGACTACGCGGCCATCCGCGACCGGATCTCCCGGGTGATCCCCGGCTTCGAGGACTTCAACGCCCGCGCGGCCCGCCCCGAGGGCTTCCGCCTCCCGCACGCCCCGCGCGACGAGCGCCGCTTCCCCACCAAGACCGGCAAGGCGAACTTCACCGCCGCACCCGTCGAGTACCCGAAGATCCCCGAGGGCCGGCTCCTCCTGCAGACCCTGCGCAGCCACGACCAGTACAACACCACCATCTACGGCCTCGACGACCGCTACCGCGGGATCACCGGCGGCCGCCGCGTCGTCATGGTCAACCCCGAGGACGCGGCGGAGCTGGGGCTCGCGGACGGCTCGTACACGGACCTGGTCAGCGAGTGGAAGGACGGCGTCGAGCGGCGCGCGCCCGGCTTCCGCGTCGTGCACTACCCGACCGCCCGCGGCTGCGCGGCCGCGTACTACCCCGAGACCAACGTGCTGGTCCCGCTCGACTCCACCGCGGACACCAGCAACACCCCCGCGAGCAAGTCCGTCGTCGTGCGCTTCGAACCGGCCTGATAGAACGACCTCAGGACAAGACGGTTAACGAGCGTTGACACACGAACGGAGCCTGACCATGGGCGAGCAGCACGCTGTGAAGTTCCCGCAGGAGGTACTCGACGAGTACACGGCGCTGGGCATCGACCTGCCCGCACTGTTCTCGGCGGGCGACCTCGGCGAGCGGATGGACATCCGCATCCTCGAAGCCTCGGCGGAGCGGGTCGTCGGCACCATGCCGGTCAAGGGCAACACCCAGCCGTACGGGCTGCTGCACGGCGGCGCCTCGGCCGTACTCGCCGAGACCCTCGGCTCGGTCGGCGCCATGATGCACGGCGGCATCACCAAGATCGCCGTCGGTGTGGACCTGAACTGCACCCACCACCGCGGCGCGCGCTCCGGCCTGGTCACCGGCGTCGCCAGCCCCGTGCACCGCGGCCGCTCCACCGCCACGTACGAGATCGTCATCAGCGACGAGCAGGACCGTCGGGTGTGCACCGCCCGCCTGACCTGCCTGCTGCGCGACGCGGACCCCGCCGCCGGGGCCTGACCCGCCCGCGACGAGCCCCCCGCAGGCCCGGATCCCGCCCCGCCGAGGGGCCGGACCCGGGCCTGCGGCGCGTACGGACCCGGCCCGAGGGCGCTCACGAGCCGGGCCCCGGCCCCTACGGACCCGGCAACCGCCCGGAATCCGCCAGTCCGCGCCCGGCCCCGCGACGACTGTTGTGTCACCGAAGGTGACGGCCTACCTTCCCTTCATGGGGACCAAGCCACGCACCGCGGCCCGCTGCGGTGCCGCCGCACTCCTGGCGGCACTCGCCCTGTCCGGATGCTCCACATCCGCCCCACCCGCCCCAGGACCCAAGCCAACGCCCGTTTCCAGCCCCTCCTCGCCCGCCCAGATCTGCACAAGTCTGGTGTCCTACTGGGCGAAGGAGACCCTCAAGGGCAGCAAATGGGCCGGGCTCGACTGGGAGCAGAAGGGCCTGTCGAACGACCAGTACACGATCCACGAGGAAGCCGTCGCCGCAGGCCGTGCCGAGGAGCGAACTGCCGGTCTGGACAAGGCACTTGAGCTCGTCGACCGGTTCACGGCGCAGCGCTGCGCCGAACAGAACGGGGCAACCTGGAGCTCCGAGAACTGGCGACCCCCCAGTCCGCCCGGGTGACCGGAATCCCGTGCGCGCTGTCCGACTTCCGGGCGCACGGGGGCGCGGACCCGATCCGCAGGTCGGAAGCCCTCCGAGCCCCGGATCAAGATCGATCCACCCGAAGTGGATCAAGAGCAAAAATTACCCTCAGTAATGCCGACGCCCCACAGAATCCCGTTATTCCCCTGCGGAATGCCACCCCCCGGATTCTTCCGGGCACAGTCAGCGACAATCGGGGCCTTTTGATCAATGACAGGAGCATGAACCCCTCAAGCCCCTTAGGGGAACGGGGAATTCTCACCATGCGGACATTCCCCGAAGTGGCCAAACGCCCGAATTGTCCACACTCCCGCCACACATTCTTGGCCTCGGCATAACAAGACAGTCACATCATCCTTTCCCTGCTCCCCGCACTCGCCACCTCGGCCTAGAGTCACGGCCAGTCACCGCGCTGCAGGGCGCAACCCAGCACGGCCGTGGACATCCCAGTGCGGCCCGGCGACCCAACGGCACCTCATATGAGGGGGCCGCGCCAGGGAAAGGAAGAATCGTGCGACACCGTTCTTTGCTCGTCCTCACCACCGTGATCACCACGGGAGCACTGACCCTCACCGCCTGCGGATCGCGCGATGAGGCCAAGACCGGCGGGGACAAGTCCGACGGCGGCAAGACCGTCGTCGTCATCGGCGTGGACGCCCCCCTCACCGGCTCGCTCTCCGCGCTCGGCCAGGGCATCAAGAACTCGGTAGACCTCGCGGCCAAGACGGCCAACAAGAACAACGAGGTCCCCGGCATCGAGTTCAAGGTCGAAGCCCTCGACGACCAGGCGGTCCCCGCCTCCGGCCAGGCCAACGCCACCAAGCTCGTCGGCAACAAGGACGTCGTCGGCGTCGTCGGCCCGCTGAACTCCGGCGTCGCGCAGCAGATGCAGGGCGTCTTCGCCTCCGCCAACCTGGCGCAGGTCTCCCCCGCCAACACCAACCCCGCGCTCAGCCAGGGCGACAACTGGGGCAAGGGCGAGTTCAAGCGCCCCTTCAAGACCTACTTCCGCACCGCCGCCACCGACGTGGTCCAGGGCAAGTTCGCCGCCCAGTACCTCTTCAAGGACGCCGGCAAGAAGAAGGTCTTCGTCGTCGACGACAAGCAGACCTACGGCGCCGGCCTCGCCTCGATCTTCTCCGACGAGTTCAAGAAGCTCGGCGGCGAGGTCGTCGGCACCGACCACGTCACCGTGAAGGAGACCGACTTCTCCTCCACCGCCGACAAGGTCAAGACCTCCGGCGCCGACTCCGTCTACTTCGGCGGCCAGTACCCCGAGGGCGGCCTCCTCGCCGACCAGATCAAGAAGGCCGGAGCCAACATCCCGCTCATGGGCGGCGACGGCATCCAGGACCCCGCCTTCATCTCCGCCTCCGGCGAGGCCAACGAGGGCGACCTCTCCACCTCGATCGGCTACCCGGTCGAGAAGCTGCCCACCGCCAAGACCTTCATCGCCGACTACCAGGCCGGCGGCTACAAGGACCCCTACGCGGCCTACGGCGGCTACTCCTACGACGCCGGCTGGGCCGTCGTCCAGGCCGTCAAGAACGTCGTCGCCGGCAACGGCGGCAAGCTGCCGACCGACGCCCGCGCCAAGGTCGTCGAGGCCCTCGGCAAGGTGTCCTTCGAAGGCGTGACCGGCAAGGTCGCCTTCGACGAGTACGGCGACACCACCAACAAGCAGCTCACGGTCTACAAGGTCGAGGGCGGCAAGTGGATCGACGTCAAGAGCGACACGTTCAACCAGTAATCCCGTAAAACCCCGCACCACCAGCCGTACCTGAACCACACCCACCGCGCGAGGGCGCAACAGCGCCCTCGCGCGGAGTCTTATCCGACACGCTCATCGGAGGCCCTGCGGTGCACGAACTGCCGCAACAGCTGGCCAACGGCCTTGCCCTCGGTGCCCTTTATGGCCTCATAGCCATCGGGTACACCATGGTCTACGGCATCGTCCAGCTCATCAACTTCGCCCACGGCGAGATCTTCATGATCGGCGGCTTCGGCGCGCTCACCGCCTACGCCGCCCTCCCGACCGGCACCTCCCTGCTGATCGCGATTCCCGTCATGATCGTCGGAGGCGCACTCGCCTCCGTCGCCGTAGCCACCGCAGCCGAACGCTTCGCGTACCGTCCCCTGCGCAGCGCTCCCCGGCTCGCCCCCCTCATCACCGCAATCGGCCTCTCGATCGCGCTGCAGCAGCTCGTCTGGCAGTTCTACCCGGACGCCAAGAAGGCCGTCAGCTTCCCCGAGTTCAAGGGCGAAGCCTTCAAGATCACCGACAGCCTCGCCATCCAGCGCGCGGACCTCTTCGTCCTCATCCTCGCCCCGCTCTGCATGCTCGCCCTCGGCATCTTCGTCCAGAAGAGCCGCAGCGGCCGCGCCATGCAGGCCACCGCGCAGGACCCCGACACCGCGAAGCTGATGGGCATCAACACCGACCGCATCATCGTCATGGCCTTCGCCATCGGTGCCGCGTTCGCCGCCGTCGCAGCCGTCGCCTACGGCCTCGACAAGGGCCAGATCAACTTCGAGATGGGCTTCATCCTCGGCCTCAAGGCCTTCACCGCAGCCGTCCTCGGCGGCATCGGCAACATCTACGGAGCCATGGTCGGCGGCGTCGTCCTCGGCCTCGCCGAAGCCCTGTCGATCGCCTACATCGAAGACATCCCCGGCATGTCGCAGCTCGGCGGTGGAGCCTGGTCCAACGTCTGGGCGTTCGTACTCCTCATCGTCGTCCTCCTCGTGCGGCCACAAGGCCTGCTCGGTGAGCGCGTCGCGGATCGGGCGTGAGAACCATGACCAACGAAGCAACCCTCCCGCTCGAAGCCGAAGCCGAGAGCACCGGTGACGTCTCCCGCACCGCACTGCTCTACACGGTCATCGGCGGAAGCCTGCTGACCATCGTCAGCGCCTTCCTCGCCTGGACCTGGACCGCCGAGTTCCCCGGTGACCTCACCTACTACGGCAGCCCGGCCCCCATCCAGTTCGTCACCCTCGCCGGAGCAGTCCTCACCCTCGTCTACGCGCTCTCCGCGCTCGGCGTGAAGGGCCTCGGCTGGCTCGCCCCCACCGGCTCCCGCAAGGCCATCCAGTTCCTGGCCGTCGGCAACTTCCTGGCCACCGGATTCACGGTCGTCTCCATCACCGTCGTCCTCGGCGGCGTCGTCCACCTCGAACCCGGCGCCTACGTCGCCTTCGTCGGCTCCCTCATCCCGGCCCTCGTCTCGCTCAAGCTCCCCGATGACAGCCACAAGGCGGCCCCCGCCAAGAAGCTGCCCTCCTGGGCCGAGATCCTCATCATCGTCGGCGTCTTCGCCATCGGCCTCTACGTCGTCACCTACGGCATCGACACCGACGACAAGGAGCCCCAGCTCTTCGTCGCCTACCTGATCACGGTCGGCTCCGCAGCCCTGGCCCTGCTCAAGTCCGGCCTCATCGACCGGCTCACCACCATCACCGCGAAGAACCGCCAGGTCACCCTGATCGGCACCGCGGCCGCCGCGATCGCCTTCCCGTTCATCCAGCAGAGCGGCGACACGTACACGCTCATCGCGGTGAACATCCTGATCTTCGCGACCGTCGCCCTCGGCCTCAACGTCGTCGTCGGCCTCGCGGGCCTGCTCGACCTCGGTTACGTCGCCTTCCTCGGCGTCGGCGCCTACGCCGCCGCCCTGGTCTCCGGCAGCACCGCCTCCGCCTTCGGCTTCCAGCTCCCCTTCTGGGCAGCGGTCATCGTCGGCGCCCTGGCCTCGCTGATCTTCGGCGTGGTCATCGGAGCCCCGACCCTGCGCCTGCGCGGCGACTACCTCGCCATCGTCACCCTCGGCTTCGGAGAAATCTTCCGCATCGCCATGGGCAACCTCGACGGCACCTCCGGCCCCGACATCACCAACGGCCCCAACGGCATCCCCAACATCCCCCACCTCGAACTCTTCGGGTGGAACTTCGGGGAGTCGCACAACGTCGGCGGCATCACCCTCGGCGCCTACGCCAACTACTACTTCCTGATGCTGCTCGTGATGGCCCTGGTCATCGTGGTCTTCGCCCGAGCCGGCAACAGCCGCATCGGCCGCGCCTGGGTCGCCATCCGCGAGGACGAGACCGCCGCCGAAGCCATGGGCATCAACGGCTTCAAGGTCAAGCTCATCGCCTTCGCCCTCGGCGCCACCCTCGCCGGCCTCGCCGGCACCGTCCAGGCACACGTCAACAGCACGGTCGTCCCCGAGAACTACGTCTTCGCCGGGCCCGTCCCGCCGAACTCCGCGTTCCTCCTCGCCGCCGTCATCCTCGGTGGCATGGGCACCATCCGCGGCCCCATCCTCGGCGCCGCACTGCTCTTCCTGATCCCGGCGAAGCTGGCCTTCCTCCAGGACTACCAGCTCCTCGCGTTCGGCATCGCCCTCATCCTGCTCATGCGCTTCCGCCCCGAAGGCCTCATCGCCAACAAGCGCGCGCAGCTCGAGTACCACGACGACACCGCTGACCAGGCCCCCACGGACCTGGCCACCGCCAAGGCGGGTGCGTGAACACCATGACCACCACAGACACCACCACCACGGCGACCACCGTCCTCGAAGCCAGCGGCGTCACCATGCGCTTCGGCGGCCTCACCGCCGTCAAGGGCGTGGACCTCAAGGTCAACGCGGGCGAGATCGTCGGCCTCATCGGCCCCAACGGCGCCGGCAAGACCACCTTCTTCAACTGCCTCACCGGGCTGTACGTCCCCACCGAGGGAACCGTCAGCTACAAGGGCACGGTCCTGCCGCCCAAGCCGCACCTGGTCACCAGCGCCGGCATCGCCCGCACCTTCCAGAACATCCGGCTCTTCCACAACATGACGGTGCTGGAGAACGTCCTCGTCGGACGCCACACCCGCACCAAGGAAGGCCTCTGGTCCGCCCTCCTGCGCGGCCCCGGCTTCAAGAAGGCCGAAGCCGCCAGCGAGGCACGGGCGATGGAGCTCCTGGAGTTCATCGGCCTCCAGAACAAGGCCCAGCACCTCGCGAAGAACCTCCCCTACGGCGAGCAGCGCAAGCTCGAAATCGCCCGCGCCCTCGCCAGCGACCCCGGCCTCATCCTCCTGGACGAGCCGACCGCCGGCATGAACCCGCAGGAGACCCGCGCGGCCGAAGAACTCATCTTCGCCATCCGGGACATGGGCATCGCCGTACTCGTCATCGAGCACGACATGCGCTTCATCTTCAACCTCTGCGACCGCGTCGCCTGCCTCGTCCAGGGCGAAAAGCTCATCGAAGGCACCGCGGCCGAAGTCCAGGGCGACGATCGCGTCATCGCCGCCTACCTCGGAGAGCCCTTCGAAGGCGACCCGGGCGCGGCCGAGGTCGCCGGGGTCGAAGCCGCCGAGGAGCACGCGGCGGCCGAGGCCGAAGCCGAGGCACCGGCGGAAGCGGACGCCGAAGCCGAAGCCGAGGCACCGGCGGAAGCCGACGCCGAGCCGGACACCGAGCCGACCGCGGACGCCGAGCCGGCCGCGGACCCGGACAGCACCACCAGCACGGACGGAGAAGCCAAGTGACCGCACTGCTCGAGGTCAACGACCTCAAGGTCGCCTACGGCAAGATCGAAGCCGTCAAGGGCATCTCCTTCCAGGTCAACGAGGGCGAAATCGTCTGCCTCGTCGGCACCAACGGCGCCGGCAAGACCACCACCCTGCGCACCCTCTCCGGCCTGCTCAAACCCGCCGGCGGCACCGTCACCTTCGACGGCAAGCCGCTCGCACAGGTCCCCGCCCACAAGATCGTCTCCCTGGGCCTCGCCCACTCCCCCGAGGGACGCCACATCTTCCCCCGGCTGACGATCGCCGAAAACCTCCAGCTCGGCGCCTTCCTGCGCACCGACAAAGAGGGCATCGAGAAGGACGTCCAGCGCGCCTACGAGATGTTCCCCATCCTGGGCGAACGCCGAAAGCAGGCCGCCGGCACCCTCTCGGGCGGTGAGCAGCAGATGCTCGCCATGGGCCGGGCCCTCATGTCCCGACCCAAGCTGCTCATGCTGGACGAGCCCTCCATGGGCCTCTCCCCGCTGATGATGCAGAAGATCATGGCGACCATCGCCGAACTCAAGGCCACCGGCACCACCATCCTGCTCGTCGAGCAGAACGCCCAGGCCGCCCTCTCGCTGGCCGACCAGGCCCACGTGATGGAGATCGGCAAGATCGTGCTCAGCGGCTCCGGCCAGGAGCTCCTGCACAACGAGGACGTCCGCAAGGCCTACCTCGGCGAGGACTGATCCCCTCGCTGCACACGTGAGGCCCGCCACCTTCCCCCGGTGGCGGGCCTCACGCATACCCGGTACTACTTCGCGGCGTTCTTCTTCTCCTCGGCGTCCTCGATGACCGCCTCGGCAACCTGCTGCATGGACATACGACGGTCCATGGAGGTCTTCTGGATCCACCGGAACGCGGCCGGCTCGGTCAGCCCGTACTGCGTCTGCAGAATGCTCTTCGCACGGTCCACGAGCTTGCGGGTCTCCAGCCGGAGCGAGAGGTCGGCGACCTCCTTCTCCAGCGCCTTCAGCTCCGCGAACCGCGACACCGCCATCTCGATGGCCGGCACCACGTCGCTCTTGCTGAACGGCTTCACCAGGTACGCCATGGCCCCGGCGTCCCGCGCCCGCTCGACGAGGTCGCGCTGCGAGAACGCCGTCAGCATCAGTACGGGGGCGATGGACTCCTCCGCGATCTTCTCGGCCGCGGAGATCCCGTCCAGGACGGGCATCTTCACATCGAGGATGACCAGGTCGGGCCGGTGCTCGCGGGCCAGCTCGACGGCCGTCTGCCCGTCCCCGGCCTCGCCGACGACGGAGTAGCCCTCTTCCTCCAGCATCTCTTTCAGATCGAGACGGATGAGCGCCTCGTCCTCGGCGATGACGACGCGGGTCGTCAGCGGCGGAACGTGCGACTGGTCGGCGTCGGGCGTGGGCGTCGACTCGTGCTCGGCGGTCACGATGGCTCCTCTTTGCGGGGCATAACAAGCTCCCCTGAGCCTACCTAGCTGCGGTAAGGTGGTCTCGCGTAGGGCTCCCCCGAGCCTTCGTTTCTTAGGCCCCAGTACTCCAACTGGTCAGAGAGGCCGCTCTCAAACAGCGGACAGTGTGGGTTCGAATCCCACCTGGGGCACTTTACTTAGATTCCATGGTCACGCGATCTTCGCGTGACCATCACTCTTTCCGGCGAAGCGCATCGAAATGCACCACGTGAGCGAATGTCGCACGGCAGCGTCGACCACATGTATGACATGGCCACCCGCAGGCACGCGCTGGACTTGCTCACCGACGGGCGCAGCATGAACTCCGTCAGCAAGGAAACCGGGATATCCCGGGCCGCGATCCGGGCGTGGAAGTCCCGCCTGGAACCCCTTCCACGCCTGCTCCCCCACGCCCTCCCGTGCGCAGCACCTACCGACAAGGCCTCGTACGCGTACCTACTGGGCCTCTATCTCGGTGACGGCTGCATCAGCCCGCACCCTCGCGGAGGGCACCACCTCCGGATCGCCTGCGCCGACGCATGGCCGGGGCTCATCGAACTGTGCCGCGCGGCGATCAAGGCCGTCCGGCCTGACGACAAGGTCTACCTGCTGCAGAGGCAGGGCTGCGTGGCCGTCACCAGCTACGGACGACACTGGACGTGCATGTTCCCGCAGCACGCGCCGGGCAAGAAGCATGAGCGGCGGATCGTACTCGAAGGGTGGCAGCAGGAGATCGTCGATGCTCACCCGTGGGAGTTCGTGCGGGGGCTGATCCACTCCGACGGGTGCCGGATCACCAACTGGACCGTGCGGAACGGCAAGCGGTACGAGTATCCGCGGTACTTCTTCACCAACAAGTCCGACGACATCCGGAAGCTGTGTACGGACACGCTCACCAAGGTCGGGGTCCAGTGGACGGTCCTGGCCCGTGGGAGCGATCCCTTCAACGTCTCCATCGCCCGGAAGGACTCCGTGGCGCTCATGGACGTGCACATCGGGCCCAAGTACTAGCCGGCGGCCGGCCGTGGCCGCGTCGGGCGGGACGGGGCCCGACGCGGGGGTGCTGCCTGGCGGCGTCAGCGGACGGGGTCGCCGATGTGGTGGACGCGGACCAGGTTGGTGGAGCCGGTGACTCCGGGGGGTGAGCCGGCGGTGATGACGACGACGTCGCCGCGTACGCAGCGGCCGATGCGCAGGAGTTCTTCTTCGACCTGGGCGACCATGGCGTCGGTGGAGTCGACGTGGGGGCCGAGGAAGGTTTCGACGCCCCAGGTGAGGTTGAGCTGGGAGCGGGTGGCGGGGTCGGGGGTGAAGGCGAGGAGGGGGATGGGTGAGCGGTAGCGGGAGAGGCGGCGGACGGTGTCGCCGCTCTGGGTGAAGGCGATGAGGAATTTGGCGCCGAGGAAGTCGCCCATTTCGGCGGCTGCGCGGGCGACGGCTCCGCCCTGGGTGCGGGGCTTGCTGCGTTCGGTGAGCGGGGGCAGGCCCTTGGCGAGGATGTCCTCTTCGGCGGCTTCGACGATGCGGGACATCGTCTTGACCGTCTCGACGGGGTACTTGCCGACGCTGGTTTCGCCGCTGAGCATGACGGCGTCGGTGCCGTCGATGATGGCGTTGGCGACGTCGGAGGCTTCGGCGCGGGTGGGGCGGGAGTTGTCGATCATCGAGTCGAGCATCTGGGTCGCGACGATGACGGGCTTGGCGTTGCGCTTGGCGAGTTTGACGGCGCGCTTCTGGACGATCGGGACCTGTTCGAGGGGCATTTCGACACCGAGGTCGCCGCGGGCGACCATGATGCCGTCGAAGGCGGCGACGATGTCGTCGATGTTTTCGACGGCCTGCGGCTTTTCGATCTTTGCGATGACGGGGAGGCGGCGGCCTTCCTCGTCCATGACGCGGTGGACGTCTTCGATGTCGCGGCCGCTGCGGACGAAGGAGAGGGCGATGACGTCGGCGCCGGTGCGCAGGGCCCAGCGGAGGTCGTCGATGTCCTTGTCGGAGAGGGCGGGGACGGAGACGGCGACGCCGGGGAGGTTGAGTCCCTTGTGGTCGGAGACCATGCCGCCTTCGATGACGAGGGTCTGGACGCGGGGGCCGTCGATGCCGGTGACTTCGAGGGTGACGCGGCCGTCGTCGACGAGGATGCGTTCGCCGGTGGTGACGTCGGTGGCGAGTCCCTTGTAGGTGGTGCCGCAGGTGTGGCGGTCGCCTTCGAGGTCTTCGACGGTGATGGTGAATTCGTCGCCGCGTTCAAGGAGTACGGGGCCTTCGGCGAATCGGCCGAGGCGGATCTTCGGGCCTTGAAGGTCTGCGAGGATGCCGACGCTGCGGCCGGTTTCGTCGGAGGCTTTGCGTACGCGCTGGTAACGCTCCTCGTGTTCGGCGTAGGTGCCGTGGCTGAGGTTGAAGCGGGCGATGTCCATTCCGGCTTCGACCAGGGCTTTGATCTGGTCGTATGAGTCGGTGGCGGGGCCCAGGGTACATACGATTTTTGCTCGGCGCATGGGGCGAGCGTATGCCCCTACCAGGCGGTAGGAAATTGGTTCCGGGTGTCCACTCAACAACCTTTGGGCGAAAGGTTGTTGACAATTGTTGAATGTGCATGGGGGTGCTCTGATGAGCACCCCCGGGGGGCCTGCGGGTACGCGTCTTCGATCAGTCGGCGGGGGCCGGCGGGCGCTCGTAGCGGACGCCCGGTCGGCCGTCGACGGCCATGGTCTCGACCTGGGTGAATCCGTTGCGCCGGAGCACGGTCATGGAGCCCGGGTTGTCGAGGGTGGTGACGGCGGTGAGCCGGGAGAGCCCGTACGCGCCCTGCGCCATGCGGCAGATTTCCGCGACGGCGGCGGTGGCCAGGCCCCGGCCGGCGGCGTGTTCTCCGATGCGGTAGCCGAGTTCGGCGCTGCCGTCCTCGATGTCGACGAGGTTGACGCGGCCGACCAGGGCGCCCTGCCGGGTGATGAGGACGTGGAACCGGGACAGCCCGGTGTCCTGCTCGGCGAGGAGGGCGCGGTGGCGGTCGGCGAACCCGGTGAAGTAGGCGTCGCCCCGGTCGGGGACGGTGCGGGCGAAGTAGGCCCGGTTTTGCCGTTCGAAGTCGAGGATGGCGGGGGCGTGGTCGGCGCGCAGGCTCTCCAGGGTCCACGCGGCTGCCGGGGCGGGGACGCTCACAGCTGGGGCGGGGTCATGGTGAAGCGGGCGTTCACCTGGGCGTGGACGGTTTGGCGCTGGGGTTCGAGGTCGAGTGGCGGGGCGGTTTCTTCGGAGGCGCTGAAGGCCATGGTGCGCATGCCGCCGCCGGGGGCGGTCGGCGGGTAGGCCGGGAGGGCGTTCTCGGCGCCGAGGTCGGCGAGTTCGACGAGGGCGGCGAGGTCGGCGCCGAGGGCGGCGGCGTATTCGCGGGCGCGCTGGACGGCTTCGAGTACGGCTTGGCGGCGGGCTTCGCCGTGGGCGGGCGAGGTGGGGCGCAGGGCCCACCAGGGGCCGTCGACGCTGGTGAGTTCGAGGTCGGCGAGGCGGGTGGTGAGTTCGCCGAGGGCGGTGAAGTCGCTGAGTTCGGCGGTGACGTGGACGCGGCCGTGGTAGGCGCGGATGCGTTCGGCGCGGCCGTGGCGGGTGAGTTCGGGGTTGATGGAGAAGGCGCCGGTTTCGAGCTTCTCGACGGCGTCGCCGTAGCTCTTGACGAGTTCGAGGACGGTGTTGTTGCGGCGGGTGAGGTCTTCGAGTGCGGTGCGTCGGTCGGTGCCGCGGGCGGTGACGGTGATGCCGATGCGGGCGATTTCGGGGTCGACTTCGAGGCGGGCTTCGCCGCGGACGGCGACGCGGGGGACTTCGGGGGTTCCGTAGGGCTGGGGTGCGGAGTCCTGGGTCATGGTTTCACTGTCGCATTGTCGTCGGGGGTGTGGCGTGTGGGTTCTGCCAGCGCGTCGCGGAGGGCGGCCCGGGAGGTGATGCCGAGTTTGGGGAAGAGTTGGTGGAGGTGGCTGGAGACGGTGCGCGGGGAGAGGTGGAGCCGTTCGCCGATCTGTTTGTTGGTGAGGCCGGCGGCGGCGAGGTGGGCGATTTCGCGTTGTTGCGGGGTGAGTGTGGCGGGGCCGGTGGTGTCGGCGTGGCCTGCGGTCTGTCCTGTTGCCCGGAGTTCGGCCGCGGCGCGGGCGGCCCAGGGGCGGGCGCCGAGGCGTTGGAAGGTGTCGTGTGCGTCGGCGAGGTGGGTGCGGGCTTCGGTGGTGGCTCGTGTCCGTCGGAGGTGTTCTCCGTAGGCGAGCTGGATGCGGGCGCGGTCGAAGGGCCAGCGGTCGGCGGCGGGGGTGGAGAGCGCTCTGCGGAACAGTTCGCCTGCCTGGGGGGCGCGGGCGGTGAGTGCAGCCGACGCTTCGACGGTCATCGTGAGCCGGGCCGAGACGGCGGCGATGCCTGCTTCCCGTGCGGCGGCGACGTGGGCTGCGGCTTCGGTCTGCCGGCCGGTCCTGATGGCGGCTTCGACGAGGTCCATGACGAGGAAGAGGGCCGTGGGGACGTGGGAGGCCAGTTCTCCGGCGGGGCTGACCGCGGTCGCGTGGCGGTAGGCCTCTTCGTAGCGGCCTTGGCCGAGTGCGGCGAGGGCTTGCGCGTGGTGGGCGCCGGAGAGGGCGGAGCCGACGCGGCGGGGCGCGGCCCAGAGGGTGATCTCGTCGGTGAGGGTTTGGGTGGTGGCGGTGTCTCCGCGTGCGGCGGCGACGAGTGCGCGCTGGTAGAGGTAGTCGGTGGTGAGCAGTTGGTAGCTGTGGGCGGCGCTGAGGCGTCGTCCTTGCTCGGTCTGCTCGTCGAGCTGGTCCCATGCGCCGGCGGCGAAGCAGTCGCGGCTCAGGAAGACGAGGCCTTGGAGTTCGAGGGTGACGGCGCTGGTGTCGCGGCCGTCGCGCAGGATGCGCCGTAGTGCCGTTCTGCAGTCGGCGAGCCGGTCGACGTATACGGCGGCCATTGCGGTCCGGATGATGCGGACGGGGTCGGTTTCCTGGTCGAGGGTGGCGATGGTGTCGTCCAGGAGGCGCAGTGCGGTGGGTGCGGTGCGGGCGGGGTCGGCGATGGTGGCGAGGGTCAGGGCCAGCCGGTCGGGGACGTGGGGTGTGAGGAGGGCGACTGCCCGGTGGAGTGGTTTCCACAGTTCGGGGCGCCCGGCGCCGTGGCAGACCCAGGCGAGGGTGTAGAGCGCGTCGATCATGGTGGTGTCGGTGGCGTCGTAGGGCTGGTGTTGCATGTCGATCGCGCCGGTGAGGAGGCGGTGGGCCGTGTCGAGGTCGCCTTCGCCGCTGAGGAGGAGGTGGTGTGCGGCGGCGACGGCTGCGACGAGGGGGCCGGTGCGGCCGGTGTCGGCGCGGCGGGCGTCTTCGAGGAGTTTGGGTACGTCGCGCAGGTCGCCGGTGAGGTCGGCGCCGAGGTAGGCGGCTTCGGCGGTGCGGCGGCTGCGTTCGTGGCCGTGGGGGCTCAGGTCGGCGGCGCGCAGGAGTGCGGCGATGGCGCCGTTTGCGTCGCCGCGTCGCAGGACGGCGTGTGCGGTCTGTTCGAGGAGGGCTGCGACGTGTTCGTCGGGGTCGACGGTGGCTTGGGCGAGTTGCCAGGCGCGGCGTTCCGGCCGGTCCGCGGTGTGTTCGGCGAGGGCGCGGTGGATGCGGCGGCGCTGGTCGCTGGTGGAGAGTTCCACGACGGCGGAGCGGGTGAGGGGGTGGCGGAAGGTGAGCCGTCCGGTGGTGTCGTCGACGTGGACGAGTCCTGCGCGCTCGGCGGGGGCCAGGTCGTCGATGTCGGTGGTTGCGGTGGCGGCTTGGAGGGTGTGGAGGTCGCCGGTGCCGTCGAGGACGGCGCACAGGAGCAGGAGCCGGGTCGTGGGTGGGAGTGCCTCGATGCGGGCTGCGAAGAGTGTCTGGAGGCGGCGGCCGAGGGGCAGTACGTCGGGGATGGCGGCGTTGGCGCGTGGGGTTCCGGCGAGGGCGATGGGCAGTTCCAGCAGGGCGAGGGGGTTGCCTTGGGCTTCTGACAGGAGGCGTGTGCGTACGCGGGGTGTGAGGGCGGGGAAGCGGTCTTTGACGAGCTTTTCTGCCGCGGCGGGGGCGAGGGGGCTGAGGTGGTGGGTGGTGACGCCTCCGCGGTCGAAGAAGCTGCCGTCGTCGGACCGGTATGCGCCGAGGAAGCCGACGTGGCTGCCGCTGCTGCTGCCGCTGCCGCTGCTGCTGCTGCTGCCGCTGCTGCTGCTGCTGCTGCTGCCGCTGCTGCTGCTGCTGCTGCTGCCGCCGCTGGCGCCGGCGCCGGCGCCGAGGCGGCGGGCGACGAGGCCCATCACCACGGCGCTGGCCCGGTCCAGCCAGGGCAGGTCGTCGACGATGACGAGCAGCGGGCGTGTGGCCCCGGCGTGGGCGAGCAGGGCCGATACGGCGTTCGACACGATCAGCTGCCGGGGTGGCGCGCCGTGTTCGAGGCCGAGGGCCACGCTGAGCGCGCTGCGGTAGGGGGTGTTCAGTTCTTCGAGTGTGCCGAGCAGCGGGTGCAGGATCTGGTGGAGTCCGGCGTAGCTGACCGTGCTTTCGAACTCGACGCCGGCCGCTCGTACGAGCCGTGTGTCCGCGGCGTGGGCGTGCGCGGCGGCGGCGTCGAGGAGTTCGGTCTTTCCGACCCCGGCCTCTCCCGACAGCAGGAGGGCGCCGCCGGAGGCTCTGGCATCGTCGATGAAGCGGCGGATCAGTTCGAGGTCGTCGTCGCGTCCGATGAGCATGTGTGCTCCTCCCCCAAGGCCCTGTCACTGTAGGTCGCTCCGGCGTTCCTCTACGTCATTTGACAGAAGCGGCTGGAATGCGGGCGCCCCTAGCCTCGACCCGCTTGGGACAACGGCCACGACATGCAAAGGCGAAGGTGAGGGAAATGAGCGCAGATGCGCCGATCCGAAACGTCGTGCTCGTCCACGGCGGGTTCGTGGACGGTTCGGGCTGGCAGGGGGTGTACGACCGTCTGGTGGGCGAGGGTTACCGGGTGAGCGTGGTTCAGCACGCCACGCTGGGGCTGGCGGGGGATGTGGCGGCCACCCGGCAGGTCATCGACGCGCAGGACGGTCCGGTGGTTCTCGTCGGCCACTCCTACGGCGGTGTGATCATCAGTGAGGCGGGCCGGCACGACGCGGTCGCCCGCCTGGTCTATGTCGCCGCGTTCGCTCCGGACAAGGGTGAGTCGGTGAACAGTCTGATCGCCGATCCGCCGCCGGGTGCTCCGGTGCCGCCGATCCTGCCTCCCCGGGACGGTTTCCTGTTGTTGGACCGGGAGCGGTTCGCGGAGTCGTTCGCGGGTGATCTGCCGCCCGAGCAGGCCCGGTTCATGGCCGATGCGCAGCTTCCGTGGGGTATGGAGGCGCTCACGGGGGCGGTCACGGAGCCGGCGTGGCGGTCGAAGCCGAGCTGGTACCTGGTGTCCACGGAGGACCGGATGATCCCGCCGCCGGCGCAGCGGGCGATGGCCGAGCGGATCGGGGCGACGGTGGTGGAGGTTCCGGCGAGCCATTCCGTGTACGTGTCCCGGCCTGATGCGGTCGCCGGCCTGATCGGGCAGGCGGCCGGCGCGTAGCCTCGGCCGCCGGGCCCACGCCGACCTGCGTGGGCCCGGCGGCGACGGCTCGGGAGTGCCGGCTAGCCCGGCGGGAGGTTCCATTTCTGGTTGGGGGCGCCGCCGCAGGTCCAGATCTGGAGGCGGGTTCCGTTGGCGGCGTTGTTGCCGGTGACGTCGAGGCATTTGTCGGCTTGCGGGTTGACGATGTCGCGGGCGGCCGGCAGGGCCCAGCGTTGTGCGGGGCTGCCGTTGCAGTCGTAGAGCTGGACGGGGGTGCCGTCGGCGGTGGCTCCGCCGGTCACGTCGAGGCATTTGCCGAGGGCGCGCAGGGTGCCGTCGGCGGCGAGGGTCCACTGCTGGGCGGGGGTGCCGTTGCAGTCGTAGAGCTGGACGGGGGTGCCGTTGGCGGGGTTGGCGCCGGCGACGTCGACGCATTTGCCCGCGAGGCCGGTGATCGGGCCGGTGCGGCCGGTGCCGGTGCCGGAGGTGGTGACCCGTACGTGGTCGACGACGAGCTGTTGGGGGAAGGCGGTGCCGGCGTCGGGGTCGCCCGGCCAGTAGCCGCCGACGGCGAGGTTGAGGATCAGGAAGAACGGCTTGTTGAAGGCCCAGGTACGGCCGCCGAGGTCGGCGGGGGTGCGGCGCTGGTAGACGGCGCCGTCGACGGACCAGCTGATGGAGTCGGGGGCCCAGTCGACGGCGAAGGTGTGGAAGGCGTCGGCGAAGGCCTGGCCGCCGGGGAGGGTGTAGGCGGCGCCGATGCCGCCGGAGCCGGAGTATCCGGGTCCGTGGATCGTTCCGTGGATGGTGGAGGGTTCGAATCCGACGTTTTCCATGACGTCGATCTCGCCGGAGTTCGGCCATCCGACTTGGCCGATGTCGTTGCCGAGCATCCAGAACGCGGGCCACATCCCCTGGCCGCGCGGGATTTTGAGTCTGGCTTCGACGTGTCCGTACGCCTGGGTGAAGCGGCCGGCGGTGTTGAGCCGGGCGGAGGTGTACTCGCACCGCCCGTACCAGCAGGAGTAGTTGGCGGGGTTTTCGCGGCGGGCGGTGATGACGAGGTGGCCCTGGCCGTCGAGGGCGGCGTTCTGATTGCCCGCCGTGTAGTACTGCCGTTCGTGGTTGTTGACGTTGTCGCCGGTTTCGGTCTGCCATTTGCCGGGGTCGGCGGCGGCTCCGGCCGGCCCGTCGAATTCGTCGGCGAAGGTGGCTGCGGCGGCCGTGGTGGCTGCGGCCGTGGGGGGTTCCGCGGCGCCGGTGGGCGGGGCGGCGAGGCCGCTCCAGCAGAGCAGGGCGAGGGCGCCGAGCGCGGTGCGGTGGCGCCAGGTGGTGCGCATGACCATGACATCACATCACTTCAGGTGGGGGGACTCACCTCAACTGCCTTAGTTCAACACTTGATTCAAGGCTCATGACGGTGCCACGTCAAGATATCCGCACCCGGCAGGGGTGTTGCTCCTCGTTGCCCATCGGTCAGAATCTACGCGCGTTGTTCACGCTTATCAGGGGAGATGGCATGGCGTTCGACCGTAGGACGTTTCTGGGTACTTCGGCCGCCACGGGTGCGGCCGTCGCGCTGACGGGGGCCGCGGGCTCTCCGGCCGCCGCAGCCGAGGCAGCCGTAGCCGGGGCAACCGCACGGCAGCGGACGTACTCGTTCACGGTGATGGGTACGACCGACCTGCACGGAAACGTTTTCAACTGGGACTACTTCACGGACAAGGAGTTCGACGACAAGGCGCACAACGACGTCGGCCTCGCGAAGATCTCGACGCTCGTGAATCAGGTGCGGGCGCAGAAGGGGCGCCGCAACACCCTGCTGATAGACGCCGGCGACACGATCCAGGGCACGCAGTTGTCGTACTACTACGCGAAGGTGGACCCGATCACCGCGCGGCGCGGGCCGGTCCACCCGATGGCGCAGGCGATGAACGCGATCGGCTACGACGCGGCGGCGCTCGGGAACCACGAGTTCAACTACGGCATTCCGGTGCTCCGCAAGTTCGAAGAGCAGTGCGACTTCCCGCTGCTGGGGGCGAACGCGCTGGACGCGAAGACGCTGCGCCCGGCGTTCGCGCCGTACAGCATCCACCGGCTGCGGACCCCGCACGGGCGGGACGTGAAGGTGGCGGTGCTGGGGCTGACGAACCCGGGCATCGCGATCTGGGACAAGGCCAACGTGCAGGGGAAGATGACGTTCCCCGGTCTGGAGGAGCAGGCGGCGAAGTACGTGCCCAAGCTCCGCTCGATGGGCGCGGACGTGGTGATCGTGTCCGCGCACTCCGGTTCGAGCGGCACGTCCTCGTACGGTGACCAGCTGCCGTACGTCGAGAACGCGGCGGGCCTGGTGGCCGAGCAGGTGCCGGGGATCGACGCGATCCTGGTGGGGCACGCGCACACGGAGATCCCGGAGTACCGGGTGAAGAACAAGGCGACCGGCAAGGACGTGGTCCTGTCGGAGCCGCTGAAGTGGGGGCAGCGCCTGACGCTGTTCGACTTCGAGCTGACCTGGTCGAAGGGCTGCTGGTCGGTGGCGAAGGTGTCGGCGCAGGTGCTGAATTCCAACACGGCCGCCGAGGACCCGAAGATCACCCGGCTGCTGTCGGACGAGCACCGCAAGGTGGTGGCGTACGTGAACCAGGTGATCGGTACGTCGACGCAGGCGATGTCCTCGGCGGACGGGCCGGTCAAGGACGTCGCGATCATCGACCTGATCAGCCACGTGCAGGCGGAGACGGTGAAGGGTGCGCTGGCCGGTACGGAGTGGGCGGCGCTGCCGGTGCTGTCGCAGGCGTCGTGCTTCTCCCGGACCGCGGCGATCCCGGCCGGGCAGGTGACGATCAAGGACGCGGCGGGCCTGTACCCGTTCGAGAACACCCTTGAGGCGCGGCTGCTGACGGGTGCGCAGCTGAAGGACTACCTGGAGTTCTCGGCGCGGTACTACGTGCAGACGGCCGCGGGCGCTCCGGTGGACCCGGCGAAGCTGACGAACGCCGAGAACATCCCGGACTACAACTACGACGCCGTGTACGGGCTGACGTACGACATCGACGTCGCGCAGCCGGCCGGTTCGCGGATCTCGGGGCTGTCCTTCCAGGGCAAGGCGGTGGATCCGGCGGCGCGGTTCGTGCTGGCGGTGAACAACTACCGGGCGTCGGGCGGCGGGAACTTCCCGCACGTGCCGCAGTCCAAGCAGCTGTGGGCGAATTCGGAGGAGATCCGCAACACGATCATCCAGTGGGTGAAGGCGAAGGGCACGATCGACCCGGCCCGGTTCGCGTCCGTGGACTGGCGGCTGACCCGTGCCGGGGTTCCGGTGTTCTAGCCGGTCCGACCGGTTTCCGTACGCCTACGGGTGTTCGACCAGCGGGAGCAGCTCGACCGTGGGAGCGGGCCGGGTGTGCTCCCGCTGTTCGAGGCCGAAGGTGGTGAAGGCCGTGCGGGCGGGCTGCGGGTAGGGCTCCTTGCCGGTGAGGGTGTTCAGGATGGCGGCGCTGCGCCAGGCGGCGAGTCCGAGGTCCGGGGCTCCGACGCCGTGGCTGTGGCGTTCGCCGTTCTGGACGAAGATGCTGCCGGTGACGCTGGGGTCGAGGATCATGCGGTGGTGTTCGTCGATCCGGGGCCGTCCGGAGGAGTCCTTGCGCAGGTACGGGTCGAGGCCGGCGAGGAGGCCGGTGAGCGGGCGCTCGCGGTAGCCGGTGGCGAGGACGACCGCGTTGGTGGTGATGCGGGAGCGGGTGCCCTGCTGGGCGTGGTCGAGGTGGAGTTCGACCTTGGTGGTGGCGACGCGGCCGGCGGTACGGACGCTGACTCCCGGGGTCAGGACCACGTCGGGCCAGCCTCCGTGGAGGGTGCGCCGGTAGAGCTCCTCGTGGATGGCGGCGATGGTGCCGGCGTCGATGCCCTTGTGGAGCTGCCATTGCGTGGGGACGAGCTGGTCGCGTACGGGCTCGGGCAGGGCGTGGAAGTAGCGGGTGTAGTCGGGCGTGAAGTGTTCGAGGCCGAGCTTCGAGTACTCCATGGGGGCGAAGGACGGCGTACGGGCGAGCCAGGTGAGGCGTTCGCGGCCGGCGGGGCGGGAGCGGAGCAGGTCGAGGAAGACCTCGGCTCCGGACTGCCCGGATCCGATCACCGTCACGTGCTCGGCGCCGAGGATGCGCTGCCGGTTGTCGAGGTACTCGGCGGAGTGGATGACGGGGACGGTCGGTGCCTCGGCGAGCGGGCGCAGCGGTTCGGGGACGTAGGGGGCGGTGCCGATGCCGAGGGCGAGGTTGCGGGTGTAGGTCCGGCCGAGGGCTTCGGCTTCGCCGTCGGTGTCGAGCTGGGTGTAGTCGACTTCGAAGAGGTCGCGTTCGGGGTTCCAGCGGACGGCGTCGACCTGGTGGCCGAAGTGGAGTCCGGGCAGGCGTCCGGCGACCCAGCGGCAGTAGGCGTCGTACTCGGCGCGCTGGATGTGGAACTGCTCGGCGAAGTAGAAGGGGAAGAGCCGTTCCTTGTGCTTGAGGTAGTTGAGGAAGGTCCAGGGGCTGGAGGGGTCGGCGAGGGTGACGAGGTCGGCGAGGAAGGGGACTTGGAGGGTGGTGCCGTCGATGAGCAGCCCGGGGTGCCAGCGGAAGTCGTGGCGCTGGTCGTAGAAGGCGGTGGCGAGTTCGCCGGCTCCTTGGTGGGGGAGGCCGTGGGCGAGGGCGGCGAGGGACAGGTTGGCGGGGCCGACGCCGATTCCGACGAGGTCGTGGGGTGCGTCGAGCTGGGCGGTCATCGGTGGGTACTGCCTTCCAGGAGGGTGACGAGGGTGTCCAGGTCCCGTTCGGTGGTGTGGGGGTTGAGCAGGGTGGCCTTGAGCCAGAGGCGGCCGTCGGCGGTGGCGCGGCCGAGTACGGCGCGGCCGCCGAGGAGGAGGGTGCGGCGTAAGGCGGCGAGGTCTGTGTCGTCGGTGTGGGTGGGGCGGAAGAGGACGGTGCTGATGGTGGGGGGTGCGTGGAGTTCGAAGCGGGGGTGCGCGTCGAGGAGGCGGGCGAGGTGGTGGGCGAGTTCACAGGTGCGGTCGATGAGGCGGGCGAGGCCGTCGCGGCCGAGTGAGCGCAGGGTGGCGGCGATCTTGAGGGCGTCGGGGCGGCGGGTGGTGCGCAGGGAGCGGCCGAGGAGGTCGGGGAGGCCGGCTTCTGTGTCGTCGGTGGCGTTGAGGTAGTCGGCCTGGTGGGCGAGGGGGGCCAGCAGGGCGGTGTCGGGGACGGCGAGGAGGCCTGCGGCGACGGGCTGCCAGCCGAGTTTGTGCAGGTCGATGGTGAGGGAGTGGGCGCGGGCCAGGCCTGTGACGCGGGGGCGGTGGCGGGGGCTGAGGGCGAGGAGGCCGCCGTATGCGGCGTCGATGTGGAGGTCGGCGCCGTACTGCTCGCACAGGTCGGCGATGGGTTCGAGGGGGTCGATGAGGCCGGCGTCGGTGGTGCCGGCGGTGGCGGTGACGAGGACGGGCCCGCGGGCGGTGGCGAGGGCTTCGGCGAGGCGGGCGGGGTCGAGGGTGCCTGCGGGGGTGGGCAGGGAGGTGGCGGGGGGCAGGCCGAGGAGCCAGGCGGCGCGGGGGACGGAGTGGTGGGCGCTCGCGCCGTGCAGGACGGTCAGGTCGGGTCCGTGGCGTTCGCGGGCGAGGAGCAGGGCGAGTTGGTTGGCTTCGGTGCCGCCGGTGGTGACGAGGGCGTCGGGCTGGGGGGTGTCGTAGAACTCGGCGGCGAGGGTGCGGGTGAGGAGGGCTTCGATCGCGGAGGCGGCGGGAGCCTGGTCCCAGGAGTCGAGGGAGGGGTTGAGGGCGCAGGCGGCGAGGTCTGCGGCGGCCGCGACGGCGAGGGGCGGGCCGTGGAGGTGGGCGGCGCACAGGGGGTCGGCGGGGTCGGCGGCTCCTGCGGCGAGGGTGTGCACGAGGGTCCGCAGCGCCTCGTGGTCGCCGTGGCCCTTTTCGGGGAGTACGTCGCCCAGTGCGGCGGCGACGCGGGCCGCGACGGCGTCGGGGCCGCCGGCCGGAATCGGCCCGCCGCGCTCCGCGGCTCCGCTGTGCAGGGCTTCGAGGACGGTGCCGAGGAGGGGCCGCAGGGCTTCGGCGCCGAGGCGGCCGCCGGCGAGCGGGTGCGAGGGGGGTGCGGGCTGCGGGGGCGGGGTGCCGGGCGGCGCGGTCATGCGGTGTCCTCACGGGAACGGGTCTGCGGCAGGGGGCCGGCCCTGTCGTGGGGTGCCTGGCGGGGCGGTGCTGTGGTGACAGCCTGGGGGCCCGACCGGTACAACGATCAGACCCGAATGGGGTAACCGTCGGGGTTTGTCCGCTTGTTGATTTTCGTGTGGCGCCCGGTGGTCCCCCGGAACGGGGCCGGCCGCCGCTCCCGCCGGTGAGGGCGGGGGCGGCGGCCGGGGGGACGCGGCGCGGGACCGGGCGTCAGGAGGCGCGGACGCGGAGGGCTCGGGCCAGGTCGTCGAGCTGGTCGACGAGCTTGCGGCGCAGGGCGGGGACGATGGCGGGGTCGTCGATGCCGGCGCGGCCGGCCCGCAGGTTGTCCTCGTCGACGGCGTGGCCGGGGAAGGCGTAGCGGCCCGCGGCTTCGGCGATCGCGGGGCCGCGGCGGGCGCCGAGGGCGATGGCTTCGGTGTAGAAGCGCGGTACGTACTCCCGTACGAGCTCGGCCTGTTCGGGCTGCCAGAAGCCCTGGGCGGTGGCGCTGAAGAGGTAGTTGGAGAGGGAGTCGTCCTGGAAGAGGCGCTCCCAGGCGGCGGCCTTGGCCTCGGCGGTCGGCAGGGCGGCGCGGCAGCGGGCGGCGCCTTCCTCGCCGGTGGCGCTGGGGTCGGCGGCCAGTGCCGCGTCGATCTCGCGCTCGCCGACGGCGCCGAGGACGGACAGCCGGGCGAGGATGCGCCAGCGCAGCTCGGGGTCGAGTTCGGGGCCGCCGGGCACGGTGTCGTCCTCGATCCAGGCGGTGAGGGTGTCGGGCTGGGTGGCGGCGTCGATGAGGGCGCGTACGGCGGCGAGCCGCAGCCCGGGGTCGGAGCCGTCCTCGGTGCGCCGCAGCAGGGTGCGGGCGATGGAGGTGAGGGTGGCGAGGGCCTCGGCGCGGCCCTCGGGGGCGAGGTAGCGGTCGGCGATGTGGTGGCGGGCGAAGGCGAGGACGCCCTGGACGATGGCCAGGTCGGCCTCGGCGGGCAGGTGGGCGCCGGCGGTGGCCAGGTAGGCGGCGGGTTCCAGTTCGCCGTCGCGGACCATGTCGCGCAGGGAGTTCCAGACGACGGCCCGGGTGAGGGGGCCGGGGATGGCGGACAGCTCGCGCAGGGCGGTCTCGACGGAGGTCTCGTCGAGGCGGACCTTGGCGTAGCCGAAGTCGCCGTCGTTGAGGATGAGGAGGGCCGGGCGGGCGCCGCTGACGGAGACGATCTCGTCGGAGGGGACGTCGAGGGTGAGGAGTTCGCGGGGTACGAGGGTGTTGTCGGGGTCGCGGTCGTAGAGGCCGACGCCGATGTGGTGGGGGCGGGTGCCCTGGCGGTCGACGGTGAGGGTCCAGCCGCCGTGGCTCTCCTCGATGAGCGGGGTGAGGGTGTCGATGCCCGTGGTGCGCAGCCAGATCTCGGCCCAGGCGTGGACGTCGCGGTCGGTGTGCGCGGCGAGGGAGTCGACGAATTCGGCGAGTGAGGCGTTGGCGAACTTGTGGCGGGTGAAATGGGTGTTGATGCCGGCGAGGAAGTCCTTCTCGCCGAGCCAGGCGACGAGTTGGCGCAGCGCGGAGGCGCCCTTGGCGTAGGAGATGCCGTCGAAGTTGAGGAGGGCGCTGGCGGTGTCGGGTACGGCGTCGGGGTCGGGGGCGACGGGGTGGGTGGTGGGCCGCTGGTCGGCGTCGTAGCCCCAGGACTTGCGGGTGACGCCGAATTCGGTCCAGGTGCCGGTGAAGCGGGTGGCTTCGGTGAGGGTCTGGTAGCCCATGTACTCGGCGAAGGACTCGTTCAGCCAGATGTCGTCCCACCAGCGCAGGGTGACGAGGTCGCCGAACCACATGTGGGCCATCTCGTGGGCGATGACCATGGCGCGGGTCTGGCGTTCGGTGTCGGTGACGGCGGAGCGGAAGACGAATTCGTCGCGGAAGGTGACGAGGCCCGGGTTCTCCATGGCGCCGGCGTTGAACTCGGGGACGAAGGCCTGGTCGTAGGAGTCGAAGGGGTAGGGCTCGGAGAACTTCTCGTGGTAGCGGTCGTAGCAGTCGGTGGTGATGGAGAGGATTTCCTCGGCGTCGGCGTCGAGGTGGGGGGCGAGGGACTGGCGGCAGTGGATGCCGAAGGGCAGTCCGGCGTGCTCGGTGCGGATGCTGTGCCAGGGGCCGGCGGCGACGGCGGCGAGGTAGGTGGAGATGACGGGGGTGGGGGCGGACTTCCAGATGCCGGCGCCGTCGCCGGACGGATCTCCCGTGCGGTCGCCGACGCGTTCGGTGATGCCGTTGGCGAGGACGGTCCAGTGGGCGGGGGCGGTGACGGTGAACTCGAAGACGGCCTTGAGGTCGGGCTGGTCGAAGGCCGGGAAGACGCGCTGGATGTCGTCCATGAACATCTGGCTGTATACGTACGCCTCGCCGTCCGCGGGGTCGGTGAAGCGGTGCAGGCCTTCGCCGGTGCGGGAGTAGCGCATGCGGGCGGCGATGCGCAGTTCGTGGGGGCCTTCGCCGAGGCCGGTGAGGGGGAGGCGGTTGTCGGCGAGGGCGGCGGGGTCGAGGGGGCTGCCGTCGAGTTCGGCCCAGTGCAGTTCGTCCGGTTTCAGCTCCACGAAGGTGTCCGCGGCGCTGCGGGCGGTGAAGCGGATGACGGTCGTGGACTCGAAGGTGTCTTCGCCGCCGGTGAGGTCGAGGGTGACGGCGTAGTGCTGGACGTCGAGGAGCTGGGCTCGGAGCTGCGCTTCGTTGCGCGTCAGTGCGGACATGGGGCCCATGCTGCCCGAAGGCCGGGCCCCGGTCGTCGGCTCCTGCCTACTCTTCGCCGGCGGCGATCGTCTCGTGGTGGCGGATGACCTCGGCGATGATGAAGTTGAGGAGCTTCTCGGCGAACGCGGGGTCGAGTTTGGCGTTCTCGGCGAGCTGGCGGAGCCGGGCGATCTGGTTGGCCTCGCGGTTCGGGTCGGCCGGGGGCAGCTGGTGCTTGGCCTTGAGGTGGCCGACCTGCTGGGTGCACTTGAAGCGCTCGGCGAGCATGTGGACCACGGCCGCGTCGATGTTGTCGATGCTGTCGCGCAGGCGGGCCAGTTCGGCGGCGACGGTCTCGTCGACGGCGCCGGGGGTGGCGGTGGCTGCGGTGGCGGCTTCGTCGGGGGCGCTGTTGTTCATGGTTCCCGAGAATACGTGGCGGGCGGGTGTGGTTCCTCGACGAGCCGATCCGTGAGACGGGGCACCTCTTAGAGCGGGAGGACGGCGGTGACCAGCCAGCCTCCCTCCGGGGCGGGTCCGGCGGTGAGGGAGCCGCCGAGGGCCTCGGCGCGTTCGGCCATGCCGACGAGGCCGTAGCCGCCGCCCCGGGCGGTCTCGGAGAGGCGGGCCGGGCGGCCTCCGTCGTCGGCGATACGGACCTCCAGTCCGGCGGGGACGGTCCGCAGGCCGACGCGGACGGCGGTGGCGGTCGCGGCGTGTTTGGCCGTGTTGGTGAGGGCTTCGAGGACGATGCGGTGGGCGGTGGCGGCGACGTCGCCGGGGAGCCGGTCCGCCAGCCCTTCCTCGACGTACAGGGCGACGGGCGGGCCGGTGGCGGAGAACCGCTGTGTGAGCGTGCGGATGTCGGCGAGGCCGGCGACGGGCGCGGTGCCGGGGCGGCCGCCACCGCCGGGTGGCTGCTCCTCGCTCTCGCGGAGGATCTTGACGAGTCGGCGCATGGAGCCCAGGGCCTCGTCCCCGGCGGTCTCGATGCGGCCGAAGATCTCGACGGCCCGTTCGGCGGGGACCTGGGTGAAGCGGGCGGCGCGGGCCTCGACGACGATGCCGGTGACGTGGTGGGCGACGAGGTCGTGGAGCTCGCGGGCGAGCTCCAGGCGTTCCGCGGTGCGTACGGCGCGCAGCTCGCGCACGCGCTGGACGGACTGGAGGCGCAGCAGGAGCGAGTACGCGCCGACGACGACGGCCAGGACGGAGAACAGGAGCGTGAACCGGCCGGGGTCGGTGTCGCGGACGGGCACGGCCATGCAGCCGAGGCCGAGGAGGGGGCCGAGGACGGCGGCGGTGCGGGCGGGGGCTCGGAGCAGGACCTGGGAGAGCAGGACGAGGAGGGCGATGGCCTCGCCGCCGCCCCAGACGACGAGGGGGTGGTTGCCGAAGATGAGCAGGAGGGTGACGGTCCAGGTGACGGCGGCGGCGAACCAGGCGCGGGCGAGAAGGGGGATGGCGGGCCAGGGCGCCGCGCTGAGGCAGACGAGGATGCCGGAGATCCACACGGCGGCGTGCGGGAGGCTGGGCTGGCGGGCGAGGACGACGCCCTCGAAGGTGACGAGGGCGAGCAGGACGAGGGAGAGGGTGAGCCGGACCCCGTCGGCGGCGTGGGGATGGCGTCGGGCCCAGGTGGCGAGCGGGCTCACGTCGGGGGCGCGGCCAGGCCCGATTCCCAGGCCCAGGCGGCGATTTCCAGCGGTTGCGGGCGTCGAGTTTGGTCTGGACGTTGGCCAGGTGGGTTTTGACCGTGGACAGGGAGACGTAGAGCTCTCCCGCGATCTCGGCGTTCGTACGGCCGCGGGCGACGCACCGTACGACGTCCTGTTCGCGTTCCGTCAGGGGCTCGGAGGGGCGGCGGGCGGCGTGGGCGCCGGTGGCCCGGGGCGCCATTTCGCGCAGCAGCCGTACCGTGATGGCGGGTGAG
The DNA here is from genome assembly GCF_044769045.1 of Streptomyces sp. NPDC090741. NCBI lineage: Bacteria > Bacillati > Actinomycetota > Actinomycetes > Kitasatosporales > Streptomycetaceae > Streptomyces > Streptomyces sp. NPDC090741. The sequence goes on along the minus strand of NZ_JBIVXF010000009.1, from coordinate 219,694 downwards.
ACGAGGGAGTCGCCGACGGCTGCCGCGCGGACCGCCTCAACCAGCATCGCGGGGCTGGCGTCTTTCAGGAGGAAGCCCGATGCTCCTCCGTGGAGCGCGGCGTGGACGTACTCGTCGAGGTCGAAGGTGGTGACGATCACGATGCGCGGACCGTCCCGGTCGGCGAGTCTGCGGGTGACTTCGAGGCCGTCGAGCTTCGGCATGCGGATGTCGAGGAGGAGGACGTCCGGCCGGTGTGCGGCGACGGCCGCGAGCGCGGCCTCGCCGTCGGCGGCGTCGGCGACGACCTCGATGTCCGGCTGGCTTTCGAGGATCATCCGGAATCCGGTCCTGACCATCTCCTGGTCGTCGGCGATGACCACTCTGATCGCCATGCGCTGCCTGCCCCACTGTCGACCGCTGCTCGTGCCCTCCCATGGGACCGGCGGGCGCGTCGGCCCGCAACCGGGCGGGGCGGGGCCGGCGGGGTGCCGGCCGTGTGCCACTGCGGCCGACGTTACGCACGTACGGCGGCCGGCGCCTCGTCCTTCCGGCCCGGGTGCATTGGGCCGGAAGGACGAGGCGGAAGGGGCGCAGGGGGTGCCTGGGGTGCTGGGGGCCCTGGAGGCGCTGAGGGCCCTGGGCTCAGAGGGTCGCGGCCGCGTTCTTGATGGCGGTGGCGAAGGTGGAGACCTCGGTGTAGACGCCGGGGAAGTTGGGCCGGGCGCAGCCCTCGCCCCAGCTGACGATGCCGACCTGGATCCAGGCGTTGTTGTCGTCGCGGCGGAACATCGGGCCGCCGGAGTCGCCCTGGCAGGTGTCGACGCCGCCCTGGGGCAGCCCGGCGCAGATCTCGTCGCCGGGGACGAGGTCGCTGCCGTACGAGCTCTGACAGCTGGCGTCGGAGACGAACGGCACGGTGGCCTTCATCAGGTACCGCTGCTGGCCGCCGCCCTCGCGGGTGGCGCCCCAGCCGGCGACGGTGAAGGTGCCGCTGTCGAAGGCCTTGGTGTCGGCGATCTTGAGGGTGGGCAGGTTGATCGGCTTGGCGAGCTTGATGAGGGCCCAGTCCTTGCCCTTGCCGTTGTAGCCGGGGGCCTGGAGGACCTTGGTGGACTTGACCTTGACGGCGCTGGAGCTGTTGAGGTCGACGACTCCGGCGGTGGCGGTGATGGAGGTGTTGTTCCCGGAGCCGCTGACGCAGTGGGCGGCGGTGAGGACGATCTGCTGGGTGTAGAGGGCGCCGCCGCAGCCCATGGAGAGGCGGACCATGAAGGGGAACTCGCCCTGGGCGGCGCGGGTGCCGCCGACGACGGGGGCCTGGGAGGCGTTGGCCGCGCCGGGCTGGAGGCTGACGGCGGCGAGCGCCACCGCGCCGACGGCGAGGGTGCGCTTGAGGAACGTGGCAAGGGTGGACATGGTCAACACACTGCCTTTCGTGGGGGGTTGGGCTGTGCGCGTCATCGGGTGAATGACACGTACATGTCACACCTCTCGCTTGCCGGACATCAAGAACGCGTTTTCGGACAATCAGCGGCGTGGGGGACGGCATGACGTGGAACGGCCGGCGCACCAGCCCCGTCGAGCACGGATTTCCGCATCTCGACACCGTCCGCGCCGCGGTCACCGCCCTGTTCCGGCGGCTGTCGTACGAGGGGATCCGGACCTACGACACGAGCTTCTCCCCCGCCGACGCCGCCTTCGCCGCCGACGAGGACCTCCACCTCGGCGCGCACCGCGTGGCCTCCGCGATCGTGGGCGCGCTGCGGCTGCCCGACGCCCGGATGGTGGTCTGCTTCCGGGCGATGGAGCAGGCGGCCACCGTCGAACTGACCGCGGGACCGGAGTACTTCATCGAGGTCAACGACCGCTTCCGCACCCACCGCCGCGATCTGGCGGCCGCCCTGGCGCACGAGGTCACGCACGTCCTGCTCCACCGGCTGGACCTGAGCTTCCCGGCCACCGCCGACAACGAGATCCTCACCGACACCGCCGCCGCCTACCTCGGGGCCGGCTGGCTGCTCCTCGACGCCTACCGCGAGGACGAGCTCACCCACCAGAAGCTCGGCTACCTCACCCCCGAGGAGTTCGGCTACGTCCTCGCCCGGCGCGCCCTGCTGCTCGGCGAGGACCTCTCCGCCTGGTTCACCAGCCCGCAGGCGTACGAGGCGTACGTGCGCGGCCGCGCGCTCGCCGAACGGGAGCTGCGCCGGGCCCCGCTGGCGGCCGCGGACCGTGCCGAGCGGCGCCGCTACGCCCGGGACCGGCGGGCCGGCGCCGCGGCGCCGGGGGCCGCGTACCGCTTCGAACCGGACCCGGCGGGGACGGGGACCGGGACGGGGACGCGGGTGAGTTTCCCCTGCCCGGTGTGCGGGCAGCGGCTGCGGCTGCCCGTGCGCGGGCCGGTGCGCGCCCGGTGCGGACTGTGCCGCACGGTGCTGGACTGCGACACCTGACCGGGGCCGGGGCCGGGGCTTGGCGAACGCGGCGCGAACGAGGGACAAGTTGTGGGGCTGAGAGCGGTTCAAAGCGCGGCAGGCGTGGGTAGTCATATCCCATCGCACGAGTGAAGGATCCGGCCCCGACCCCCCCGCCAGGGGGCCGGGGCCGTTCCTGCGTCACGGCCCCTCACCGAGGACCCGTTACGCCGTCACCGGCTCGGCGGCCGGGGCCGGTTCGGGGGACACCGCCGCGCGCGGCAGGGCCAGGCAGAGCACCGCGCTGAGCAGGAACCCGGCGCACACCCAGGGCATCGCGGTGGTCAGGGCATGCGTGGGGCTGCCGTCCGCGAGGGCGCCGAAGAAGACGCTGCCGATGACGGCCGCGCCCAGCGCGCCGCCGAACTGCTGGGCGGTGGAGAAGATCCCGGAGGCCCCGCCCGCGATGTCGGCGGGGACAGCGGACAGCACGACGTTCACCAGCGGTACGACCAGGAAGCCGAGCCCGGCGCCCGCGACGAGCAGGCCCGGGACGAGCGGCCATGCCGCGGTGTGCGCGGGGCCGGCCGCGGAGGCTGCGTACCAGACCCCGGCGAACCCGCCCGCCATCAGCAGCGCGCCGCCGGCGAGGACGAGGCGGCCGAAGCGGACGGCGAGGGAATCGGCGGCGGGGGCGGTGAGGAAGCCGCCGGCGGAGAAGGCGACGGTGACCACTCCGGCCTGCATGGGGGTGTAGCCCTCGCCGCCCTGGAGCCAGATCGCGAAGACCAGGAAGAAGCCCTGCATGCCGACGGCGAAGAGCAGTTGGACGGCGAGGCCGACGGAGAAGGCGGGCAGCCGGAAGGCGCGGGCGGGCAGCAGCGGTACGGTCTCCGTCCCGCGGCGGCGGGCTTCGAGGAAGCCGAGGCCGATGACGGCGAGCACCCCGGCGGCCAGGCACAGCCAGCCCCACAGCGGCCAGCCGTTGGCCTCGCCCTGGACCAGCGGCAGCACGATGGCGCTCAGGGCGGCGGCCAGGACGAGGCTGCCGGTCAGGTCGGGCCGGCCGGCGCCGCGCTCGCGGGTGGCGGGGACGAGGACGGCTCCGGCCAGGCAGGCGGCCGCGGCGACCGGCACGTTGACGAGGAAGATGGACCGCCAGCCCCAGCCGAACAGGTCGGCGTCGGTGAGCAGGCCGCCGAGCAGCAGTCCGACGGTGGCGGCGAAGCCGCCGACGGCCCCGTACACCCCGAAGACGGCGCCGCGTTCCTTGCCCTGGAACAGGGTGCGGAACGAGCCGAGCACCTGGGGCATCAGCAGGGCGGCCATGACGCCTTGCACGGCGCGGGCGGCGATCAGCTGGCCGGGGCTCTGGGCAAGGCCGCAGCCGAGGCTGGCGAGGCCGAAGCCGGCGGTTCCGGCGAGGAAGAGGGCCTTGCGGCCGTACCGGTCGCCGAGGTGCCCGGAGACGATCAGGGTGGCGGCGAAGCCGAGGAGGTAGGCGGAGACGAGCCACTGGAGGGCGCTCTGCGAGGCGTGCAGGTCCCGGCCGATGGAGGGGATGGCGACGTTGACCACGGTCACGTCGAGCAGGTCCATGAGCGCGGCGACCATCATGACGACGGCGGCGGCCCAGCGGCGCGGACAGGGGGTCGGAGTCAAGGCGGGCCTCCATATGTATTTCGTTCGGACGAACGAAAGACTTGCACGGAGGCATGCCCCATCGCAAGTCTTTCGTTCGGACGAACTAAATACTTGGTACGGTGGGTGCATGACCGACATGACCGAGGAGAAGGACCCCCGCCGGGAAGCGGTGCTGGCCGAGCTGAACCGCACGGGCCGGGAGACGAGCGCGGCGACCGTGGTGTTCCACGAGGCGGCGGCCGCGAAGCAGGGCCTCAGCGCGACCGAGACGAAGACCCTGGACCTCCTCATGCGGCGCGGGCCGCTCACGGCGAAGGAGCTGTCCCAGCACTCGGGGCTGGCCCCGGCCTCGGTGACGGGCCTGGTCGACCGGCTGGAGCGCAAGGGCTGCGTCCGCCGGGTCAAGCACCCGACGGACAAGCGGCGGGTCCTGGTGGAGGCCATGCCGGAGCGGCTGGAGGAGATCCGGCCGCTGTTCGACGACTGGGCCCGCGAGGTGGCGGAGCTGTGCGAGGAGTTCACGACGGCGGAACTGGAAACGGTGATCCGCTTCCTCCAGGGCTCCAACGCCCGCCAACTGCGCGCGGCGGCCCGCCTGTCGGAGTCCTGACCCCCGGCCCCGGCCCGAGCCGACGCGGCCCCGGCCGTGAACCCGGCCCGGCCTCGGCTACTCCGCCCCGTAGACCGGGTGCGGGGGTTCGGATTCCGCGAGGAGCTCCGTGGCCGCCTCGCCCGCCTCCGTCGGGGTCCAGCGGGCTCCGCGGTCCGCCGTCGGGCCCGGGCGCCAGCCCTCCATCACCGTGATCCGGCCGCCCTCCGCCTCGAAGACTCTGCCCGTGACCCCCGCCGAGGCGTCCGAGCCCAGCCACACCACCAGCGGCGACACGTTCTCCGGGGCCATCGCGTCGAAGGCCCCCTCCCCCGGCTCGGCCATCGTCTCCGCGAACGCCTGCTCCGTCATCCGCGTCCGCGCCGCCGGGGCGATCGCGTTGACCTGGACCCCGTACCGGGCCATCTCCGCCGCCGCGACCAGCGTCATGCCGAGGATGCCGGCCTTCGCCGCGCTGTAGTTGCCCTGCCCGACCGAGCCCAGCAGACCCGCCCCCGAGGAGGTGTTGACCACCCGCGCCGCCACCGCCCGGCCCGCCTTCGCCTCCGCCCGCCAGTGCGCCGCCGCGTACTTCAGCGGCAGGAAGTGCCCCTTCAGGTGCACCCGCATCACCGCGTCCCAGTCCGCCTCCTCCAGGTTCACCAGCATCCGGTCCCGCAGGAACCCGGCGTTGTTGACCAGCGTGTCCAGCCGGCCGAACGCCGACAGGGCCGCCCCGACCAGCGAGGACGCGCCCTCCGGGGACGCGATGTCCTTGCCGTGGGCCACCGCCTGGCCGCCCAGCGCCCGGATCTCCGCGACCACCTGCCCGGCCGGGCTGTCCTCCCCCGGCTGCCCGTCCAGGCCCACCCCCAGGTCGTTGACCACGACCTTGGCCCCCTCGGCCGCGAAGGCCAGCGCGTGGGCCCTGCCCAGCCCCCGCCCCGCACCCGTCACGATGACCACTCGACCCTCGGCAAGTCCCATCTCAGCTCTCCTTGTTGACCGTTGCCGCATCCAGAAACGCCGGGCGCTCCCCGCCCCCGTGCACGAGCAGGCTCGCCCCGCTGACATACCCCGCCCGGCCGGAGGCCAGAAACACCGCCGCCGCCCCGACGTCCGAGGGCTCCGCCAGCCTGCCCAGCGGAACCGTCGCCCCGACGGCCGCGATCCCTGCCTCGTCCCCGTAGTGCAGGTGCGCCAGCTCGGTCCGCACCATGCCCAGGACCAGCGAGTTCACCCGTACCTCGGGCGCCCACTCGACGGCCATGGACCGGGCCAGGTTCTCCAGCCCCGCCTTCGCCGCCCCGTACGCCGCCGTCCCGGGCGATGGCCGGGTTCCGCTGACGCTGCCGATCATCACCACCGATCCCCGCGTCTCGCGCAGCCGCGGGTACGCCGCCAGCGAGGCCGTCATCGGGGCGAGCAGGTTCAGCTCGACGACCCGTGCGTGCCGCTGCGCCTCGCCCTCCCCCAGTAGCCGGTACGGGGTCCCGCCCGCGTTGTTGACCAGGCAGTCGAGCCGCCCGTACCGGCCCTCGACCGCCCCGAAGAACTCTTCGACGGCGGCGGGATCGCGCAGGTCCAGCGCGGCGAACGAGGCCGTGCGCCCGTCTGCGGACACCGGTTCGCGCGGCGGGCGGCGGGCGCAGACGACAACTTCCGCGCCCGCTTCGAGGAACGACCGGGCGATGCCGGCGCCGACGCCGCGGGTTCCGCCGGTGACGACGACAACCCTCCCGTCGAGCTCCATAGGCTGCTACCTTCCTCACCTAACAAATGTTTGGTGGAAAGGTAGCTGATCCTCTCATGGGTGTCTCCACCTCAAGCCCCGACAAGGGCGTCGCACTGGTCACGGTCGACTTCCCGCCCGTCAACGCCCTTCCCGTACGGGGCTGGTACGAGCTCGCCGACGCCCTGCGCGCCGCCGGCCGCGACCCCGGGACCCGGTGCGTCGTCCTGGCCGCCGAGGGCCGCGGCTTCAACGCCGGCGTCGACATCAAGGAGATGCAGCGCGACACCGGCCACGGCGCCCTCATCGGTGCCAACCGCGGCTGCTACGAGGCCTTCGCCGCCGTGTACGAGTGCGAGGTGCCCGTCGTCGCGGCCGTGCACGGGTTCTGCCTGGGCGGCGGCATCGGCCTCGTCGGCAACGCCGACGCGATCGTGGCCAGCGAGGACGCGACCTTCGGGCTCCCCGAGCTCGACCGGGGCGCGCTCGGCGCCGCCACCCACCTGGCCCGCCTGGTCCCGCAGCACCTGATGCGCGCCCTCTACTACACCTCCCGCACCGCGACCGCCGCCGAACTGCACGCGCACGGCTCGGTGTGGAAGGTGGTCCCGCGCGCGGAGCTGCGGGACGCGGCCCTGGAGCTGGCCGCCGAGATCGCGCGGAAGGACGGCTACCTGATCCGGCTGGCCAAGGCGGCCATCAACGGCATCGACCCCGTCGACGTACGGCGCAGCTACCGCTTCGAGCAGGGGTTCACCTTCGAGGCCAACCTCAGCGGGGTCGCCGACCGGGTCCGCGACACCTTCGGAGAGTCCGCGGCGGGAGCGACCGCGGGGAAGGAACGCTCATGACCGACAAGACGATGACCCCCGAAGAGGTGGTCGGGCAGCTGCGCAGCGGGATGACCCTCGGCATCGGCGGCTGGGGATCGCGGCGCAAGCCGATGGCCCTGGTGCGGGCACTGCTCCGTACCGAGATCACCGATCTCACCGTGGTCTCCTACGGCGGCCCCGACGTCGGCGTGCTCGCGGCCGCCGGCCGGATCCGCCGGCTCGTCGCCCCCTTCGCCACGCTCGACTCGATCCCGCTGGAGCCGCACTTCCGGGCCGCCCGCGAGAGCGGCGCCTTCACCCTCACCGAGTACGACGAGGCCATGTTCATGTGGGGCCTGCACGCCGCCGCCAACCGGCTGCCCTTCCTCCCCGTCCGCGCCGGCCTCGGCTCCGACGTCATGCGGGTCAATCCCGAGCTGCGGACCGTCACCTCCCCCTACGCCGACGGCGAGGAGCTCGTCGCCGTCCCCGCCCTGCGGATGGACGCCGCCCTCGTCCACCTCAACCGCGCCGACCGCCTCGGCAACGCCCAGTACCTGGGCCCGGACCCGTACTTCGACGACCTGTTCTGCGAGGCCGCCGACGCCGCGTACGTCTCCTGCGAGCAGCTCGTGGAGACCGCCGAGCTCTCCAAGGCCGGGCCCCCGCAGTCCCTGCTGGTCAGCCGGCACTCCGTCACGGGCGTCGTCGAGACCCCGAACGGCGCGCACTTCACCTCCTGCGCCCCCGACTACGGGCGCGACGAGGCCTTCCAGAAGCTGTACGCGGCCACCTCCTGGCCGGAGTTCTCCGCCCGCTTCCTCTCCGGTGGCAGCGAGCACGCCTACCAGTCGGCCGTCCGGGCCTGGCACGAGGAGCAGCGGTGAGCGCGGTGGATCCAGTGGGTGCGGCGGGTACGGCGGGTACGGCGGGTACGGCGGGTACGGCGGGTACGCCGGCGGACGTCTCCCGGGCGGAGTACTGCGTGATCGCCTGCGCCGAGGCCTGGCGTGACAACGGGGAGGTGCTCGCCAGCCCGATGGGCCTGATCCCGTCCTTCGGGGCCCGGCTGGCGAAGCGGACCTTCTCCCCCGACCTCCTGCTGACCGACGGCGAAGCCCTGCTCGTCGGTCTCGACGGGGAGACGGAGGGCTGGCTCCCGTACCGGCGCCACCTCGCGATGGTCACCGGCGGGCGGCGGCACGTGATGATGGGCGCCAGCCAGATCGACCGGTTCGGCAACCAGAACATCTCCTGCATCGGCGACTGGGCCCGGCCCGCCCGCCAGCTCCTCGGGGTGCGCGGCGCGCCCGTCAACACGCTGAACAATCCGGTGAGTTACTGGATCCCGAGGCATTCGCCGCGGGTGTTCGTCGAGCGTGTCGACATGGTGAGCGGGGTGGGCTACGACCGGGCCGAGGCGGCCGGGGTGACCCGCTTCCACCGGCTCCCGCGGGTGGTCAGCGATCTCGGCGTCTTCGATTTCACCGGCCCGGACCACTCGATGCGGCTGGCCTCCGTGCACCCGGGCGTCACCGTCGAGCAGGTACGGGCGGCCACCGGGTTCGAGCCGGCGGTCACCGGCGAGGTCCCGTACACGCGGGAGCCGACCGCCGAGGAGCTGCGGCTGATCCGCGAGGTGATCGACCCGAAGGGGCTGCGCGACCGCGAAGTGCGGGCCTGAGGGGATGGCGACGGCGATGGCGATACGGACGGCATTCACCGAACTGGTCGGTGTCGAGCACCCGATCGTGCAGACGGGCATGGGCTGGGTGGCCGGCCCGCGGCTGGTCTCGGCCGCCGCGGGCGCGGGCGCCCTGGGCATCCTGGCCTCGGCGACGATGACCGTGGACGAGCTGCGCGCGGCGGTCCGCGAGGTCCGGTCCCGTACGGACGCCCCGTTCGGGGTGAACCTGCGCGCGGACGCGGGGGACGCCGCCGAGCGGGTCCGGCTGATCATCGACGAGGGCGTACGGGTGGCCTCGTTCGCGCTCGCTCCGTCGAAGGAGCTGATCGCCCGGCTCAAGGACGCGGGCGTGGTGGTGATCCCCTCGATCGGGGCCCGCCGGCACGCCGAGAAGGTCGCGGCCTGGGGGGCCGACGCGGTGATCGTGCAGGGCGGCGAGGGCGGCGGGCACACCGGGGACGTGGCCACGACGGTGCTGCTGCCCCAGGTGGTCGACGCGGTGGACATCCCGGTGATCGCGGCGGGCGGCTTCCACGACGGCCGCGGCCTGGTCGCCGCCCTGTCGTACGGGGCCGCGGGCATCGCCATGGGCACCCGCTTCCTGCTGACCTCGGACTCCACCGTCCCGGACGCGGTCAAGGCCCGGTACCTGGCGGCCGGGGTCAAGGACGTCACCGTCACGACGGCCGTGGACGGGCTGCCGCACCGGATGCTCCGCACCGAGCTCGTCGCGTCCCTGGAGCGGGCCGGCCGTACGCGGGCGCTGGCCCGGGCGGTCCGGCACGCGGCGGCCTTCCGCAAGCTGTCGGGCCTGTCCTGGCCGCAGCTGGTGCGCGACGGTCTCGCGATGAAACACGGCAAGGACCTGTCCTGGAGCCAGGTCCTGCTCGCCGCGAACACCCCCATGCTCCTCAAGGCGTCCATGGTCGAGGGCCGTACGGACCTCGGCGTCATGGCATCGGGCCAGGTCGCGGGCGTGATCGAGGATCTGCCGTCCTGTGCGGAGCTCGTCGCCCGCGTCATGGCCGAGGCACACGGTGTGCTCGCACACCTGCAGTCGCTCGACGCCCTGCCACCACCAGGGTGACCCTCCTTCTCCGTTGCAGGAGCAGCCAGATGAGCCGTGCCCGAATCCGCCTGGCGATCGCGGTGCTCGCGTCCGCCCTCGCCATCGGGACCCTGCCCGCCGCCGCGCACGCCGCGCCGGCGCACAGCACCACCGCCACCCCCACCACCGCCGGCCGGTACCACCAGCAGGCGGAAACGATTCGCCAGATCCCCCTCCAGGGCGCGGTCAACGTCCGCGACCTGGGCGGCTACCGGACCTGGACCGGCGGCCAGGTCCGCCAGGGACTGGTCTACCGCTCCGACGCGCTCGCCAAGCTGACCCCGGCGGACACCACCGCCCTCTCCGGCCTCGGCCTGGCGAAGGTCGTCGACTTCCGCATCCCCATGGAGCTCCAGTACGACGGCGCCGACCGGCTGCCCGCCGGACTCACCGCCACGTCCCGCCCCGTCAGCGACCTCGGCCTGTACGGAACCCTGCTCGGCGCGATATCCAGCGGCGACCCCGCCACGCAGGAGCGGATGCTCGGCGGCGGCCGCGCCGAGGCCTACATGCGCGACATCTACCGCACCTTCGTGACCAGCCCCGAGAACCGGGCGCAGTTCGCGACGACGCTGCGGGAGATCGCGGACGGCAGCCAGGGCCCGCTCCTGTTCCACTGCACCTCGGGCAAGGACCGGACCGGCTGGATGAGTTACGTCCTGCTGCGCGCCCTGACCGTCCCCGAGGACGCGGCCACGCGCGACTACCTCGCGTCGAACACCTACCGCGCCGCGTACGACGCCCAGGTGCGGGCGGGCCTGAAGCAGTCGGGGCGGATGCAGAACCCGGACCTGCTGATCCCGCTCCAGGAGGTCCGCCAGGACTACCTGGACGCGGCGACCGCGCAAATGGCCGCGGACTACGGCAGCTTCTACGGCTACCTCACGGACGGCCTCGGCCTGGACCTGCGGACGCTCGCGAAGCTCCGGACGAAGCTGGTCCGATAGCGCGGCGGCCCGAACGGCAGCCGGACAGCAGCCGGACAGGCTGCGGGCGGGCTGCGGACAGGGCTCCGGACAGCAGAACGCCGGGCAGCGCACCTCGCGCCGCCCGGCGTACCGGAATGCCTGTCAGAGCCTCAGGAGCTCGTACGCCCCGCCGCGGGACGCCCGCCACCGGAGCGACGGCGCGCTCCGCCCTGGCCGCCGGCGCCCTGACCACGGGCGCCGCCCTGACCGCCCTGACCACGGGCGCCGCCCTGGCCGCCCTGGCCGCGCGCACCGGTCTGGGCGCCACCGCCCTGACCCGCACCGGAGCGGGCCCGACGCGGACGGCTCTCGCCCGCACCGGCCGGCGTACCGCCGCCCTGCGCGGCGGAGGAGCCGCCGGAGCGACGGCGCGGGTTCGCGGAACGGCCGCTGCCGCCGCCCTGGCCGCCGGAGCGCCGGCCTGCGGGAGCCGGCTGCTGCGGCACCTCCAGCACCACGGGGATGCCCGAGGGCTCCTTGGCGCCGGTGAGCCGGGACAGCTCCGCGTCGGAGGACTTGATCTGCGCGGTGCGCGGGGAGATCCCGGCGTCCGACATCAGGCGGGACATGTCCCGCTTCTGGTCGGGGAGCACCAGGGTGACCACGCTGCCGGACTCGCCGGCGCGCGCGGTACGGCCGCCGCGGTGCAGGTAGTCCTTGTGGTCGGTGGGCGGGTCGATGTTGACGACCAGGTCGAGGTCGTCGATGTGGATGCCGCGGGCGGCCACGTTGGTGGCGACCAGCGCGGTGACCTCGCCCGTCTTGAACCAGTCCAGGGTCCGGTTGCGCTGCGGCTGCGAGCGGCCGCCGTGCAGGCCGGAGGCGCGGACGCCGTCCGCCAGGAGCTTCTTGACCATGCGGTCGACACCGCGCTTGGTGTCCACGAACATGATCACCCGGCCGTCGCGAGCGGCTATGCGCGTCGCCACGGCCTTCTTGTCGGTCTCGTCCATGACGTACAGGACGTGGTGCTCCATCGTGCTGACCGCACCGGCGGACGGGTCGACGGAGAAGGCGACCGGGTCGTGCAGGAACATCTTGACGAGCTTGTCGATGTTCTTGTCGAGGGTCGCCGAGAACAGCATGGTCTGGCCCTCGGGCTGGACCTGCTTGAGCAGCGCGGTGACCTGCGGCATGAAGCCCATGTCGGTCATCTGGTCGGCCTCGTCGAGGACCGTGATCGCGACCTGCGAGAGGTCGGCGTCACCGCGGTCGATGAGGTCCTTCAGGCGGCCGGGGGTGGCGACGAGCACCTCGGCGCCGCGGCGCAGGGCGCCGGACTGCCGGTTGATCGACATGCCGCCGACGACGGTCGCGATCCGCAGGTTGACGGACGTGGCGTACGGCGCCAGCGCGTCGGTCACCTGCTGTGCGAGCTCACGGGTCGGTACGAGGACCAGCGCGAGCGGCTGCTTCGGCTGGGCGCGGCGGCCGGCGGTACGGGCCAGCAGCGCCAGGCCGAAGGCCAGCGTCTTGCCGGAGCCGGTACGGCCGCGGCCGAGCAGGTCACGGCCGGCGAGCGAGTTCGGCAGCGTCGCGGCCTGGATCGGGAACGGCTCGGTGACGCCCTGGGCGGCGAGGGTCTTCAGCAGCGCCTCGGGCATGCCCATGTCCCCGAACGCGGCGACCGGCTCCAGGGCCGGGGTCAGCGGTTCGGGCATGGTGAATTCTTGGGGCCTGGCGACGGGGGCGGACTTCTGCCGTCCCGCGCCAGCCTTCGGACGTCCCTGTGCCGCACCTCGACCCCGGGTGGGGCGGCGGCTGGGTCGTGCGGAGCTGGAGCTGGTCATGCGAGAAAGCCCTCCTGAAACCGGCAAGGTAAAACAAAGGTCGAAACAGCAGACAAGCCGGGGCCCGCACCTTGCGGTGCGGACCCCGGCAAGCTGAACTACTTAGTTGGCGGGGAGGATGTTCTCCGCCTGGGGGCCCTTCTGGCCCTGGGTGACGTCGAAGGACACGCGCTGGCCCTCCTGGAGCTCACGGAAGCCCTGGGTGGCGATGTTCGAGTAGTGGGCGAAGACGTCCGGGCCGCCACCGTCCTGCTCGATGAAGCCGAAGCCCTTTTCCGAGTTGAACCACTTCACGGTGCCAAGTGCCATTTTAAATCTCCTGAATAGGCGGCAAAGGGCCCCATCCGGAGATTCCGGCAAAACAATAAAAGCGCCTGAGGAACATTCCCGTCAGGCGCACATAAAGTTCATGGGTACCACAACTGCAACGCTCTCCAAGCTAGCACACCTCGGCGTCGACACCCAGCCCCGCCTGCACCTGGGGCGGAAAGATCCGGGGGCATTGCCCCCGGAGCGCCCCCGGCCGGCTTCCGATTACAGCCGCTCGATGATGGTGATGTTGGCCTGGCCGCCGCCCTCGCACATGGTCTGGAGGCCGAACCGGCCGCCCGTGCGCTCCAGTTCGTGGAGCAGGGTGGTCATCAGCTTCACCCCCGTGGCGCCCAGCGGATGGCCCAATGCGATGGCTCCGCCGTTGACGTTCACCCGTTCGGGATCGGCGCCCGTTTCCTTCAGCCAGGCCAGGACGACCGGGGCGAAGGCCTCGTTGATCTCCACCAGGTCGATGTCGTCCAGCGACATGCCGGTCTTCTTCAGGGCGTGCGCCGTGGCCGGGATCGGGGCCGAGAGCATCCGGATCGGGTCCTCGCCCCGTACGGACAGGTGGTGGATGCGGGCCCGCGGCCGCAGGCCGTGTTCCGCCACCGCCCGCTCGGAGGCGATCAGCATCGCCGCCGCGCCGTCGGAGACCTGCGAGGAGACGGCCGCGGTGATCGTGCCGCCCTCGACCACCGGCTTCAGGCCCGCCATCTTCTCCAGGGTGGTGTCCCGGCGGGGGCCCTCGTCGACGCGTACGTCCCCGTAGGCCACCGTCTCGCGCGCGAAACGGCCCTCGTCGACGGCCCGGATCGCCCGCTGGTGCGAGCGGAGCGCGAACTCCTCCATGTCGCGCCGGGTGATCCCCCACTTCTGCGCGATCAGCTGCGCGCCGTGGAACTGGTTCACCGGCGCGTCCCCGTACCGGGCCCGCCAGCCCTCGCTGCCCGCGTACGGGCCCTGCGTGAGGCCGAGCGGCTCCGCCGCCTGCCGCGAGGCGAAGGCGATCGGGATCATCGACATGTTCTGGGTCCCGCCCGCGACGACCAGGTCCTGGGTCCCGGAGAGCACGCCCTGCGCCGCGAAGTGGACGGCCTGCTGCGAGGAGCCGCACTGGCGGTCCACCGTGACCCCCGGCACCTCCTCCGGCAGCCCCGCCGCCAGCCACGCCGTCCGCGCGATGTCCCCGGCCTGCGGGCCCACCGTGTCCAGGCAGCCGAAGACCACGTCCTCGACGGCGGCCGGGTCCACCCCGGAGCGCTCCACCAGCGCCTTCAGGACGTGCGCGCCCAGGTCGGCCGGGTGGACGCCCGACAGGCCTCCTCCTCGCCGGCCCACGGGGGTGCGTACGGCTTCGACTATGTAGGCCTCGGGCATGACGGGTGCTCCTTCGGGGGTCAGCTGCGTACGGCGATCCCGTCCAGCACCATCGACAGGTACTGGCGGGCGATCTCCTCGGGGCTGTGCTGTCCTCCCGGCCGGTACCAGGACGCCGCCACCCACACCGTGTCGCGGACGAAGCGGTAGGTGAGGCGGATATCGAGGTCGGCCCGGAAGACCTTGGCGGCGACCCCGCGCTCCAGCGTCCCCAGCCAGGCCTTCTCGAACTTCTGCTGCGAGTCGGCGAGGTAGTGGAAGCGGGGCTGCGCGGACAGGTGCCGGGACTCCTTCTGGTAGATCGCGACGGCGGCGCGGTGCCGGTCGATCTCCCGGAAGGACTCGGTGACGAGGGCCTCGATGGTCTCCCGGGGGCCGAGGCCTGCGGCGAGGACGGTGTCGTAGCCCTGCCACAGCTCGTTCAGGAAGGTCGAGAGGATCTCGTCGAGCATCGATTCCTTGGAATCGAAGTGGTAGTAGAGACTGCCGGCGAGCATGCCGGCGGCGTCGGCGATCTTGCGGACGGTGGTGGCGTTGTAGCCCTGCGCGGCGAAGACCTCGGCTGCGGTGTCGAGGAGCTCGCGGCGGCGCTCGGGCGAGGCGCTCACCTGGGGCTTCTTCTTGACTGTCGGCTCGGCTGTCGGCTTGTTCGTTGGCACGGGCCCATTCTGGGCCTACGCGTGCTGGCTGCTGACCGAGACGGTCTCGCCCGTCATGTACGACGAGTAGCCGCTGGCCAGGAAGACGATGACGTTGGCGACCTCCCACGGCTCGGCGTACCGGCCGAAGGCCTCGCGGGCCGTGAGCTCGGCCAGCAGTTCCTCGCTGGTGACCTTCACCAGGTGCGGGTGCATGGCCAGGCTCGGGGCGACCGCGTTGACCCGTACGCCGAACTCGGCCGCCTCCAGCGCGGCGCAGCGGGTCAGCGCCATCACCCCGGCCTTGGCCGCGGCGTAGTGGGCCTGGCCGGTCTGGGCGCGCCAGCCGACGACGGAGGCGTTGTTGACGACGACCCCGCCCCGGCCGGAGGCCTTCAGCGAGCGCAGGGCGGCGCGGGTGCAGCGGAAGGTGCCGTTCAGGGTGACGTCGAGGACCTTGCCCCACTGTTCGTCGGTCATGTCGACGAGGGCGGCGGTGCCGCCGAGACCGGCGTTGTTGACGACGACGTCCAGGCCGCCGTGGGTCTGCTCGGCGAGCGCGAACAGGGCCCTGACCTGGTCCTCGTCGGTGACGTCGCAGGGCAGCGAGGTGACGCGGCCGGCGCCGAACTCGGCGCCGAGGGCCTGTTCGCTCTCCTTCAGGCGGCGGGCGTGCGCGTCGCCGATGACGATGCGGGCGCCCTCCTCCAGGAAGCGGCGGGCGGTGGCCCCGCCGATCCCGGCTCCGGCGGCGGCGGTGATGACGGCCGTGCGGCCTTGGAGCAGCCCGTGACCCGGCACGTAGTCGGGGGTGTTCATGCTCATGGCCGTACGTTAACCTACCAAACACTTGTTAGGGAACACTTGTCGAGGGAACTCGACGTGTTGAGGGAACGCGCACGAAGGCCCCTGCGACGGAGGCGGACAGCTGATGGACCTGACCCACGCACCGGAGGTGACGGCCTTCCGGGCCGAGGCCCGCGCCTGGCTCGCCGGGCACGTCCCGGACTCCCCCCTCCCCTCCCTGGAGACGGCGGAGGGCTTCGCCGCGCACCGCGCGTGGGAGGCCCGGCTGCACGCGGACCGCTGGTCGGCGGTGTCCTGGCCCGCCGAGTACGGGGGGCGGGGCGTGGACATCGAGCGGTGGCTGGTCTTCGAGGAGGAGTACTGGGCGGCGGGCGCGCCCGGCCGGGTCTCGCAGAACGGCATCAGCCTCCTCGCGCCGACCCTCTTCGACCACGGGAGCGCCGAGCAGCGGGCACGGGTGCTGCCGCCGATGGCGAGCGGCGAGGTGATCTGGGCGCAGGCCTGGTCGGAGCCGGAGTCAGGCTCGGACCTGGCCTCGCTGAAGTCGCGGGCGGTGCGCACCGGGGGCGGCTGGCTGCTGTCGGGGCAGAAGACCTGGTCCTCGCGGGCGGCCTTCGCGGACCGGGCGTTCGGCATCTTCCGTACGGATCCGGGGGCCGGGAAGCCGCACCAGGGGCTGACGTACCTGATGTTCGACCTGCGCGCGCCGGGAGTGACGGTGCGGCCCATCGGCCGGCTGGACGGGAAGCCCGCCTTCGCGGAGCTCTTCCTGGACGAGGTCTTCGTACCGGACGCGGACGTGATCGGTGAGCCGGGGCAGGGCTGGCGGATCGCCATGTCGACGACGGGCAACGAGCGCGGGCTGACGCTGCGCTCGCCGGGGCGGTTCCTGGCGGCGGCCGACCGGCTGCTCGCGCTGTGGCGGGCGCGGGCGGATCCGGCGGACACCGCGCTGCGCGGCCGGGTGGCGGACGCGGTGGTCGGGGCGCGCGCGTACGAGCTGTTCACCTGGGCGGCCGCCTCCCGCTTCACGGCGGGCGAGCGGATCGGCGCCGAGTCCAGCCTGAACAAGGTGTTCTGGTCGGAGTACGACATCGCGCTGCACGAGACGGCGCTGGACCTGCTGGGCCCGGACGCGGAGCTGGCGGAGGGGGCGTGGGCGGAGCCCTGGATCTTCTCGCTGGCCGGGCCGATCTACGCGGGCACGAACGAGATCCAGCGCGACATCATCGCCGAGCGGCTGCTCGGCCTCCCGAAGGGCCGCCGCTGATGCGCTTCCTGCCGACCGGCGAACAGTCGGACTTCGCCCGTACGCTGCACGGCCTGCTCGCCGCCTCGCAGGTCCCGGCGGCCGTACGGGCCTGGGGCGCCGGGGAGCACGGACCGGGGCGGGCGCTGTGGTCGCGGCTCGCGGGGACGGGCCTGTTCGCGCTGGCGGCGGACGAGGCCCATCACGGGGCGGGGCTGCTGCCGGTGGAACTGGCGCTCGGCTTCGTGGAGCTGGGGCGGGCGGGGGTGCCGGGGCCGGTGGTGGAGACGGCCGCGGCGGCCGTGCTGCTGTCGGAACTCGCGCGGCTCGGGGAGGAGGGGGACGACGGGCCGGCGAAACGCTTCCTGCCGGGGCTGGTGGCGGGTGAGGCCCTGGCCACGCTGACCCTCCCGGGCGGGAGTCCGTACGCCCTGGACGCGGACGCGGCGGCGTACTGCTTCACGGTGTCGGCGGCGGGCGAGCTCCGGCTGGCGCGTGGCGCCGGCACCGGCACCGGCACCGGCACCGGCACCGGTGAACCGCTGAGGTCCACGGACCCGGCGCGCCGGCTGTCCCGGCCCGCGGCGGACGGGGAGCTGCTGGCCGCCGGCCCCCGGGTCGTGGCGGCGGCGGGGACGGCCCTGGGCTGGGCGCGGCTCCTGACGGCGGCCCAGTGCCTGGGGGTGGGCGAGGCCCTGCTGGCGAGCACGGTGCGGTACGTGAAGCAGCGCACGCAGTTCGGCACGCCGATCGGCGGCTTCCAGGCCGTGAAGCACCGGCTGGCGGACACGCTCCTGGCCGTGGAGTTCGCGCGGCCGCTGGTGTGGGCGGCGGCGCTGGGCCTGGCGCCGTGGGAGGTCGCGGCGGCGAAACTGGCGGCGGGCGAGGCGGCGTACGCGGCGGCCATGACGGCGCTGCAGCTCCACGGGGCCGTCGGCTACACGGAGGAGCTCGACCTCTCCCTGTGGCTGCGCAAGGCGCGGCCGCTGCGCGACGCGTGGGGCTCGCCGGCGGCGTGCCGGGCGGCTGTGCTTCAGGAACGCGAACGGGAGCGAGAGCGGTAGTACGTCGCGAGAGCGGTGTTCACGAGGACGGTCCCGGCGAACCAGAGGCCGACGGCCCGCTGCCCGAGCGCGAGGAGCGCGAGGGCGGCGGCGCCGAACACCAGCGCCTTCACCGCGAGCTGTGCGGCGAGCGGGACGGCGAACCGGGCCTTGGGCGCGGCGAAGGCCCCCCACAGCACGGCGGCGGCGAGCGGCGCGGCCACGGCGAGCCAGAGGGCGGCGGTGGAGCCCCACCAGGCGAGGATGCCGAGCGCCACGACCTCCAGTACGAAGGCGAGGCCCTCGTTGACGAGGAAGAACGACCGCGCGCCGGGCCGCGTCACACCGCTCATACGACGGCCACGCCGAGGGTGACGACGTAGCGCTCCTCGACCCTCCCGTCGGGGAACAGGGCGGCCAGCCGGGCCCGCTCCGCGTCGAGGAACTCCTGCGTGCCGGCCGGGCCGAGCATCAGGAAGGCGGAATGACTGGCGTGGTTCGCGAGGTGGACGTCGAGCGGGATCCGGCGCGACCAGCGGACCTCGCGCGTGGTGAACGCCAACCCGGGAGGCAGGGTGCGATAGGCGAGCCCGTCGGCGTCGAACAGGGTCCGGATCCGCTCGTCCTGCTCGGCGATCCAGGGGACGGCGGGGTCCATGTCGTTCCACCAGAGCGCGAGCGCGCCGCCGGGCCGCAGCACGCGGCGGGCCTCGGGGACCGAGCGGGCGGGGTCGGTCCAGTGCCAGGCCTGGGCGTACGTGAGGAAGTCGAACCCGGCGGTGACGAGCGGCAGCCGGTCACCGTCCCCGCGCACGAGCGGGATCCCGGGGTTCGCCCGCCGGAACTCGGCGGCCATGCCGTCGCCGGGTTCGACGGCGACCACGTCCGCCCCGCGGGCGCGCAGCAGACCGGTGGCGATCCCGGTCCCGGCCCCCACGTCGGCCACCCTGGCCCCGCGCAGCCCCCGCCCGGCGAGCGCCTCCAGGACGTCGAACAGTTCCCCGGGATACCCGGGCCGGTTCGCCGAGTACAGCGCGGCGGCGGCGTCGAAGGACCGGGCACGGATGCGGGGCGTGGACGTCATACCACCATTGTTTTCGATCACGGCCCCCCGGACCAGACCCCGGCGGCCCTTCCGGGTTCGGGTCAGGCGGGGCGGCGGCGGGGGCGGCGGAGGGAGTAGCGGACCAGGAGCAGCGTCTGGACGGCCAGCAGGATCGCGGCTCCGGTTCCGGCCGTCGGGAGGGCGTCGGGCGAGGCCCAGGCCCGGCTGCCCAGTTCGGCGGCGCCCACCGCGGTCAGCGCGACCAGGAAGCGGGGTACGAACTCGGCCTCGGTGCCGTGCAGGACGCCCGAGCCGACGACGAAGACGGCCAGCAGCACCGGGATCCACGGCGCCTCCGGCTCGCGCAGCATCAGCGCGGCGCCGAACTCCACCGCCAGGACAAGCACGTTGCGGAGCAACATCGACATGAGCACATCATGCCCGCGGGCACCTCGCCCGCAATCACCCGCACCCTCCTCCCCCTACGAAGCCATGCGGGAACGGCTGGCCGCGGTCATCCCGCCGGAGTTCGCCGCGATGCCGGCCGACATGGACCGCGCCATCGCCGGGGGAGCGGAGGATCGTACGACCGATACCGTCGAGCGCCTCACCGGCCGCCCGCCCCGCAGCTTCCGGGAGGTCGCCGAACGGGAGCTGCCCGTACGGAAGCCGGCCACTCAGGCGGCGCCGGAGACCTCGCGGTAGGAGCCCGTCGCGGCGGTCCGCCCCGCCCCGCCCCCCCTACTCCGTGACCCGCAGCCAGGCCGCGGCGGCCGTCAGGGCCGCCCGCCCGGCCGGGAGCGGCAGGCCCAGGAATCCGTGGAAGACCCCCGGGTACAGGTGCACCGCGCAGTCCACCCCGGCCGCGCCCAGCCGGCGCGCGTACGCCAGGCCCTCGTCCCGCAGCAGATCGCAGTCCGCCAGCACCAGCAGCGTGCGCGGGAGGCCCGACAGGTCGGGGGCGCGCAGCGGCGAGACGTACGGGTGCGCGGGGTCGCCGCCGTACTGCTCCCAGTACCAGGCCATGTGGGCCGCGGTGTGGAAGTGGCCCTCGCCGTACGCGGCCGTGGACGCGGTCGCGGTCGCGGTCGCGGTCGCGACCGCGGTAGCCGTCATCGCCGCATCCAGCGGCGGGTACACCAGCAGTTGCCCCGCCACCAGCTCCGGCGCCCGCAGCGCGGTCACCGCCGCCAGGTTGCCCCCGCTGGAGTCCCCCGCCACCACCACCCGGCCCGGATCGCAGCCCAGCGCGACCGCCTGCGCCCTCGCCCACAGCAGTACGGTCAGTGCATCGTCCGGCGCCGCCGGCCAGGGGTGTTCGGGGGCCAGGCGGTAGTCGGCGGAGACCACCACCGCACCCGACCCGGCGGCCAGGGACCGGCACGTCGCGTCGTACGTGGAGAGCGTGCACATCACCCAGCCCCCGCCGTGGAAGAACACCACCAGCGGCCGGCCCGCCCCGCCCGGCGCGGGATCGTAGACCCGGACCGGGACGCCCGAGGCCTCGGCGTCCCGGACCGAGGCCACCTCCGGTCCCGCCGACCGGCCGCCCACGGCCGCCGCCCGCAGGGCCGTCACGTCCCCCGGCCCCGGGAAGGCCGCCGCCATCGCATCGCACAGCGCCCGGGCCGCGGGGGCCAGGGAGTCACTCACCACGCCCTCACCGACCACACCCCCGCTCACCACGCCCCCGCTCACCACGCCCTCGCCGACCACGCCCCCGCTCATCGCGCCGTCATCCCCCCGTCCACCGCGAACTCCGTGCCCGTCACGTACGAGGACGCGTCCGAGCAGAGGAACAGCACCAGCTCCCCGACCTCCTCCGGCCGCCCCATCCGCCCCAGCGGCACGTGCGACCAGTCCTGCCCGGCGACCGCCGACACCATCGGCGTGTCGATCGCCCCCGGATGCACCGAGTTGACCCGGATCCGGTCCCCCGCCAGGTCCAGCGCCGCCGAGCGGGTCAGCCCGCGCAGCCCGAACTTGGTGGACCCGTACGCCGCGTGGCCGGGGATGCCGACCAGTCCGGCCGTGGAAGAGATGTTCACGATCGAGCCGCCCCCGGCCGCCCGCAGCACCGGCGCCACCGCCTGGATGCCGAGGAACGGCCCCAGCAGGTTCACCCGCAGCAGCGCCTCGAACTCCTCGGGCCGCTGCCGCTCCACGTGGGCCGTGCGCCACACCGCCGCATTGTTGACCAGCGCCGATATCGTGCCGAAGGCCCGTACGGCCTCCCGCACGACCGCCGTCCAGCCGTCCGCCTCGGCCACGTCGTGCCGTACGTACAGCCCCTGGTCCCCCAGCGAGGACGCGACCGCCCGGCCCTCCTCCTCCCGTACGTCCGTGACGACCACCCGCGCGCCGGCCTCCGCGCACAACCGGGCCTCGGCCGCGCCCTGCCCGCGGCCGGCGCCCGTGATGACGACGACCTTCCCGTCCAGCGAGACCATCCGCGCACCTCTCCCGATAGGTCTAATAGAAATACTTCTAGCAGTCACACACAAACGAAGGAAGGGATGGCACGGACACCGGTCGTAGACTGCGCCGCGTGGCAGACGAGAAGAACAAGCGCACGCTCCCGGCGACCAGCTGGGCGGTGCTCGGGCTGCTCTCCTTCGGGGAGGAACTCTCCGGCTACGACCTGAAGAAGTGGTCGGACCGGTCCCTGCGCTTCTTCTACTGGAGCCCTTCCTTCAGCCAGATCTACAGCGAGCTCAAGCGCCTGGAGAAGGCCGGTTACGCCTCCTCCCGACTGGTCGCCCAGGAGACGGGCACCCGCGACAAGCGGGTGTACCGGATCACCGACGAGGGCATGGCGGCCGTACGGGAATGGGCCCGCGACACCTCGGTCGACCCGCCCGTCCTCAAGCACGGGCCGATGCTGCGGCTGTGGCTCGGGCACCTGCTTGAGCCGGGCCAGATGCGTGAAGTCCTGCTCCGGCACCAGGAGTTCGCGCAAGAGATGCGCCTGCGCGCGGTGGCCGACGCGGAGGCCTCCCTGGACGACCCCGCCTGGGCCTACCCCACGCTCACCCTCAAATGGGCGGAGCGCTACTACGCCTCCGAGGGCGCCCTCGCGGCCGCGATGCTCGACGACATCACGGCCCTGGAGAGCGGCGGCTGACGTACCCTCGGGCCATGACGGGCAGCGCGATCGACCTCCGCACGATGGAATCGACCGCTCCCGCGCTCGTGAACCTCTACAAGAGCGCCGGGATCTCGCTCCGCAAGCACGGCCTGGAGGGCGTGCGCGCCGCGGTGTACCTGGTCCTGGACCACTCGGGATCGATGCGCCCGTACTACCGGGACGGCACCGTGCAGGCCTTCGCCGACCGGGTGCTCGGCCTGTCGGCGCACCTCGACGACGACGGGCGCGTGCCGGCGGTGTTCTTCTCGACCGAGGTCGACGCGGTGGAGGAGATAGCGCTCGCCGGGCACCAGGGGCGGATCGCCGCGATCGCCTCCCGCCTGGGCCACATGGGCAAGACGGCGTACGACGCGGCGATGGACGCGGTGATCGACCACTACCTGGATTCGGGGTCGGCCGATCCGGCGTTCGTCGTCTTCCAGACGGACGGCGGTCCGATGAACAAGCCGGCGGCGGAGCGGTACCTGTGCAAGGCGGCCCGGCTCCCGCTGTTCTGGCAGTTCGTCGGCTTCGGACAGACGCACAGCTCGCAGTTCGACTTCCTGCGGCGCATGGACGAACTGCCCGTGCCGGCCCGGCGGGTGGTGGACAACGCGGGTTATTTCCACGCGGGCCCGGACCCCCGGGAGGTCCCGGACCCGGTGCTGTTCGACCGCCTGGTGATGGAGTTCCCGTCCTGGCTGGCATCGGCCCGCGCGGCGGGCATCGTACGCACCTGAGCAGGCGCTTTGATGGACGTATGACGACCACGCACAACTGGGCAGCGTTCGAGAATCAGGAACCGGAATTCGCGGCGGCCGTCCAGGCCCGCTTCGCGCAGTACCCGCACCACGTCCTCGGCACGCTCCGCAAGGACGGCTCCCCGCGGCTGGCCGGACTGAACGTCGACATCCGCGGCGGCGAGCTGTGGCTCGGGATGATGCCGGGCTCGATGAAGGCCAAGGACCTCCAGCGCGACCCGCGCTTCACCCTGCACACCAACCCCGGCGACGGCGAGGCGATGCCGGACGGGGACGTACGGATCTCCGGGCGCGCGATCGAGCTGCTGGACCCGCCCGAGCTGCACCGGTACGCGGAGGAGACGGAGACCCCGCACCCCTTCCACCTCTTCCACGCGGACCTGACGGAGGTGGTCCACATCGGCATCGACGGCGACGACCTGGTGGTCCGCACGTGGACCCCGGCACACGGCCTGCGCACCATCCGCCGAGGCAACGACGACGAACCCCCGCGCGAGGACCCGGCTAGCTGAAGAGGGACCGGCCCCGGGCGGGGCCGCTCAGCACCGCGGGGTCGATGTCGACCCAGCTCCGGTCGATGTTGATGGTGACCCCGGCGTACGTGTCGTCGTGGTCGCCGCGGTACTGGTGGGCGCGGCGGCGGCCTGCCCACCGGTGCGTACCGGCGGGCAGGCTCGTGTCGGCATCGGCGACCGAGGCCCTGCCGTTCCAGACGGCGACCCACAGCACGTCGGGCATGGCCTCCGGGGCCTGGTCGTGGTGGTCGCTCAGGGCCTTTGCGCCGGAGCTCGCCGCGACGTAGGCACCGGCGCTGTAGCCGAGCTCGTGCAGCCGGACCGTCCAGGCGGTGAGGTACGCGACGACCGGCGGGTCCCAGGTGGTGCGGTCGGTGTAGTTCTCCAGGTCGTTGTAGAGCACCGTCCCCTCCGCCAGGCCCAGGGACCGGGCAGCCGTGACGGCGCCTTCGGCGGCCTCCATGCCCTCCTGGTTCGCCTGGGAGGGGTCGGTGGACAGGCCGGTGGCCGGGTTGTTCCAGGGCTGCGGGCCGACCCAGAGCGGCATGAGGTGCCAGCCCGCCTCGGCCTGCCGCCGGACCCAGCCGGCGGTGAGCCGCGGCTGGGCGCAGGCCCGGGCACGGCCGCCGATGTAGATGCCGACGGCGCCGAAGGGGGAGGCGGCCCGCCAGTTGTCCATGGCGCTCTGGGTCGGGGCGGTGCAGGCGTCGAAGCCGGCGCCGGTGAAGGGCTCCTGGGCGCGGACGGGCTTCGGGCCGGTGACGGCCGACGCGGTGACGGCCGACGCGGGATCCGCGGGGGCACCATGGCCGGCGCTCCTGCCGGCCCGCGCGAGCACCTCACGTACGGCGTCGGACGCTCCCCCGTACGAAACCGTGGCCATCACCCCGGACCCGCGCAGGGCGTACCGCACCTCGCGGCTGTCCCCCTCCGCCTCGGGGATCGCGCCGACCCCGTCGACCCCGTCGACCCCCAGGGTCGGGATGTCGGCCCGCTGCGGGGCGCCGTCGAGCGGCTCCAGGTGCAGGGTGTCGGCGCGCCGCCGCACGGCCCGCCCGGCGCACTCGCCCTGCGTACCGGCATGCCCGAGGTACAGGGTGGGCCGGTCCAGCCGCAGGCAGGCGCCGGGATTCCGGTCGAGGTCGACGACCCGCCAGTCCCCCGGCACGGTGACCCGCAGCCCGTGGTAGTCGACGGTCCGCCCGTCGGAGTCGGCGGGCGAGGCGGGCGAGGCGGGCGAGAGCAGAGCGGCTCCGAGCAGGCAGGACAACATCATCTTGGAGGGCATGCGCCCCACAGTTACCAGACCGCTCTGCTCCTCAACTGCGCTGCGCGACAACGCAGATGGTCCGTACGGCCTACAAAGAGGCGTCCGCCCCGAAGATCCACGGCTCCGGGGCGCCCACCGCCCTCGGCACGCATCACCCACACGAGCGAATCACGCCGGGCCGCGCCCAGGGCGTCGGTGACGGTCGACCCTGCACTGTCCGAGCCCGGCCGGCCCGCCGACGCCGCCCGCACCGCGTCCCTGTCGCCGCCCCCTGACGGGCCCTCCCGTGACGGACGGTGCTACGACCCCATACCGCCCCTCACACCAACCGCTTGACAGCCCATCAGGAATCGGGGCCGCTCCAGTCGAAGGGGATGTGCTTGCTGGACTGGCCCTCGCGGCTCCACCGGAAGCCGAACGCGTCGGCCCGGTCCACCGTCGCCCGGCCCCACGTCACGACCTGGCCCGGGCCGGTCTCGGAGCCCGGCATGTTGACCGACTGGACGCGCGCGCCCTCCGGTGTCGTCGGCCCATCGAGCGCCACGGCACCGGCCTCCACCCGGCCCGGGATCGCGGCCCGCCAGCCGCCGAGGTCCTCGTCGACCTCGACTTCGATGGGGGCGAAGTCCATGCCGCGCATCTCGGGCCCGAGCATGCCCACCAGCTGTGTGGGCCAGCCGCCGGCCTGGCCGCCGAAAATCATCTGAAGCGCCGTGCGTTGCGCTTCATCCGCGCGCTCGTCGAGGAAGACAGCCGCGTACGCGTCGGAGTGCTCGCCCCACACGTTGCCGACGAAGGAGGAGAGCATCAGCACGTTGAGCCCGTCCAGCGGCACGTCGCCGTAGCTCCCCGCATTGACGTGCCAGGCGAGGACGCCGTCGCACGCCCCGAAGGTGGGCGGCTGCGCGAAGGTACAGGGGCAGGGCACATTGCACCTGCACGTATCGAACCAGTCCCCTGCAACGTGCCATCTCGGAACGGTCGCCGTGGTCTCGGGCATGGCCCGCCTCCTCAGGAGGTCCCTGGGACCATTCTCCACCCTGTACGGCGGGCAGACCAGGCCGGGCGGGCACCGGCCGCGGTTCTGTGCTGTGCTGGAGGTGTCCTCGCGCGTTCGGGAGGAGTGCCATGCCGCACATCCGACTGGCGCCACCGGCCCCCACCGGGCCGGGCGTCCTCCTGACGAGGCGCGAGCTGGCCTTCGCCTGGATCCTGCTGACCGTGCTCGCCGCGCTGGCCTGGGCTCTGACCGTCGCACAGTCCCGCGAGACGGGCACCGGCTCCGGCACGATGGGCATGGCTCTGCCCCTGTTCCTGCTGCTGTGGGTGGTCATGATGGCGGCGATGATGCTGCCGTCGGTGGCGCCGGTCGCCGTGACCTGGGTACGGGCCATCGGCCGTACGTCCGCCGGCCCGGTCCGAGCAGTCCGGACCGGCGAGTTCCTCCTCGGCTACCTGCTCGCGTGGACGGCGTTCGGGCTGGTCGCGTACGGGCTGCTCGCCGCGACCGACCGGCTGCTCGACGCCCGTCCGGGGGCGGGCCGCTGGATCGGTGCGGGCGTTTTCATGCTGGCGGCCGTCCAGCAGTTCGGGCCCCTGAAGTCGGTCTGCCTGCGGCACTGCCGCAGCCCGATGTTCCAGCTGCTGCGGTACTCCCGCTTCCGCCCCCGAGCCAAGGACCTGCGCGTGGGGGCGCACCACGGGATGTACTGCGTCGGCTGCTGCTGGGGGCTGATGATCATCCTGATTCCGCTCGGGGTGATGAACGTGGCCGCCATGGCGGGGCTGTCCGCCGTGATCTTCCTGGAGAAGCTGTGGCGGCAGGGCCCGTGGCTCGCCTGGGCGGTCGGCGTCGCCTTCCTGGCCTTGGCGCTGCTCGCGCCGTTCCACGACTGGCTGCTCCCGGGCCTCGAGACCTCGCACTCGCCGATGGACACGGACCACATGGAGCAGATGCTGGGCCCCACACCCTCGTGAGGGGACCGTAAGCATGGCGAACAAGGCAGTGCTGGAGGGTGGACCGGACGACCTGTCCGAGCGGACCGTCACCCTCCCCTCCCCACGCCTGGCGAAGAGCTCAAGATCCCGCACGGCGACACCCTGGTCCTGGGCGACACGGGAACGCGGAATGCATCGGAGTGGCTACACAACGCCACAGCGCCCGCCATCCCTGGTCGGGGACATGGCGGGCGCTGCGTCAGGTTTCCGTACGCCGTTGTACGGACCGTATGAGGGGTCCCGACCCGGAGGGCGGGGTGTCGGCGGGTTACACCACCAGCGAGCGGTCCGTCGGCTTGACCGGGTACGGGAGGGCGCTGGTGCCGGTCAGGTAGCGGTCCACGCCTCGGGCCGCCGAGCGGCCCTCCGCGATGGCCCAGACGATGAGCGACTGGCCGCGGCCCGCGTCGCCGGCGACGAAGACGCCGTCCACGTTGGTCGTGTAGGAGGCGTCGCGCTCGATGTTGCCGCGGGCGTCCAGCTCCAGGCCGAACTGGTCGACCAGACCGTTGGCCTGGTCGGTGCCGGTGAAGCCCATCGCCAGGGTGACCAGTTGGGCCGGGAGGACCCGCTCGGTGCCCGGCTTCTGCTCCAGCTTGCCGTCGACGAACTCCACCTCGACCAGGTGCAGCTCCTGGACGTTGCCGGCCTCGTCGCCCTCGAAGTGGGTGGTGGAGACGGAGTAGATCCGCTCGCCGCCCTCCTCGTGCGCCGAGGTGACCTTGTACAGCATCGGGAACGTCGGCCAGGGCTGCCCGGTGGGGCGGTCCTCGGACGGCCTCGGCATGATCTCCAGCTGCGTGACCGAGGCCGCGCCCTGGCGGTGGGCGGTGCCCACGCAGTCCGCGCCGGTGTCGCCGCCGCCGATGACGACCACGTGCTTGCCCTCGGCCGTGATGGGGGGCGCCATGAAGTCGCCCTCCTGCACCTTGTTCGCGAGCGGCAGGTACTCCATCGCGAAGTGGATGCCGTTCAGCTCACGGCCCGGGACCGGCAGGTCGCGGGAGACCGTGGCGCCCGCCGCGACGACCACCGCGTCGAACCGCTTGCGCAGGTCCGTGGCGGTGATGTCGCGGCCGATCTCCACACCCGTGCGGAACTTGGTGCCCTCCGCGCGCATCTGCTCGATGCGGCGGTTGATGTGCACCTTCTCCATCTTGAACTCGGGGATGCCGTACCGCAGCAGCCCGCCGACGCGGTCGGCGCGCTCGTACACCACCACGGTGTGGCCGGCCCGGGTCAGCTGCTGGGCCGCGGCCAGACCGGCCGGGCCCGAACCGATGACGGCTGCCGTCTTGCCCGACAGGCGCTCCGGCGGCTGCGGGGTGACGTTGCCGTTGTCCCAGGCCTTGTCGATGATCGAGACTTCGACGTTCTTGATGGTGACGGCCGGCTGGTTGATGCCGAGCACGCACGCCGACTCGCACGGGGCCGGGCAGAGACGCCCGGTGAACTCGGGGAAGTTGTTCGTGGCGTGCAGGCGTTCGCTCGCCCCCGACCAGTCCTCGCGGTACGCGAAGTCGTTCCACTCCGGGATCAGGTTCCCGAGCGGGCACCCGTTGTGGCAGAACGGGATGCCGCAGTCCATGCAGCGGCCGGCCTGCTTGCTGATGATCGGGAGCAGCGAGCCCGGGACGTAGACCTCGTTCCAGTCCTTCAGCCGGTCGGCGACCGGACGGGAACAGGCGGTCTCGCGCGGGGTGGTGAGGAAGCCCTTCGGGTCAGCCATGGGTCGCCGCCTCCATCATCTTCTCCGTGGTCTCGGATTCCGAGAGTCCGGCCAGCTCAGCGGCGTCCTTGGCGGCGAGCACTGCCTTGTACGTGGTTGGGATGATCTTGCTGAAGCGGGCCGCCGCGGCGTCCCAGTCAGCCAGGAGCTTCGCGGCCACGGTCGAGCCGGACTCCTCCTCGTGGCGGCGCACCACATCGTGCAGCCACTGCTTGTCGGTGTCGGAGAGGACCTCCACGGCGCCCGCGTTGCCGGCGTTGACGTTGTTCGGGTCGAGGTCGACGACGTATGCGACGCCGCCCGACATGCCGGCCGCGAAGTTGCGGCCCGTCTCGCCGAGGACGACGGCGCTGCCGCCGGTCATGTACTCGCAGCCGTGGTCGCCCACGCCCTCCGAGACGACCAGGGCGCCGGAGTTGCGTACGCAGAAGCGCTCGCCGGTGCGGCCGCGCAGGAACATCTCGCCGCCGGTGGCGCCGTAGCCGATGGTGTTGCCGGCGATGGTCGAGTACTCGGCGAGGTGGTCGGCGCCGCGGTCCGGGCGGACCACGACCCGGCCGCCCGACAGGCCCTTGCCGACGTAGTCGTTGGCGTCGCCCTCCAGGCGCAGTGTCACACCGCGCGGCAGGAAGGCGCCGAAGGACTGGCCCGCGCTGCCCGTGAAGGTCAGGTCGATGGTGTTGTCGGGCAGGCCCGCACCGCCGAACTTCTTGGTGACCTCGTGGCCGAGCATGGTGCCGACGGTCCGGTTGATGTTCCGTATGGCGACCTGCGCGCGGACCGGCTGGGCGGCTTCGGCGGTCTCGGCGTTCAGCGCGTCGGCCGCGAGCTTGATCAGCTCGTTGTCGAGGGCCTTCTCCAGACCGTGGTCCTGCTCGATCAGGGCGTGGCGGACCGCGCCCTCGGGCAGCGCCGGCACGTGGAAGAGGGGCTCCAGGTCGAGGCCCTGCGCCTTCCAGTGCGTGACGGCCTTGCTGGTGTCGAGGAGCTCGGCGTGGCCGACGGCCTCCTCGATCGTACGGAAGCCCAGCTCGGCCAGGATCTCGCGCACCTCCTCGGCGATGAACTCGAAGAAGTTCACGACGAACTCGGGCTTGCCGGCGAAGCGGTCGCGCAGGACCGGGTTCTGCGTGGCGATGCCGACCGGGCAGGTGTCCAGGTGGCAGACGCGCATCATGACGCAGCCGGAGACGACGAGCGGCGCGGTCGCGAAACCGAACTCCTCGGCGCCGAGCAGCGCGGCGATGACCACGTCGCGACCGGTCTTGAGCTGGCCGTCCGTCTGGACCACGATGCGGTCGCGCAGCCCGTTGAGCAGCAGGGTCTGCTGGGTCTCGGCGAGGCCGAGCTCCCAGGGGCCGCCCGCGTGCTTGAGCGAGGTCAGCGGGGAGGCGCCCGTACCGCCGTCGTGGCCGGAGATGAGGACGACGTCCGCGTGGGCCTTGGAGACACCCGCGGCGACGGTGCCGACACCGACCTCCGACACCAGCTTGACGTGGATGCGCGCGGCCGGGTTGGCGTTCTTGAGGTCGTGGATCAGCTGAGCCAGGTCCTCGATGGAGTAGATGTCGTGGTGCGGCGGCGGGGAGATCAGGCCGACGCCCGGGGTGGAGTGCCGGGTCTTGGCGACCCACGGGTAGACCTTG
Source organism: Streptomyces sp. NPDC090741 (assembly GCF_044769045.1). Lineage (NCBI taxonomy): Bacteria > Bacillati > Actinomycetota > Actinomycetes > Kitasatosporales > Streptomycetaceae > Streptomyces > Streptomyces sp. NPDC090741. Next base: position 189,448 of record NZ_JBIVXF010000009.1, on the reverse strand, counting down.
TGGCCGGGCAGCTGGCCGCCCTCGCCGGGCTTGGCGCCCTGCGCCATCTTGATCTGGATGTCGTCCGCGTTGACCAGGTACTCGCTCGTCACGCCGAAGCGGCCGGAGGCGACCTGCTTGATCGACGAACGCCGCGCCGGGTCGTACAGGCGGTCCGGGTCCTCGCCGCCCTCACCCGTGTTGGACTTGCCGCCCAGCTGGTTCATGGCGATGGCGAGGGTCTCGTGCGCCTCGCGCGAGATGGAGCCGTACGACATGGCGCCGGTGGAGAAGCGCCTGACGATGTCGGCGACCGACTCGACCTCGTCGATGGAGACGGCTTCGCGGTCCGACGTGAAGCCGAAGAGCCCGCGGAGCGTCATGAGGCGCTCGGACTGCTCGTTCACCCGGTCCGTGTACTTCTTGAAGATGTCGTACCGGCGGTTGCGGGTGGCGTGCTGGAGGCGGAAGACCGTCTCCGGGTCGAACAGGTGCGGCTCGCCCTCGCGGCGCCACTGGTACTCGCCGCCGATCTCCAGCGCGCGGTGCGTGGCCGCGATGCCGGAGGCCGGGTACGCCTTGGCGTGGCGGGCGGCCACCTCCTGGGCGATGACGTCCAGGCCGGCGCCGCCGATCTTGGTGGCGGTGCCCTGGAAGTACGCCCCGACGAACTCCTCGTTCAGGCCGACGGCCTCGAAGACCTGGGCGCCTCGGTAGGAGGCGACGGTGGAGATGCCCATCTTGGACATGACCTTCAGGACGCCCTTGCCGAGCGCGTAGATCAGGTTCTTGATGGCCTGCTCCGGCTCCAGGCCGGACAGGAACGTACCGGCGCGCAGCAGGTCCTCGACGGACTCCATGGCGAGGTACGGGTTCACGGCGGCGGCGCCGTAGCCGATGAGCAGCGCGACGTGGTGGACCTCGCGGACGTCACCGGCCTCGACCAGCAGCCCCACCTGGGTGCGCTGCTTGGTGGCGATGAGGTGGTGGTGCACGGCGGAGGTGAGCAGCAGCGAGGGGATCGGCGCGTGCTCGGCGTCCGAGTGGCGGTCCGAGAGGACGATCAGGTGGGCCCCGTTGGCGATGGCCGCGTCGACCTCGCCGCGGATCTCCTCCAGGCGGGCGGCCAGCGACTCGCCGCCGCCGGAGACCCGGTAGAGGCCGGAGAGGGTGGCGGCCTTCATGCCGGGCATGTCGCCGTCGGCGTTGACGTGGATGAGCTTGGCCAGCTCGTCGTTGTCGATCACCGGGAAGGGCAGGGTGACGCTGCGGCAGGACGCGGCGGTCGGGTCCAGCAGGTTGCCCTGCGGGCCCAGCGAGGACAGCAGCGAGGTGACGAGCTCCTCGCGGATGGCGTCCAGCGGCGGGTTGGTGACCTGCGCGAAGAGCTGCGTGAAGTAGTCGAAGAGCAGCCGGGGGCGCTCGGACAGGGCCGCGATCGGGGAGTCCGTACCCATGGAGCCGAGCGGCTCGCCGCCGGTACGGGCCATCGGCGCGAGGATGACGCGCAGCTCTTCCTCGGTGTAGCCGAAGGTCTGCTGGCGGCGGGTGACCGAGGCGTGGGTGTGGACGATGTGCTCGCGCTCGGGCAGGTCCGTCAGCTCGATCTCGCCGGACTCCAGCCAGTCCGCGTACGGCGCGGCGGCGGCCAGACCGGCCTTGATCTCGTCGTCCTCGATGATCCGCTTCTGGGCGGTGTCGACGAGGAACATCTTGCCGGGCTGGAGGCGGCCCTTGCGGACGACCTTGGCCGGGTCTATGTCGAGGACGCCGACCTCGGAGGAGAGGACGACGAGGCCGTCGTCGGTGACCCAGTAGCGGCCGGGGCGCAGACCGTTGCGGTCGAGGACCGCGCCGACCTGGGTGCCGTCGGTGAAGGTGACGCAGGCCGGGCCGTCCCAGGGCTCCATCAGCGTGGAGTGGTACTGGTAGAACGCGCGGCGGGCCGGGTCCATGGAGGTGTGGTTCTCCCAGGCCTCCGGGATCATCATCAGCACCGCGTGGGGCAGCGAGCGGCCGCCGAGGTGCAGGAGCTCCAGGACCTCGTCGAAGGAGGCCGAGTCGGAGGCGTCCGGGGTGCAGATCGGGAAGATCCGCTCCAGGGCGCCGTCACCGAAGACCTCGGAGGCCAGCTGGGACTCGCGGGCCTTCATCCAGTTGCGGTTGCCCTTGACCGTGTTGATCTCGCCGTTGTGCGCGACGAAGCGGTACGGGTGGGCCAGCGGCCAGGACGGGAAGGTGTTGGTCGAGAACCGCGAGTGGACCAGCGCCAGCGTCGAGGCGAAGCGGCGGTCGGAGAGGTCCGGGAAGAAGGGCTCCAGCTGGCCGGTGGTCAGCATGCCCTTGTAGACGATGGTGCGGGCGGAGAGCGACGGGAAGTAGACCCCGGCCTCGCGCTCGGCGCGCTTGCGCAGCACGAACGCCTTGCGGTCCAGCTCGATGCCCGTGCTGCCGTTGCTGACGAAGAGCTGCGAGAAGGCCGGCATGGTGGCGCGGGCGCCGTTGCCGAGCAGGTCAGGGGTGACCGGGACCTCGCGCCAGCCGAGAACCGTCAGGTTCTCCTCGGCGGCGATGGCCTCGATCTGCTCCACGGCGACGGCCTGTGCGGTGCCGTCGGCGGGGAGGAAGGCGATGCCGACGGCGTACGCGCCGGCCTCGGGGAGCTCGAATCCGGCCGCCTCGCGCAGGAACGCGTCCGGGACCTGGGACAGGATTCCGGCGCCGTCGCCCGAGTCGGGCTCGGATCCGGTGGCGCCTCGGTGCTCGAGGTTCCGCAATACGGTCAGCGCCTGCTCGACCAGCGTGTGGCTGGCCTCGCCGCTGAGGTTGGCCACAAAGCCGACGCCGCAGGCGTCGTGCTCGTTGCGCGGGTCGTACATGCCCTGCTGGGCGGGGCGACCGTCCATGGGCGACCAGGCGGTGGTGCTGAGGCCGGTCGCGGAGTGCGTGGATGCGGAACGCATCGGCTCTCCCGTCGTCGTAGCGGCATATGTGTCATAGCCGAGGGACGACGTTGGCCCTCTGCGAAATTTCGTGCAGGTTACATGATGACGGCAATCCCGAGAAGCGGATACGGCGTTTCACCATGCGGACACTGCACGCAAAAGAAATGAAGACTTCCGCAGCGGGGCGGGCATCATTGCCCGGCGCGCGGCGCCCTGGTCTGATGCCCGGCGGACACGGGATCGAAACCGCCGAGTAACGGACTACTTATGTCACAGGCTGCATAGTGTCTCACTGCCTGCGCGGTCAGCCTACGGCTCCGCCGATCCAGGTTCCCAGGACGTACGTCACACCCGCGGCCGCGCCGCCCAGCAGCAGCTGCCGCAGGCCGCTGTACCACCAGCTCCGCGCGGTGACCCGGGAGACGACCGCGCCGCAGGCGAGGAGTCCGGCCAGCGCGAGCAGCACCGCCGGCCACAGGGACGTGGCGCCGAGCAGGTACGGCAGTACGGGAAGCAGCGCGCCCAGCGCGAAGGAGCCGAAGGACGAGACCGCGGCGACCATCGGCGACGGCAGGTCGTCGGGGTCGATCCCGAGCTCCTCGCGGGCGTGGATCTCCAGCGCCTGCTCGGGGTCCCGGGACAGCTGCATGGCGACCTCGCGGGCGAGCGACGGCTCGACGCCGCGAGATACGTACAGCTCGGCCAGCTCCTCCATCTCGTCGACGGGGTGCTTGCGCAACTGCTGTCGTTCTATGTCAAGTTCGGCGAGGACCAGCTCGCGCTGCGAGGCGACGGAGGTGTACTCGCCGGCCGCCATCGAGAAGGCTCCGGCCGCGAGGCCCGCCAGCCCGGTGATCACGATGGTCTGCGGGGCGACGGCGCCGCCGGCCACGCCGGTCATCAGCGCGAGGTTGGAGACGAGCCCGTCCATCGCACCGAACACCGCAGGTCGCAGCCATCCGCCGTTGACGTCGCGGTGGGTGTGGTTGTCGCGGTGCGCGGTGTGCAGCGGTGCTTCGATGTCGATGATGGACATGACGGATTCCTCCCCTTTTGTACGAGCGGGTACGCGGAACCACGCCCTGCGCGACGCGCGGGCACCCACTCCCCCGGAACACCTCGAAACTACGCACGATTTCTGCCGCCCGCCAGCAAGGAAGGCCGTACTTACCTGGGGTTTCGCGGGTCGGCGACCGGGTGACGGGAGCCTGGGCGGGGTGTTTCGCGGCGAGCGACAAACCACATGCCATGGCACAAATCCCCCAAGGGCTCATGATGAGCCCCATCCACAGTGGGAGAGGCGCGCCATGGAGCCGATGAAGCTGATTGCATGCAATCCGCAGGTCCTCCTCGAACGGGCCAGGGGCGCTCTTCTCGGCCTCGCGGCGGGGGACGCGCTCGGCGCCCCCGCCGAGAACATGAAGCCCTCGGAGATCCGCGCGAAATGGGGCCGCATCGAGGGCTTCGTGTCGGACGATCCCGCGGGCACCGACGACACCGAGTACGCGATCTTCTCGGGGCTGCTGCTGGCCCGCCACGGGTCGGCGCTGACCGTCTCGCACGTCGAGCGGGCCTGGCACCACTGGATCGCCGACCTCGACGAGGGGCCGTTCCGGGGCGCGGGCTTCAGCGAGCGCGGCACGCTGGAGAACCTCCGCCGGGGCCTGGCCGCCCCCATCTCCGCCCAGCACCGCCACGCCTGGTCGGACGGCCTGGCCATGCGGGCGGCCCCCTTCGGCGTCTTCGCGGCCGGCCGCCCGGCGGAAGCGGCCCGGCTCGTCGCCATCGACGGCTCGGTCAGCCACGACGGGGAGGGCATCTACGGCGGCCAGGCGGTCGCGGCCGGTGTCGCGGCGGCCATGGCGGGCGGCTCGCCCGCCTCCGTCATCTCCGCGGCCCTGTCCGTGATCCCGTCCGACTCCTGGACGGCCCGCTCCCTGCGCCGGGCGGTGACGGCGGCCCCGCGCGGCGAGCGGGCCGTGCGCTCCGCCGTGGTGATCGGCGGCTACCCCTGGACCGACCTGGCCCCGGAGGCGGTCGGCCTGGCCTTCGGCGCCTTCGCCACCTGCGGCGGCGACTTCGCCTCCTCGGTCCTCACGGCCGTGAACATGGGCCGGGACGCGGACACCACGGCGGCGGTGGCGGGCGCCCTCTCCGGCGCCCTGTCGGGCGTCACCGCGATCCCGGAGGAGTGGGCCAAGGCCATCGGCCCGGTCCGCGGCTCCTGCCTCCCCTCGATGCGCGGCTACCACGTCCTGGACATCGCGGACCTCCTCACCCCGGAATCCGAGACCCCCCGATGACGCCCCCCGCCGTCCCCCCGAACCCGCCGGCGATCGACGCCGCACCGGGCGCGGAGGTGCGTACCGCCCCCGCCGGGGCCGCGCCGACCCGCAGCCCCCGGCCCGGGGCCGGGGAGGCCCGCGTTCCCCAGCCCCCCGCCGGGGTCCGGCGGATCGAGGGGGTGCTGCTCGGGCTCGCCGCGGGAGACGCCGCCGGGTGGCCCGCCGCCCGGCACCGCGCCAGCCGCATGCCCGAGTGGACCCGCCGCCTCACCCGCGAGCTCGACACCTTCGCCGAGCACAACCAGACCACCACCCTCCCCGTCCCCATCGCCCTCAACCAGCCCCCTGAACCCCTGCGCCTCGGCCCCTCCGACGACGCCGAATGGGCCGCCTTCGCCGCCGAATCCGTACTCACCGCGGCCGGCGTGCTGCTCAGCGACCTCAGCCGGTCCCGCCGTATGCGGGCCGCCATCGACCTCGCCTGGAACGCCCTGGCCAGCGAGATCGCCGCGGCGGCGGAGCGCGCCCCCGAGGTGGAGTCCGCCGTCCTGCCCCTGCGCGCCCGCATCTCCGTCCGGGCCGGCCTCGGCAACCTCGCCGCCGGCCTGCGCCCGCCCGCCACCGGCCACGACAACCCGCACTACTTCGACGACGCCGCCTGCGTCCGCGCCTGCGTCCTCGCCGTCGTCCACCCCGGCGACCCGGCCGCGGCCGCGGACCTCGCCGAGTTCGACGCCCGCTACACCCAGGACGGCGACGGGGTCCACGGCGCCCGCGCCATGGCCGCCGCCATCGCGGCCGCCCTCGCCGGCGCCGACACCGACACCGCCGTCGACGCCGCCCTCCGCCAGCTCCCCGAGGCCACCGAGATCGGCCGCAACGCCCGCCACGCCGTCAAGCTCGCCCGCGTCCACGCCGAGGGCGGCGCCTTCGCCATCGTCCCCACCCTCGAACACGAGATCGTGGACCACGTCTACAGCTACGGCATCGCCGCCGCCGAGACCGTCCCCGTCGCCCTCGCCCTCACCACCGCCGCCCGCGGCCGCGCCGCCGAGGCCGTACCGGCCGCCGCCTGCCTGTCCCGCGTCGCGGACTCCGCACCCGCCCTCGCCGGGGCGCTCACCGGCGCCCTCGGCGGCGGCGACTCGATCCCGGCCGCCTGGCGCGAGGCCTGCCGCACCCTCTCCGGCTGCTCCCTCCCCCGCCTCGCCGGCACCGATCTCGTCGAACTCGCCGCGCTGCTCGCTCGTACGGAACTCACCTCACCCAAGGGATGATTCGGACATGACGCTCACTCTCGAAGACCGGGCGGCCGGCTGCCTCGTCGGAGCCGCCGTCGGCGACGCGCTCGGCGGCCCGGTGGAGGGCTGGTCCCCGGACCAGATCGTGGAACGGCACGGCGGCCGCGTCCACGGCATCGTCGGCCCGTGGCACGAGGACTGGCGTACGGCCCGCCCCATCGCCCCGTACCACAAGGGCGACGGCCACGTCACCGACGACACCCTCATGACGCATGCGCTGGTACGGGTCTACGAGACCGTACGGGACCACCTGGACGCGTACGCGATCGCCGAGCACCTGGTCCCCGACCTGATGACGAACCCGCGCTGGATCCCCGAACTGGAGGCGGAGGCGCTGCCCTTGCAGCGGATCTTCCTCGCGGAGAAGTGGATCGTGAGCCGCCTGCACTACGGGCACGTCGACCCCCGCGAGGCGGGCAGCGGCAACATCGTCAACTGCGGGGCGGCGATGTACATGGCGCCGGTCGGCATCGTCAACGCGGGGAATCCGGCGGGCGCGTACGCGGAGGCGCTGGACATCGCCGGGGCGCACCAGTCCTCGTACGGGCGGGAGGCGGCGGGCGTCTTCGCGGCGGCGGTGGCGGCGGCGTGCGTGCCGGGGGCGACGGCCTCCTCGGTGGTGGACACGGCCCTCGCGCTGGCCAAGGACGGCACGCGGGCCGCGATCGCGGCGGTGTGCGAAGCGGCCTCGCGCCACCGGGACTTCGAATCGGCCCTGGCCCCGCTCCGCGCGGCGGTGGCCCCGTACGACTCGGTCGGCCCGGACTACCGCGCCCCCTCGCTCGGCGCCCGCCGCCCCTCCCGCCTCCACGCGATCGAGGAACTGCCGATCGCGCTCGGCATGCTGGTCGTCTGCGACGGGGTGTACGAGGGCTCGGTGCTCGGCGCCGTCAACTACGGCCGGGACTGCGACTCCATCGCCACGATGGCGGGGGCGATCGCCGGAGCCCTGTCGGGCGTCTCGGCGGTCCCGCCGGCCTGGGCCAAGGAGGTGGCCGAGGCCAGCCGCCTCGACCTGGTCGCCCCGGCGACGGCCTTGGCGGCGGTGACCCACGAGATCTTCACGCAGGACCGGGCCCGCCGCCGGGCCCACGAATCGGCCTTCCTCGCCCTCGCGGACCTGCGATGACCGCCTGCGACCCCGCCACCGCGCCGGCGCCGCCACCCACCGAGCCGCCCCGGGGCGGCGGCCCGGACCCCGCGCCCTGCGCCGGGCGGGGCCGGGCGGCTCCCCGTCCGGCCCCGTGCCCCGGCACGGGAACCCCGGGGGCCGCGGCCGTACGGCTCACCTGGGTCCAGCCGGAGGACCTGGTCGGGCACGAGCTGCGCCAGGCCGCCGAGGACGGGCGGGACGCGGGGCCGCTGCTGCGCGTCTGGCTCGCGGCCGGCGGGCCCCCGGCGCCCGACCGGGCCGGCGCCTCCCCCGCCCCGGCCACGCCGGAGCTGCGCACGCTGGCCTCCCGCCTGCTGGACGAGCTCGCGGAGCTCCCGTCCCCCCTGTCCCCGGACGAGCCCACCCTCTGGCCCGACATCCGGGCGACCTGGCCCGGGCCCACCACGCAGCCGCCGGACACGGTGCCCGGCCACGCCGGACCCCGCCGCCCGGACCACCCGGCCCCGGAGCGCACCGGTCCCGCGCAGGCCACGGGGGCGAGCGCCGGGCCGGACGGCCCGGCCCCGCCGCCGGGTCCCCCGGGCTCCGCACCGGCCTGCGCCGCAGCCCCCGGACCCGCCGGCCAGGACTTGTGCCGGATGCTGGAGGCGGCCTGGACCGGGCGGGCCGTCGGGTGTCTGCTGGGCAAACCCGTCGAGAAGCTGCCCCTCGCCGGCATCCGGGCCCTCGCGCGCGCCGCGGGCAACTGGCCGCTGGACGACTGGTTCACCGCGCGCGGCGTCCCCGCGGAGCTGCTGGCCGCCCATCCCTGGAACCGGCGTTCCGCCGCCACCTCCCTCGCCGAGAACATCGACGGCATGCCCGAGGACGACGACCTCGACCACCCCCTGCTCGGGCTCCGGCTGCTCCAGCGCCACGGCAAGCGCTTCACCACCGCCGACGTCGGCCGGCTCTGGCTCGACGAACTGCCCGCCGGGCGGACCTTCACCGCCGAGCGCCTCGCGTACCGCAACCTCCTCCAAGGGGTGGAGCCCCCGGCCACCGCCACCCACCACAACCCCTTCCGCGAGTGGATCGGCGCCCTCGTCCGGGCCGACGTCCACGGCTGGACCAACCCCGGCGACCCGGCCGCCGCCGCGGCCCAGGCGTACCGGGACGCCGCCCTCACCCACACCGGCAACGGCCTGTACGCCGCCCTGTTCACCGCCGCCGCCGTCGCCGAGGCCGCCGGCGGCCGGGCCGACGTCCACACCGCGCTCCGGGCCGGGCTGGCCGTCGTACCGCCCCGCTCGCGCCTGGCCGAGGCCGTCCGCCACGCCATCGCCACCGCGCACCGGTACGCCGATTTCGACCGCGTCGTCGACCACCTCCACGAGCGGTACGGCCGCTACCACTGGGTCCACGCCGTCCCCAACACCGCCCTCATCGCCGCCGCCCTCACCCATGCCGACGGGGACTTCACCCACTCCGTCTGCCGCGCCGTGTCCGGTGGTTGGGACACCGACTCCAACGGCGCCACCGCCGGCTCCCTCGCCGCGCTCGTCGACCCGGGCGGCGTCCCGCACCGCTGGTCCGCCCCCCTCAAGAACCGCCTCGCCACCACCGTCCCCGGCTTCGACGGCATCGGCTTCGACGCCCTCGCCCACCTCACCGCACAGGAGGCAGCCCGCCCATGACGGCCATCGCCGTGCTCGGCAGTACCAACATGGACCTCGTCGCCTACGTCCCCAAGGCCCCCCGCCTCGGGGAGACCGTCACCGGCCACGAGTTCCGCACCGTCCCCGGCGGCAAAGGCGCCAACCAGGCCGTCGCCGCCGCCCGCAGCGGCGGGGAGGTGGTGATGATCGGCGCGGTCGGCGCCGACGGGTTCGGCGTACGGCTGCGCTCCGCGCTCACCGCTGCCGGGGTCGAGACGACGGCCCTGCGCACCGTCGAGGGCGCCAGCGGCACCGCGCACATCACCGTCGACGACGAGGGCGGCAACAGCATCATCGTCATCCCCGGGGCCAACGCCCACGTCACCGGCCTGGAGGCCGGTGACGAATCCCGCATCGGCGCCGCCGACTCCCTCCTCCTCCAGCTCGAACTCCCGCTGTCCGCCGTCCTCGCCGGCGCGCTCGCCGCCCGCGCCCACGGCGTCCGTACGGTCCTCACCCCGGCCCCCGCCCAGCCGCTGCCCGCGCAGCTCCTCGCCGCCACCGACCTGCTGGTCCCCAACGAGCACGAGGCCGCCGCCCTGACCGGGCTCACCGACCCGTACCAGGCCGCCGAGGCCCTGCTCCACCAGGTCCCGGAGGTCGTCATCACCCTCGGCGCGGCCGGTTCCCTCTACGCCGCCCGCGGGCGGGAGCCGCTGACCGTGCCCGCGCCCCGGGTCCGGGCCGTGGACACCACCTCCGCCGGGGACACCTTCGTCGGCGCGCTGGCGGTGGCCCTCGGGGAGCGGCGCCCGATGCCGGAGGCGCTGCGCTGGGCCTCGGCGGCGGCCGCGCTCTCCGTCCAGCGCCCGGGAGCCCAGGACTCGATGCCGACCCGCGCCGAGACGGACGCCTTCGCCGCGGCAGACCCCGCGGCCGCACCCGCACCCGCCCCCGGAGCCTCCTCGTGACCCCCGGCCAGGGGCCCCTGCAGGGAGTGCGGGTGCTGGACCTCGCCACCCTCTTCGCCGGGCCCCTCGCCGCCACCCTGCTCGGCGACTTCGGCGCCGACGTCGTCAAGGTCGAGCACCCCGTGCGCCCCGACCCCTCGCGCGGCCACGGCCCCGCCAAGGACGGCATCGGCCTGTGGTGGAAGATGCTCGGCCGGAACAAGCGGACGATGACCCTCGACCTGTCCACCCCCGGCGGGCGCGAGACCCTGCTGCGGCTGGCCGCCACCGCCGACGTGGTCATCGAGAACTTCCGCCCGGGCACCCTGGAGAAGTGGGGCCTGGGCTGGCCCGAGCTGTCCGCCGCCAACCCGCGGCTGGTCCTGGCCCGCGTCACCGCCTTCGGCCAGCAGGGCCCGTACGCCCACCGCCCCGGCTTCGGCACCCTCGCGGAGGCGATGAGCGGCTTCGCCGCGATCACCGGGGAGCCCGACGGGCCGCCGACCCTGCCGCCCTTCGGCCTCGCCGACTCGATCGCCGCGCTGACCACCGCGTACGCCGTGATGACCGCGCTCGCCGGGCGCGAGAGCACCGGACACGGGCAGGTGGTGGACCTGGCCATCATCGAGCCGATCCTGACCGTGCTGGGCCCGCACCCGCTCTGGTACGACCAGCTCGGCTACGTCCAGCCGCGCACCGGCAACCGCTCCACCAACAACGCCCCCCGGAACACCTACCGCAGCGCCGACGGCCGCTGGCTGGCGGTCTCCACCTCCGCGCAGTCCATCGCGGAGCGCGTCATGCGGCTCGTCGGCCGGCCCGAGCTGATCGCCGAGCCGTGGTTCGCGACCGGCTCCGGCCGGGCCGCGCACGCGCCCGTACTCGACGAGGCGGTCGGCGGCTGGATCGGCCGCCACAAGGCCGATGACGTGGTCGCCGCCTTCGAGGAGGCCGAGGCCGCCGTGGCCCTGGTCTACGACGTACGTGACGTCATGGCCGATCCGCAGTTCGCGGCCCTGGACAGCGTCACCGAGGTCGAGGACCCCGAACTCGGCCCGCTCCGGATGCAGAACGTCCTGTTCCGGCTGTCCGAGACCCCCGGCGGGATCCGCTGGGCCGGCCGTCCGCACGGCGCGGACACCGACGCCGTACTCACCGAACTCGGCCTGTCCGAGGCCGAGATCAGCGCACTCCGGATGGAGGGGGCCCTGTGATCCTGACCTGGCTCTACGTACCCGGCGACCGCCCGGAGGTGGTCGCCAAGGCCCTGCACTCCGGGGCCGACGCCGTCATCGTCGACCTGGAGGACGCGGTGTCGGCCTCCCGCAAGGAGTACGCCCGCGCCGCCACCGCGGAACGGCTGGCCGAGCGGCCCCCGGTCCCGGTGTTCGTCCGCGTCAACGCCCTGGACTCCCCCTGGGCCGGCGCCGATCTCACCGCCCTGACCGGGCTGCGCGGCCTGGCGGGGCTGCGGCTGCCGAAGATCACGGCCCCGGAGCAGATCGCCGCCGTCGCCCACCGCACCGGCGGGGTGGCGCTCCACGCCATGCTGGAGTCGGCGCTGGGCGTGGAGCGCGCGTACGAGATCGCCCGCGCGCACCCCGCCCTGCGCGGGCTCTCCCTCGGCGAGGCCGACCTCGGGGCCGATCTGGGCATCAGCGCCGAGTCGGGGCTGGACTGGCCGCGCTCCCGGGTGGTGATCGCGGCCCGGGCGGCGGGGCTGGCCCCGCCCGCGCAGTCGGTCTTCCCCGACATCCGGGACCTGGAGGCGCTGGCCGTCTCCTGTGCGCGCGGGCGGGCGCTGGGTCTTCTGGGCCGGGCGGCGATCCACCCGCGCCAGCTGCCGGTGATCGAGCGGGCCTACCTGCCCGGCCCCGCGGAGGTCACCGCCGCCGAGGAGATCGTCGCGGCCGCCCGCCGCACCCCGGGGGCGGTGGCCCTGCCGGACGGCCGTTTCGTCGACCCGGCGGTGCTGGCGGGCGCGGAACGGGTCGTCGCCCTCGCGCGCCGGGAATCGCCCGTCCTTTCCTGACCCCGGACGCACGAACGGGAGGGGCGCCGCGCGGTGTGCGCGGCGCCCCTCCCGTGTGGTCCGGGAGTCCCGGTCAGAGCTTCTTTGCGGTCTTCGGAGCCTCGGCGTCCGCCGTCCCGGCGTCCTCGGTCGCCTCGGCGGAAGCGGCCTCGGCGTCCGTCTTCGGCTCGGATTCCCCGTCCCCGGAGTCCTTCGCCTCGGCGGCGCCGTCCTTCGGCTCGTCCTTCGTCTCGCCGTCCGCCTCGTCCTTGGTCGCGGGGTCGGATGCCGCAGGCCCGCGGTCCGGCTCCACGACCTCCTCGCGGCCCGGCCGCAGCTTCGCCGACAGCACGAGGTAGACCACCGCCAGGATGAAGACCACGATCGAGGTCCACACGTTCAGCCGGACGCCGAGGATGTGGTGGGCCTCGTCGACCCGCATGTACTCGATCCAGCCGCGGCCCACGCAGTACGCGGCGACGTACAGGGCGAACGCCCGGCCGTGGCCGAGCTTGAAGCGGCGGTCGGCCCAGATCACGAGCGCGGCGACGCCGAGGCACCACAGCGACTCGTACAGGAAGGTCGGGTGGTAGGTGCCGGCGACCCGGTTGGGGCCGTCGCTGATCTCGACGGCCCAGGGCAGGTCGGTGGCCCGCCCGTACAGCTCCTGGTTGAACCAGTTGCCCCAGCGGCCGCAGGCCTGGGCCAGCGCGATACCGGGGGCCAGGGCGTCGGCCCAGGCCGGCAGCGGGATGCCGCGCAGGCGGCAGCCGATCCAGGCGCCCACCGCGCCCAGCGCGATCGCGCCCCAGATGCCGAGGCCGCCCTCCCAGATCTTGAAGGCGTCGACCCAGTTGCGGCCCTCGCCGAAGTACAGCTGGTAGTCGGTGATCACGTGGTAGAGGCGACCGCCGACCAGGCCGAACGGCACCGCCCACACGGCGATGTCCGCGACGGTGCCCGGCTTTCCGCCGCGCGCGATCCACCGCTTGTTGCCGAGCCAGACGGCGACGAAGACGCCGATGATGATGCAGAACGCGTAGCCGCGCAGCGGGATCGGTCCGAGATGGATCACGCCGGTCGACGGGCTGGGGATATAGGCAAGGTTCATGGCAGAGCCGACGCTACCCTGCCGGGCGGTACGGACCGCAACCCGCCCGGCAACCTGGCGCCAAATCGAGACGGGAGGGGATCAGTCCTCGCCGGCCCCCTTCGCTGCCCCGGCCGAGCCGGCCCGCGATCCCGTCCCGGTGGAGGATGACTTCGCCACGGCCGAGGAAGAGGCCGACGGCGATCCGGATCCCGCGGTCTTCGCCCCCTTCGCGGAGGCGCTCGGCGAGGCGGAGTGCGAGGACGAGAGCGACGGGGACGGAGACGGCGAAGGCGAGGCGTTCGCGCCCCCGGTGCCCTTGGCGGCGGCCTCCACCTGCTCCTTGAGCTTCTGCGGGGTCACCGGGTTGGCCTGGTCGGCGAAGATGTCCTTGCCGTTCAGCAGCACGCTCGGGGTACCCCGGAACTTCCCGGCGCGGAAGGCCTCGTTGGACTTGTTCACCCAGCTGTTGTGCGTCCCGTCCTCGACGCACTTGCGGAACTCCGGGGTGACCAGCCCGTCCACCTTGCCGGCCAGCTCCAGCAGCTTGGCGTTGTTCCCGTACGCGTCGTCCGTCTCCTGCGGCTGGTTCTCGAACAGGACGTCGTGGTACGCGGGGAACTTCCCGGCGTCCTGCGCGCAGGCGGCCGCGTTGGCGCCCTTCAGCGAGCCGCTGCCGCCCATGTTCCCGTCGATCAGGGTGACCAGGTGGTAGTCGACCTTGAGCAGGCCCTTGGCCTCCAGCTCGTGGATCGTGTCCCGGTAGCTGGTCTCGAAGGACTTGCACGCCGGGCAGCGGAAGTCCTCCCACACCGTCAGCGTGGACTTGGCCTCGGGCTTGCCGGCCTGGATGGCGAGCGCGTCCTTGCCGGTGGCCCCGGAGGGGGCGGTCACCGGGCCCCCGGCCGCGGACTTGTCGCCCTTGCCGGTGTTGGCCGCGATCAGGCCGACGACGGCCGCCAGGCCGAGGACGCCGACCACGGCCGAGGCCACGACGATGGTCCGCCGCCGCTTCTCCCTCTTCTTCTCGCGCTCGCGCTCCACCTGGAGCCGCTCGCGGGCCGATCGTTTCGCATCGCGGTTCGCACCGTCGTTCTTCTCGCTCACGTTCGGCCAAACGAAGCGGGGAGGCACTCGCGTGCCTCCCCGCTCCCACTTCCACCCGATCGGGCTACGGAACCCGCTCAGGGGTTCGCGCCGCCGATCGAACGCGCAAGGCGCCCGACGGGCTCGTCAGCCCGTCAGCCCGTCAGCCCCTGCGGACGCCTTCCGCGAGCTCGCCCGCCAGCGCCCGTACGGCGGCCAGCCCGGCCGGCAGGTCCGGCGCGTCCAGCAGCAGCTTCACGAAGGCCGAGCCGACGATCACCCCGTCCGCGAAGCCCGCGACCTCCTTGGCCTGCACGGCGTTGGAGACGCCGAGGCCGACACAGACCGGGATCTCGGTGGTGGCACGCGTACGGCGGACCAGCTCCTGGGCCTCGTTGCCGACCGATTCGCGGGTGCCGGTGACGCCCATCAGCGAGGCGGCGTAGACGAAACCGGAACCGGCGGCCGTGATGGTCGCCAGGCGCTCGTCCTTGCTGCTCGGAGCGACGACGAAGACGGTCGCCAGACCGTGCTTGTCGGCGTGCTCGCGCCACAGCGCGGACTCCTGGACCGGCAGGTCGGGCAGGATGCAGCCCGCGCCGCCCGCCGCGGCCAGCTCGGTGGCGAACCGCTCCACTCCGTAGCGGTCGATCGGGTTCCAGTACGTCATCACCAGGACCGGCGCCCCGGTCGCCGCGTGGGCCTCGCGCACGGTGCGCAGCACGTCGGCGATCTTTACCCCGCCGCGCAGGGCGATGTCGTCGGCGGTCTGGATGACCGCGCCGTCCAGGACCGGGTCGCTGTGCGGGAGGCCGACCTCGACCACGTCCGCGCCGCCCGCGATGACCGCCTTGACGGCCTCGATGCCGCCGTCGACGGTCGGGAAGCCGGCCGGCAGGTAGGCGACGAGGGCCGCCCGGTCCTCGGACTTCGCCTTGGCGAGGGTGGCCGAGAGGAGTTCGATGTTGCCGCTCACTTGGTCTCCCCCTCGGAGGCGTCGGCGTCGTACAGGTTGAAGTAGCGGGCCGCCGTGTCCATGTCCTTGTCGCCGCGGCCGGACAGGTTGACCACGATCAGCCCGTCCTTGCCGAGCTCCTTGCCCAGGTCGAGGGCGCCCGCCAGCGCGTGCGCCGACTCGATCGCCGGGATGATGCCCTCCGTACGGGAGAGCAGGCGCAGGGCCTGCATCGCGGCGTCGTCGGTGACCGCGCGGTACTCGCCGCGCCCGCTGTCCTTGAGGTAGGAGTGCTCCGGGCCGATGCCCGGGTAGTCCAGGCCGGCCGAGATCGAGTACGGCTCGGTGATCTGGCCCTCCTCGTCCTGGAGGACGTAGGAGCGGGAGCCGTGCAGGATCCCGGGCTCGCCGGCGGTCAGCGTGGCCGCGTGCTCGCCGGTCTCGATGCCGTGCCCGGCGGGCTCGAAACCGACCAGGCGGACCCCGGCGTCCGGGATGAAGGCGTGGAAGAGGCCGATGGCGTTGGAGCCGCCGCCGACGCAGGCCGCGACGGCGTCGGGCAGCCGGCCGGCGCGCTCCAGGATCTGGCGGCGGGCCTCGACGCCGATGACCCGGTGGAAGTCGCGGACCATGGCCGGGAACGGGTGCGGGCCCGCGACGGTGCCGAAGAGGTAGTGGGTGCGGTCCACGTTGGCGACCCAGTCGCGGAACGCCTCGTTGATGGCGTCCTTGAGGGTCCGGGAGCCGGACTTCACCGCGATGACCTCGGCGCCCAGCATCCGCATCCGGGCCACGTTCAGGGCCTGGCGCTGGGTGTCGATCTCGCCCATGTAAACGGTGCACTCAAGGCCGAAGAGGGCGCAGGCGGTGGCGGTGGCCACGCCGTGCTGTCCGGCTCCGGTCTCGGCGATGACGCGGGTCTTGCCCATGCGCTTGGTGAGCAGCGCCTGGCCCAGTACGTTGTTGATCTTGTGCGAGCCGGTGTGGTTGAGGTCCTCGCGCTTGAGGAAGATCCGGGCGCCGCCGGCGTGCTCGGCGAACCGCGGCACCTCGGTGAGGGCGCTGGGCCGGCCGGTGTAGTTGACCATCAGGTCGTTGAGCTCGGCCGCGAAGGCCGGGTCGCCCTTGGCCTTCTCGTACTCGACGGCGACCTCGTCCACGGCGGCGACGAGCGCCTCCGGGATGAACTTGCCGCCGAAGTCGCCGAAGTAACCCTCGGCGTTCGGGACGTGACCCTCCGGGTCCGGAATGAAGAACGAGCTGCTGGACATGGCCAGTACTCCTACGGGTGCGATGGGATGGGTGCACCGTATTGCGCCGCGGGCCCGCCGCACGCGCACCCCGCTGCGGGGGTGGGGATGCGTACGGGCGCAGCGGCCCGCGCCCGGAGCCGGCGGCCCGGGGCGACGGACCGTAAGCGAGTACCGCGGGGAGGTACGCCGTCACCGTCGAAACGGTGGCGTCAGACGTACCGGGCCCGGGCGGCCCTCGTTACAGCGCGCCTGCGGTGCGCCATCGCATGCCGTTGACCTGACCGGGCTCGGAGCCGATCACGTACCGGACCCGCCGCCCGTGCACCCGCCGGGCCGGGGCGCGGCAGCCGCGGGGGCGGCAGCCGCGCGCCAGGGGCGCGTACGCCGTCGGCACGCCGACCGGGCCGCGGCGAGCTGCCTGCGGCACGTGCGGCGTGTGGACGGAGGGGCGGTTGAGGGCCATGGGACGGGTCAGCTCCGTCCGTGGCGCAGGGCGGGGTGGGCGCCGGCGGCGACGAGGTCGGCCACGGCCGCCTTCGGGTCGCGTCCGGTGACCAGGGACTCCCCGACGAGGACGGCGTCGGCGCCCTCGTTGGCGTAGGCGATCAGGTCGTGCGGCCCGCGGATGCCGGACTCGGCAACCTTGACGATGTGGGCCGGGATCTCGCCGACGACGCGCTCGAAGGTGGAGCGGTCGACCTTGAGGTCCTTGAGGTTGCGGGCGTTGACGCCGATGATCTTGGCGCCGGCCGCAACCGCGCGCTCGACCTCGTCCTCGTCGTGGACCTCGACGAGCGGGGTGAGGCCGATGGACTCGGCCCGCTCGATCAGGGAGACGAGGGCCTCCTGCTCCAGGGCCGCGACGATCAGCAGCACGAGGTCGGCGCCGTAGGCGCGGGCCTCCCACAGCTGGTACGCCGTGACGATGAAGTCCTTGCGCAGGATCGGGATGTCCACGCGGGCGCGGACGGCCTCCAGGTCGGCCAGCGAGCCGCCGAAACGGCGCTGCTCGGTGAGGACGGAGATGACCGCCGCACCGCCCGCCTCGTAGTCGGCGGCGAGTCCGGCCGGATCCGCGATCGCGGCCAGCGCGCCCTTGGAGGGGCTGGAGCGCTTGACCTCGCAGATCACCTTGACGCCGTCGCCGCGCAGGGCCGCGACGCCGTCCTTGGCCTGGGGCGCCTTGGCGGCACGCTCCTTGAGCTCGTCGAGGCTCACGCGGGCCTGCCGTTCGGCAAGGTCTTCGCGGACCCCTTCGATGATCTCGTCGAGCACACTCACGCGAGCGGCCCCCTTCCGGGTCGATGACGGTCGGCCGCCTTGCAGACACGTACAACTGCAAGGTCAGCAATCAAATGGTATCCGCAGGAGGCCTTGCCCTCCGCACGCGGTTGACGGCGTCCCATGGAATGGACATTCGGAATCCGGGATTCATAAGGGAATCTCCCGGTTCTCACGGGGCCAGCGCGGCTCCGAACGGCAGGTTTCGGACCACCACGAAGACCAGGGCGAGCACCCCGATGGCCCACCAGTACGGCCGCCGCAGGGCAAAACGCGGGGTCGGACCGCCGCGACAGGCGCGAACCAGCCAAAGGATCATGAAGCCGGCGAAGACGAAGTAGCCGGCGACGGCCAGGGCATTAGCCCCCAAAGCGGTGATCAGGTCGCCCTGGGCGAACGCGTGCGCGCTGCGCAGACCACCGCATCCGGGGCACAGGATTCCGGTCAGGCGAAATAGCGGGCAGACCGGATAGTGGCCGGGTTCATTGGGATCCACGGTGCCCACGTACGCAAACGCCAGGGCCGCAGCGGCGAGCGTGAGCCCCGGCGAGGCCAGCCGCCGGACGCGGCTCTGCGCGGGCGCGGGCGGCACCGGCGGCTGCGCGGGCACGGCATAGGGGCTGCGAGGGGCGTCCACGCGCTGATTCTCTCCGCTCATGACAAAAGGCGCAGCCCAACGGGGCCGCGCCTTTCGAAACCGTTCACCGGCACCGGCCCGGTCAGGCCTTGGCGGCGGCCCTGTTGGCGGCGATGACCACGGCCAGGTCCTGGTGGGCGGCCTTCGGCGCACCCATGCCCGCGGCCTTCATCGCCATGCCGACCACACCGCCGAGCGCGACGACGACGAGACCGGCCCAGAACCCGATCGGGTTGGCGATCACCATGAAGGCGCCGGAGATGCAGAAACCGATGAAGGCGATGATGACACCGGTCCAGGCGGCCGGGGTGTGTCCGTGGTTAGTGCCCGCCATGAGTTGCTCCTCGTTTGCTCTGTCTCAGTGCTGATCAGAAATCGCGGTCCGTGTCGAATGCGCGGTGCTCATTGTCCCGCACCGGGCGCGGTGCATGGTCAGCGGGTCGGGTCCTCGCCGCGGTCCAGGGCCTTCCACAGGTCCTCGGGCCGGTCGGGGTCCACCGCCGCCGGTTTGCGGGTACGGGGGCTGCCGTCCCGCTCGTAGCGGCCGCCCATCGCGGGCCAGCCGCTGCCGAACCGCAGCGCCAGCAGTCCGGCGACCAGGATCAGGGCCGCGCCGGCGGCCGTGACGTACGGCCACGCCGTATGGGTCAGCGCCCCCACCTGCGCCGCGGTGTCCGCCGTCGTACGGGCGGCCTGCGCGTCCAGCGCCTGCCGGTCGTCGGCGGCCAGTACGGCGGCCAGCGCCGCGCCCAGGCCGCTCAGCGCGAGCAGCCCGGAGACCAGCAGCCGGCTCCTGCCGCGTACGGCGAACACGGCGACCAGGGCCGCCAGGCCCACGATGGCCAGAGCCGCCGGCAGCCCGGTGACGGCCCGCCCGTCCGCGGTGAGCGGCAGCGAGCCGCCCCCGACGGCGGCGGTGCCCCGGGCCCAGACGCGGCCGGAGGCGAGCAGGACGACGGTGGCTCCGAGCGCGCCGAGCAGCAGGGCGGCGGCCACGCTGCGGCGGCCGCCGCGACCGTCCGGGGCCTCGGGAGCGGCGGAGGCGTCGGCGTCGGTTCGGGGTGGGGGTACGGCACTCACGTACCCACTATCCCCTACCGGGTCACGCGCCGTTCAGCCGGTTCGCCGCTCCCACCGCGCGCAGCACGGCGGCCGCCTTGTTGCGGCACTCCCGGTCCTCCAGCTCGGGCACCGAATCCGCGACGACTCCGGCCCCCGCCTGGACGTACGCCGTGCCGTCGCGCAGCAGCGCGGTGCGGATGGCGATGGCCGTGTCGGAGTCCCCGGCGAAGTCGAGGTAGCCCACGCAGCCGCCGTACAGGCCGCGCCGGGTGGGCTCCAGCTCCTCGATGATCTGCATGGCGCGCGGCTTGGGCGCGCCCGAGAGGGTGCCCGCCGGGAAGCAGGCGGTCAGCACGTCGAAGGCGGTCCGGCCCTCGGCGACCCGGCCGGTGACGGTCGAGACGATGTGCATGACGTGCGAGTACCGCTCGATCGACATGAAGTCGACGACCTCGACCGATCCCGGCTCGCAGACCCGGCCCAGGTCGTTGCGGCCCAGGTCGACGAGCATCAGGTGCTCGGCGCGCTCCTTGGGGTCGGCCAGCAGCTCCTCGGCGAGCTCGTGGTCCTCCTGCGGGGTGGCCCCGCGGTGGCGGGTGCCGGCGATCGGGTGGACCATGGCCCGCCCGTCCTCGACCTTGACCAGGGCCTCGGGGCTGGACCCGACGACGTCGAAGCCGTTCTCGAAGCGGAACAGGTACATGTACGGGGACGGGTTGGTGGCCCGCAGCACCCGGTAGACGTCCAGCGCGGAGGCGGCGCAGGGGGTCTCGAACCGCTGCGAGGGCACCACCTGGAAGGCCTCGCCGGCCCGGATCCGCTCCTTGATGTCCTCGACGGCCTCCTGGTACTGCTCCCCGCCCCACAGCGCCGAGACCGTGCCGTCTTCGAAATTCGGCGGTTCGGAGGCGGGCAGCGGGGCGGGTGTGTACGGGGCGGGCCGCGCGAGATCGGCCTCCATCGCGTCGAGCCGGGCCACCGCGTCCGCGTACGCCTCGTCCACGCCGGTGTCGAGGTCGTTGTGGTTGATGGCGTTGGCGATGAGCTGGACCGTGCCGTCCCAGTGGTCCATGACCGCCAGGTCGGAGGTGAGCAGCATGGTCAGCTCGGGCAGCTGCAGGTCGTCGTCGGTTCGCTCGCCGATGCGCTCCAGGCGGCGCACGATGTCGTAGCCGAGGTAGCCGACCATGCCGCCGGTGAAGGGCGGCATCCCGGCGGCGAGGTCACGGGGGGTGTGCAGGGCCTGGACGGTGGCGCGCAGGGCGTCGAGCGGGTCGCCGTCGGTGGGGACGCCGACGGGCGGGGTCCCGATCCAGTGCGCGCGGCCGTCGCGCACGGTCAGCGTGGAGGCGCTGCGGACGCCGACGAAGGAGTAGCGGGACCAGGAGCGGCCGTTCTCCGCGGACTCCAGGAGGAAGGTGCCCGGGCGTTCGGCGGCCAGCTTGCGGTAGAGCCCGACGGGGGTGTCACCGTCGGCCAGCAGCTTGCGGCTCACGGGAATGACGCGGCGGTCCGCCGCGAGCTTGCGGAACGTCTCAAGATCCATGGGGTGGGACCCTACCTACCTATTCGGTCAGCGGAAGGACATCGGCGTCGAAGCACGTACGGGCGCCCGTGTGGCAGGCGGCGCCGACCTGGTCGACCTTGACGAGGAGGGTGTCGGCGTCGCAGTCGAGGGCGACGGACTTCACGTGCTGGAAGTGGCCGGACGTATCCCCCTTCACCCAGTACTCCTGGCGGCTGCGGGACCAGTACGTGCAGCGGCCGGTGGTCAGGGTGCGGTGCAAGGCCTCGTCGTCCATCCAGCCGAGCATGAGCACCTCACCGGTGTCGTACTGCTGGGCGATGGCCGGGACCAGACCGTCTGCGGAGCGCTTGAGCCGGGCGGCGATGGCGGGATCGAGGGAGGACGTACTCATGGGGGACATTGTGCCGCGCCGAGACGGCCGTGACCGATCACCGTCCGCCTGATGAGCGGGCAAAGCACGGCTCGCGGTCGTAGGGTGGCCCCCATGTCTACCCATGCGAAGCGCGAACGCCTGCTGCTGGCGGACCTGTTGGAGGCGGCGGGGCCGGAGGCGCCGACGCTGTGCGACGGCTGGCGGGCCCGGGAACTGGCGGCGCACGTGGTGGTGCGGGAGCGCCGCCCGGACGCGGCGGGCGGCCTGCTGCTGAACGTCCTGAAGGACCGGCTGGCCAAGGCGATGGCCGAGTACACGGCCAAGCCGTACGAGGAACTGATCCAGCTGATCCGGACCGGCCCGCCGAAGATGTCCCTCTACTCGGTGAAGCAGATCGACGAGGCGGCCAACGCGGTGGAGTTCTACGTCCACGCCGAGGACGTACGCCGCGCCCAGCCCGACTGGTCGCCGCGCACGCCGGACCCGGTGTTCTCGGACGCGCTGTGGGCGCGCCTGGAGAAGCTGGCCCGGCTGACGGGCCGCCGCTCACCGGTGGGCCTGGTGCTGCGCCGCCCGAACGGTCAGACGGCGGTGGCGCACAAGGGCACCCCGGTGGTGACGGTCACCGGCGAGCCGGGCGAGCTGACCCTCTTCTGCTTCGGCCGCCAGGAGGCGGCCGCGGTGGAACTGGACGGCCCGAAGGAGGCCGTCGCCAAACTGACGACGGCCAAGCTCGGCATTTAGGCCGTCAGCGGACCGGGTGGCCCGCCTCGCGCAGGGCGCCCTTGACCTGGCCGATCCGCAGGTCGCCGAAGTGGAACACCGAGGCGGCGAGCACCGCGTCGGCGCCGGCCTCGATCGCCGGGGCGAAGTGCTCCAGCCGCCCGGCGCCGCCCGAGGCGATCACCGGGACGGTCACGTGCTTGCGGACGGCCGCGATCATCTCGGTGTCGTACCCGTCCTTCGTGCCGTCCGCGTCCATCGAGTTCAGCAGGATCTCCCCGGCGCCCAGCTCGGCCGCCCGGTGCGCCCACTCGATCGCGTCCATGCCGGTGCCCTGGCGGCCGCCGTGCGTGGTGACCTCGAAGGAGCCGGTGGCGGTGCGCCGGGCGTCCACGGACAGCACGAGCACCTGCCGCCCGAAGCGCTCCGCGATCTCCCGGATCAGCTCGGGCCGGGCGATGGCGGCGGTGCTCACGCCGACCTTGTCCGCACCGGCCCGCAGCAGCTTGTCCACGTCCTCCGCGGTGCGGACGCCGCCGCCCACGGTCAGCGGGATGAACACCTGCTCGGCGGTCCGCCGCACCACGTCGTACGTGGTCTCGCGGTTCCCGGACGACGCGGTGATGTCGAGGAAGGTCAGCTCGTCGGCGCCCTCGGCGTCGTACAGCTTGGCCATCTCCACCGGGTCGCCGGCGTCCCGCAGGTTCTGGAAGTTGACGCCCTTGACGACACGGCCGTTGTCCACGTCGAGGCAGGGGATCACGCGTACGGCGAGGGTCATGCGGACGCCTCCTGGACCGGGCCGTACGCCTCGACCTCGACCTCGACGACCATGCTGGGATCGACGAATCCGGAGACGATGATCATCGATGCGGCGGGGCGGACGGCGTCGAACAGCTCCTTGTGGGCACGGCCCACGTCCTCCACGTCCCGGGCGTGCGTGAGGTACATCCGGGTGCGGACCACGTGCTCGGGGCCGAGACCGGCCTGGGCGAGGGCCTTGAAGGCGACGCCGAAGGCGCCCATGGCCTGGTCGTACGGGCCGTTGGCGTCGGCGGCGGTGCAGCCGGAGACCAGGACCAGGCCGTTCGGGAGCTGCACGGCGCGCGAGTAGCCGATGACGTCCTCGTAGGCGCCACCGGAGGAGATGCGGCGTACGTCGGAGGAGTTGCTCATGCGGAGACCACCTTCAGGGCTTCTTCCAGGGTGAAGGCCTTCGCGTACAGGGCCTTCCCGACGATCGCGCCCTCGACGCCCAGCGGCACCAGCCCGGCCAGCGCCCGCAGGTCGTCCAGCGAGGAGATGCCGCCGGAGGCCACGACCGGCCGGTCGGTGGCGGCGCAGACGTTCTTCAGCAGCTCCAGGTTGGGCCCGGTCAGCGTGCCGTCCTTACCGATGTCGGTGACGACGTACCGGGCGCAGCCCTCGGAGTCCAGACGTGCGAGGGTCTCGTAGAGGTCCCCGCCCTCGCTGGTCCAGCCGCGGCCCTTGAGCGTCGTACCGCGTACGTCGAGCCCGACCGCGATCTTGTCGCCGTGCTCGGCGATGGCCTTGGCGGCCCACTCGGGGGTCTCCAGGGCGGCGGTGCCGAGGTTGACGCGGGTGCAGCCGGTGGCGAGGGCCGCGGCGAGCGAGGCGTCGTCGCGGATGCCGCCGGACAGCTCGACCTTGATGTCCATGGCGCCGGTGATCTCGGCGACGAGCGCGCGGTTGTCGCCGGTGCCGAAGGCGGCATCGAGGTCGACGAGGTGGAGCCACTCGGCGCCGGAGGCCTGCCAGGCGAGGGCGGCCTGGAGCGGGGACCCGTAGGAGGTCTCGCTGCCGGACACGCCGTGCACGAGGCGGACGGCCTGGCCGTCGCGGACGTCGACGGCAGGCAGCAGTTCGAGCTTGCTGGCGGTCATCAGAGGGTCTCGATCCAGTTGGTGAGGAGCTGGGCGCCGGCGTCGCCGGACTTCTCGGGGTGGAACTGGGTCGCCCACAGGGCCCGGTTCTCCACCGCCGCGACGAACGGCTCGCCGTGCGTGGCCCAGGTGACCTTGGGGGCGCGGATCGCGGGGTTGGTGACCTCCAGGCTCCAGTCGCGCACCGCGTACGAGTGCACGAAGTAGAAGCGGGCCTCGTCGTCCAGGCCCTTGAAGGCCTGGCTGTCGGCGGGGGCGTCCACGGTGTTCCAGCCCATGTGGGGCACGATCGGGGCGCGCAGCGGCTCGACGGTGCCGGGCCACTCGTCGAGGCCCTCCGTCTCCACGCCGTGCTCGATGCCGCGCTCGAAGAGGATCTGCATGCCGACGCAGATACCCATGACGGGCCGCCCGCCGGAGAGCCGGCGGCCGACGATCCAGTCGCCGCGGGCGTCCTTGAGCCCCTGCATGCAGGCCGAGAAGGCCCCGACACCGGGCACGAGCAGCCCGTCGGCGTCCATGGCCTTGTCGTAGTCGCGGGTGATCTCGACGTCCGCCCCGACCCGCGCCAGCGCGCGCTCGGCGGAACGTACGTTTCCGAAGCCGTAGTCGAAGACCACGACCGTCTTGGTCGGACGGGCTGCGCTCATTCCCAAATCCCCTGGATCCGCAGGACTCCGGCGGCGAGGCACATCGCGGAGCCGATGGCGAGCAGGATGACGACCGATGCGGGCATCTTCTGCTTCTGGAAGGAGTAGACGCCGCCGGCCAGGAAGAGGCCGACGACGATCAGGATGGTGTTCAGGCCGTTCACGGCTAGAGGGCGCCCTTCGTGGAGGGCAGGATTCCGGCGGCGCGCGGGTCGAACTCGGCGGCGTAGCGCAGGGCCCGGGCCAGGGCCTTGAACTGGCACTCCACGATGTGGTGGGCGTTGCGGCCGTACGGGACGTGGATGTGCAGGGCGATCTGGGCCTGAGCGACGAAGGACTCGAAGATGTGCCGGGTCATCGTCGTGTCGTACTCGCCGATCATCGGCGCCATGTTCTCGGGCTCGGTGTGCACGAGGTACGGGCGGCCGGACAGGTCGACGGTCACCTGGGCGAGGGACTCGTCGAGCGGCACGGTGCAGTTGCCGAAGCGGTAGATGCCGACCTTGTCGCCGAGGGCCTGCTTGAAGGCGGCGCCGAGCGCGAGCGCGGTGTCCTCGATGGTGTGGTGGCTGTCGATGTGCAGGTCGCCGTCCGTCTTGACCGTGAGGTCGAAGAGGCCGTGGCGGCCGAGCTGGTCGAGCATGTGGTCGTAGAAGCCCACGCCCGTCGAGACGTCGACCTTGCCGGTGCCGTCGAGGTTTATCTCGACGAGGACCGAGGTCTCCTTCGTGGTCCGTTCGACCCGTCCGATGCGGCTCATGCGTGCTGCTCCTTCTTCAGTGCGCGAACCGCTTCCAGGAACGCGTCGTTCTCGGCCGGGGTGCCGGCGGTGACCCGCAGCCAGCCCGGTACGCCGTTGTCCCTGACCAGGACACCCTGGTCGAGGATCTTCTGCCAGGCGGTGTGCGAGTCCTCGAACTTCCCGAACTGGATGAAGTTCGCGTCGGACTCGGTGACCTCGTAGCCGACGGCCCGCAGCTCGGTCACCAGGCGGTCCCGCTCGGCCTTGAGCTGTTCGACGTAGCCGAGCAGGGTGTCGGTGTGCTCCAGGGCGGCCAGCGCGGTCGCCTGGGTGACGGCCGACAGGTGGTACGGCAGGCGTACGAGCTGGACGGCGTCGACCACGGCCGGGTGCGCGGCCAGGTAGCCCAGGCGCAGTCCGGCGGCGCCGAAGGCCTTGGACATGGTCCGGGAGACCACCAGGTTCGGCCGGCCCTCGATCAGCGGCAGGAGCGAGTCCCGGTGGCTGAACTCCACGTACGCCTCGTCCACGACGACCAGGGAGGGCTTGGCCGCCTGCGCGGCCTCGTAGAGCGCGAGGACGGTCTCCGCCTCGACCGCGGTACCCGTGGGGTTGTTGGGCGAGGTGATGAAGACGACGTCGGGCGCGTTCTCGGCGATGGCCTGCTCGGCCGCCTCCACGTCGATCGTGAAGTCCTCGCGGCGCGGGCCGGAGATCCAGCCCGTGCCGGTGCCGCGTGCGATCAGCGCGTGCATGGAGTAGGAGGGCTCGAAGCCGATGGCCGTGCGCCCGGGCCCGCCGAAGGTCTGCAGCAGCTGCTGGATGACCTCGTTGGAGCCGTTGGCGGCCCATACGTTCTCCCGCGCGACCGGGTGCTTGCCGGTGCGGGTGAGGTACGCGGCCAGCTCGGTCCGCAGCTCGACCGCGTCCCGGTCGGGGTAGCGGTTGAGCGTGCGGGCGGCCGCGGCGACGCGCTCGGCGATGCGCCGGACCAGCTCCTCGGGGAGCTCGTACGGGTTCTCGTTGGTGTTCAGCTGGACGGGCACGTCGAGCTGCGGGGCGCCGTACGGGGTCTTGCCGCGCAGCTCGTCCCGGATGGGAAGGTCGTCGATGCCCGTCATGCCTGCGGGACCTTCCAGCCGAAGCGCGCCTTCAGGGCCGCGCCGTGCGCCGGCAGGTCCTCGGCCTCGGCCAGCGTCACCACGTGGTGGGTGACCTCGGCGAGGGCGTCGCGCGTGTAGTCGACGATGTGGATGCCGCGCAGGAAGGACTGCACGGACAGTCCGGAGGAGTGGCAGGCGCAGCCGCCGGTGGGCAGCACGTGGTTCGACCCGGCGCAGTAGTCGCCGAGGGAGACCGGCGCCCAGGGACCGACGAAGATCGCGCCGGCGTTCCGTACGCGGGCGGCCCAGGCCGCGGCGTCGGCGGTCTGGATCTCCAGGTGCTCGGCGCCGTACGCGTCGACGACCTTGAGGCCGTCCTCCAGGCTGTCGACCAGCACGATCGCGGACTGCTTGCCGGCGAGCGCGGGCTTGATCCGGTCCTCGACGTGCTTGGTGGCAGCGACCTGCGGCTCCAGCTCCCGCTCGACGGCGTCCGCGAGCTCCGCGGAGTCCGTGACGAGCACGGCGGCGGCCAGCGGGTCGTGCTCGGCCTGGCTGATCAGGTCGGCGGCGACGTGCACCGGGTCCGCCGTGGAGTCCGCGAGGACCGCGATCTCGGTCGGGCCGGCCTCGGTGTCGATGCCGATCTTCCCGGTGAAGTAGCGCTTGGCGGCGGCGACCCAGATGTTGCCGGGGCCGGTCACCATGTTCGCGGGGGCGCACTCTTCGGTGCCGTACGCGAACATCGCGACGGCCTGGGCGCCGCCGGCCGCGTACACCTCGTCCACGCCGAGCAGCGCGCACGCGGCGAGGATCGTCGGGTGCGGCAGCCCACCGAACTCCTTCTGCGGCGGGGACGCGAGCGCGATCGACTCGACGCCCGCCTCCTGTGCCGGCACGACGTTCATGACGACGGAGGACGGGTACACGGAGCGGCCGCCCGGGGCGTACAGGCCGACGCGCTCGACCGGAACCCACTTCTCGGTCACGGTTCCGCCGGGGACCACCTGGGTGGTGTGGTCGCTGCGGCGCTGCTCGCGGTGGACGATCCGGGCACGCCGGATCGACTCCTCCAGCGCGGCGCGGACGGCCGGGTCGAGCTCGGCGAGCGCGGTCTTGAGGGCCTCGGCGGGGACCCTGACCTGCTCCAGCGTGACGCCGTCGAACTTCTGCGCGTACTCGATCAACGCCGCCGTGCCGCGATGATGGACGTCCTCGCAGATGGGCCGCACCTTCTCCAGGGCAGCTTCTACGTCGAACTCGGCACGGGGCAGCAGATCGCGCAGGGCGCCACCCTCGGGGAGGGCGTCACCGCGCAGGTCGATACGAGAGATCACCTGCCAATTCTCTCAGACCGTCTCCCGCCACCGTTCGCCCGTATCACTGGCTGATACACGCCCCGGATGTCACTGCCGCCCACTAGCGTTCCCCTACACGTATGCACAGCGGAGGGGGGCCGCCATGGCGGAGCCACGGGCGGGCGAGGAGCCCGCGGATCTCACCGATCCCGAACGCCGCATGTGGCAGGCGTACCGGACGGGCAATGTCTGCGATCTCAGCGCCCGCGCCGCCAACGAGGACGATCCGCACGACAGCGGGCGGACCTGGGGCTCCGGGCGCAGCGTCCGCGCCCAGGTGGTGGCGCTGCTGCTGCTCCACGGGCCGCCGCCGGTCCCGGGCCGGGTGGCCTCGCTGAAGCTGCGCGGCGTACGGATCACGGGGCGGCTCGACCTGTCCGGCGGGACCGTACAGCCGTACGTCGAACTCCAGTCCTGTCGCTTCGACAGTGAGATCCAGTTGTCCGAGACCCGGTTCATCACCCTGCGCATGATCAACTGCGCGATACCCCGGCTGGACGCCTCCCGGCTGCACACCGAGGGCGATCTGCACCTGCCGCGCTGCCGCGTGGCCCGCGGGATCCGGCTGACCGACGCCCAGATCGGCACCGACCTGCTGATCAGCCAGGCCGTGGTGCGGCGGGACAACAAGGGCCGGGCCATCGCCGCGGACGGGATGTCGGTCGCGCAGGACTTCCAGGGCGAGCTGCTGGAGACGGACGGGGAGGTGAGCCTGCGCGGCGCGAAGGTCGGCGTGTCGATGAACCTGCGCGGGGCCCGGCTGCGCAACCCCCACGGACGGCGCGCGCTGAACGCCCCGCAGCTGACCGTCGAGCGGACCCTGTACCTGACCTCGATCGCCCTCGACTACGTCCTCGGCGACTCCGGCTCCTCCACTCCCCCGTACGGGCTCGGCCAGACGCCCACGCGCGGGCAGCGGGCCCAGCGCTTCGAGTGCCGGGGCGGGCTGCGCCTGGACGACGGCCGCTTCGGCGACGCGGTCGACTTCTACGGCGCCCGGTTCGTCCTCACCGAGGAGCAGGAGGTCTCGCTGCGCCGGATCCAGACGCCGGAGCTGCGGTTCGTCGGGGAGCGGCCGGAGCGGGGGCGGGTGGTGCTGTCGGGGGCGAAGGTGGTCAAGCTGGTCGACACCTCCACCAGCTGGCCCGGCGCGGGCGGGGTGTCGATGGAGGGGTTCGCGTACGAGAACCTCGCGCCCCGCGGCCACTTCCCGCTGGCGCGCCGGCTGGACTGGGTGGCCGCGGCCACCCCCGAGTACTCGCCGGAGCCGTACGAGCGGCTGGCCTCCGTACTGCGCGCCAGCGGCGAGGACGCGGACGCCCGCGAGGTGCTGCTGGCCAAGCAGCGGCGGCGCCGGGCCACCCTGCCGCCGGCGCTCAAGGCCTGGGGGTACCTCCAGGACTGGACGGTGGCCTACGGGTACCGCCCCGGCCGGGCCGCGCTGTGGATGGCGGTGCTGTGGGCGGCGGGCGCCCTGCTCTTCTCCCGGCACCAGCCGCCGCCGATCAAGGCGGACGAGCACCCGCACTGGGACGCGTCGCTCTACGCGCTGGACCTGTTGCTCCCGGTGATCGATCTCGGCCAGGACGGCCAGTGGAAGGTGGAGGGCGGCTGGCAGTGGGGCTCGGCGGCGCTGGTCCTGCTGGGCTGGACCCTCGCGACGACGGTGGCGGCGGGAGCCTCGCGGCTGCTGCGGCGGGGGTGACCGGGAAGAGCGGGAACAATGGAGGTGACAGGCCCTGGCCCCCGGCCACTACCCTGTGCCTCGTGACCTCCGTTCGCCTGCCCCTCTTCCCGCTGAACTCGGTGCTGTTCCCGGGACTCGTCCTCCCGCTGAACGTCTTCGAGGAGCGTTATCGCGCCATGATGCGCGAGCTGCTGAAGACGGGCGAGGACGAGCCGCGCCGCTTCGCGGTCGTCGCGATCCGCGACGGCCGGGAGGTGGCGCCGACCGCGCCGGGCCTGCCGGACCAGACGGCGCTGCCCGAGCGGGGCCCGACGGCGGGCTTCGGCCCGGACCCCATCCAGGCCTTCCACCGGGTGGGCTGCATCGCGGACGCGGCGACGATCCGGGAGCGGGAGGACGGCAGCTTCGAGGTCCTGGCCACCGGTACGGCGCGGGTGCGCCTGCTGTCGGTGGACTCCTCGGGCCCGTACCTGGTCGCGGAGCTGGAGGAGCTCCCGGAGGACTCGGGCGACGGGGCGGGCGCTCTGGCGGAGGGGGTCCTGCGGGCCTTCCGGAACTACCAGAAGCGGCTGGCCGGAGCCCGGGAGCGGTCCCTGGCCTCGGGCGCGGACCTGCCGGACGAGCCGTCGGTGGTCTCGTACCTGGTGGCGGCGGCGGCCGTACTGGACATCCCGGCGAAGCAGCGGCTGCTCCAGGCGCCGGACACCGCGACGCGGCTCGCGGAGGAACTGAAACTGCTGCGCGCGGAGACGGCGGTCATCCGCCACCTGCCTTCGCTGCCGGCGGTGGACCTGACGCGCGCGCCGACGAGCCCGAACTGACGGCGAAGGACCGATGGCGAAGAAGAAGGCCCCGGCGGGGACGCCGGCGATCGCGGCCCTGACCTCCGCGCAGGCGGAGTTCACGGTGCACGCGTACGAGCACGACCCGGCGCACCCCTCGTACGGCGAGGAGGCGGCGCAGGCCATGGGGGTCTCCCCGGACCGCGTCTTCAAGACGCTGGTCGCGGAGGTGGACGGCGTGCTGACGGTGGCGGTGGTCCCGGTGTCGGGAACCCTGGACCTGAAGGCGCTGGCGACCGCCGTCGCCGGGAAGCGGGCGGCGATGGCCGACCCGGCACTGGCGGAACGCACGACGGGCTACGTGCGGGGCGGGATCTCCCCGCTGGGCCAGCGCAAACGGCTCCGCACGGTGGTGGACGAGTCGGCGACGGCGCACACCACGATCTGCGTCTCGGCCGGCCGCCGGGGCCTGGAGGTGGAACTTGCACCCGCCACCCTGACGGCCTTGACGGCAGCCACCCTGGCCCGCATCGGCCGCCCCTAGGGGGTGTCCGACGGTCAGCCTCGCGGGGGCTCCGGCGCGGACGGGTCGTCCGACGGGGTCGCGTGGACGTGGGGCGGGGGGTAGGGCGCCCAGTCCGAATCCGCGGACGGGTCCGGGTCGTGCGGGGTCCACAGGGCCGTCAGGCCGAGGTGGAGGGCGACGGCGACCATCGGCCACACCAGCAGCACCCCCTGCGCCAGCAACTGCAGCGGCGCATCGAACGGCACCCCCTTGCCCGCCTTCACCGCGGTGGCGGCCACGTCCGAGGACGGCCCCAGCCACAGCCCCACCCGCCATCCCACCAGCGCGGCGAAGCAGGATCCGAGCGCCAGTCCGACGACCAGCGGGACACCGCCCCGGCGCCGCCACAGGAACACGAGCACCGCGCTCAGCACGCCGAATCCCAGCGACAGCAGGAAGAACATCCCGTCGGCCCCGATCCGGGCCTCGCTCTCGGAGTTCCGCAGGAAGACGGCCTCGCCGTTCGAGACGTACTGCGCCTTCGGCGCCAGCCACGCCCACAGCACTCCGAGCAGCACGCCGGCCACCCCGATCAGCAGGGCCGCGGCGGCCCCGTCGCGGATGTCCGCCGGGGTGATGCCCCCGGCGGAGACGCCCGGCTTCTCGGGCGGCAGCGGCGGTTCGTGCGGGGAGGGTGTGGTCACGGCTTCGGTCACCCCCACATCGTGCCAGGTGCCGACGGCGTCGACATCAGCAGGACCGCCCTGCGGCGACCGGCCGCTTCAGCGAACGGCCGCCCGCCGGTACGCCCACGTCGCGACGGCGAGCGAGAGCACCCCCACCACCCCGCACACCCCGAGGTCCAGCCCGACCGCCGCCCAGTCCGGATGCGGGGCGAAGGTCCGCGCGAACGCCTCCACCCCGTACGTGGACGGCAGCAGGTCCCGCGCCCACACGATCACCTCCGGCATCCGCTCCGGCGGCAGCACGCCCAGCAGCAGCGCCGCCGACATGCCGAGCTGCCCGGCCAGCGTGGCCAGCTCCTGCCGCGGCGCCAGCAGCCCGAGCGCCGCCCCCAGCCCGGCCAGCGCGGCACCGGCCAGCGGCACCACGGCGACCAGGATCCACAGCCCGCCCATCGGCAGCCCGAACAGCAGGCATCCGAACACCGCCGTGACCAGCGTGCCCGGCAGCGTGAAGGAGGCGTACGCGGCGGCCGCGCCGAGCACCACCGAGGCGGGCGGCACGGGCAGCGTGGCGTAGTGGTCGAGCCCGCCACTGGCCCGCAGCTGCCCGAAGTACTGGGCGAGCAGGTTCAGCGCGACGAAGGCGACGACCAGCACGGACGAGCCCGCGACGACGGCCCGCGCCTCCGAGCCCCCGTCCACCACGCCCCGCATCAGGATCATGATCCCGACGGACTGGAAGGTGGCCACGAACAGCAGCGGGATACGGGACACCCGGGCCCGGGACAGCTGCGCCCGGTACACGGCGGCCAGCGCGGGGAACAGTCGCGCCTGCGGTGCGAGCACCCCTACAGCAGTGGTACCGGCAGCAGTGGTACCGGCAGCAGCGACGACGGCAGTCGTGCTCACGACTTCACCAGACCCTTCGAGGCACGCCCGCCCAGCGCGAGGTAGACGTCCTCCAGGCTCGGGGTCGCCAGCGTGAAGTCGTCGAGGGCGGCGAAGGCCGGCCCGCCGGTCACCGCCGCCACCGCCGCGCGCGCTTCGTCGGGCGCCAGCCGCAGCACCCAGCGGCGCCCGGCCTCGGCGGCCGCCGGCGCGAGCGCCGCGACCTCCGGTACCTCCAGCGGCGGCGCGGTGCGCCACACCAGCTCCAGCCGGACCTCGCCGGAGACCCGGGCCTTCAGCCCGGCCGGGGAGTCGCAGGCGATGACCCGGCCCTGGTCGATGACGGCGACCCGGTCCAGGACGGTCTCGGCCTCGATGACGTTGTGCGTGACGAGCAGGACGGTGGCCCCGTGCTGGGCGCGCCGCCGGTCCACGGCCGCCCAGACGGCCCGCCGGGCCACGGGGTCCATGCCGGTGGTGGGCTCGTCGAGGACCAGCACCGGCCGCTCCCCGACCAGCGCGGCGGCGAAGCAGGCGAGGCGCCGCTGCCCGCCGGAGAGCTTCTTCAGGGGCCGCCCGGCGATCGCGGTCAGCCCGAGTTCCTCCAGTACGGCGTCCCGCTCGGCCCGCGCCGCCCGTACGTCGAGCCCGCGCAGCCGTCCCGTGGTCTCGGCGGCCAGCGCCACCGTGAGCTCGTCGAGGGCGGTGGACTCCTGCCCCAGGTAGGCGAGCAGCCGGGCCGACCGCTCGGGGTGGCGTACGAGGTCGTGGCCGAGCAGGGTCACGGAGCCGGAGTCGGGCCGCATCAGGCCGGTGAGCTGGCGGACCAGGGTGGACTTGCCCGCACCGTTGGGGCCGAGCAGGCCGAAGATCTCGCCGCGCCGGACGTCCAGGCAGACCCCGTCGGTGGCCCGGGTCTCGGGCAGGGCGGGAGCCCCGCGCCGGCCCCGTACCGCGGGATAGGTCTTGACCAGGTCACGCACCGCGCAGACCACGTCCGAGGCCGCGTCCGCGGCCACTGCCGTGTTCGGTTGTGCTGATGCTGTGCCCGTACTCACGAGGGAGCAGCCTACGCGGCTTTGGTCCGGCCACCGCCGGGAGGTGCCCCCGACGCCCCGGCCGGCGTGGATGCGCGCGCCCTGCCCGTGCCCTGCTCGCGCCCTACTCGGCCGCCGGCCCCGTCGGTCCCGCGGGCACGGCGGAGGGGGTTCCGGCGACGTGTTCGGCGGCCGCGCGGACGTCGATCTCCCGCCAGAACCCGGCCCGGATGGCGTAGCGGTCGTGCTCGTCGATCTGGTCGTCCTTGTGCGCGAGCAGCCCGAAGCGGGCGGCGTAGCGCAGCAGCTCACCGTCGATGCGGTGCGGGATCCGCGGGTACATCGTGGCGAGTTTCTGCAGGTGGACGGTTTCCGGGAGGCGTTCCATCCAGCGCCGGGCGAACACCTGGCCGACCTCGAAGGGGTCGCCGCCGACGGTGGTGATGTCCTCCTCTCGGTCCGCCCAGCGCTGCTCCGCGCTGGTGAGCTGGGCGAGGGTGGGCAGCGAGGCGGTCTCGGCGGGCTCGCCCAGCGGTCCGGCCCGGTCGATCCAGCCCTTGTCGGAGGACCAGCGCAGGGCGCTGCCGGCCGGGGGCTGGATGCTGCCGTGGGCGCCCGCGGGGCCGGGCTGCTGGCCGGGTGCGCGCAGCGAGCCGGCGAGGTCCTTGG
This sequence comes from Streptomyces sp. NPDC090741, assembly GCF_044769045.1. Taxonomy (NCBI): domain Bacteria; kingdom Bacillati; phylum Actinomycetota; class Actinomycetes; order Kitasatosporales; family Streptomycetaceae; genus Streptomyces; species Streptomyces sp. NPDC090741. The sequence goes on along the minus strand of NZ_JBIVXF010000009.1, from coordinate 155,227 downwards.
GCGTGGGTACGGTCTTGCCGCCGGCGGCGGGGGCGGGCACGGGGGCGCCGCCGGCGGGCTCGGCGGGGGCGGGGGCCGCGGCTCCGTTGGCGCCGGCGCTGCGGGCGGCCTCGGCGAGGGCCGCCTCGGGCAGCGGGGCGGAGAGGATGGCGGCGATCTCGGGGCGCGGCGCGGGCGGCGGCGCGCACAGTCCGGCGAGGTCCTTGGCGCGGACGGCCCGGGTGATCCAGGTCCGGTCCAGGACGCGGCGCTCGTCGGCCTCGGCGACGAGGTCCTCGGACTGGTTGTAGTCGCCGTCGGCGGCCTGGACGGCCCACAGGTGGACGGCGACCCCGTGCTCCTTGGCGGACATCAGGCCGGGCAGCAGGTCCCCGTCGCCCGTGACGAGTACGACGTCGGAGCAGGCGCGGTTGCGGGCCAGCTCGGTGAGCTCGGCGTGCATGGCGGCGTCCACGCCCTTCTGCGCCCAGCGGCCGTCGCTGCGGGTCAGGGCGCCGAGGCGGACGGTGACGCGGGGCATGACGCGCAGCCGCCGGTGCTCGGGCTGGGGCACCCGGTCGGGTGCGCCGTCGAACCAGTAGATGCGCAGCAGGGGCTGCTCGGTGTCGGCCTCGGCGCGCTCGCGCAGGCCCTGGATGAGGGCCGCATGGTCGACGGTGATGCGGGAGCGGGAGGGCTCCCCGGCGAGAAGACTGGCGGCGGCGCCCAGCAGATAGCCGGCGTCCACCAGGACGACGCAGCGGTCCACGCGTACCACCCTCTTCCCTGGGGATCCTCTGTGTGTGTCGCGGGTTCCCCGAGTCTGCCCGACCGCAAGGGGGTTGACGGCCGGAACTCGATCATCGGCGTGGCGGATCTTTCACCCGCACCGAGGGGAGGGCCGGCCGACTACACGCAGTAAAGATCCAAAATGCGCCGTTTGTGGAGCCGTGTGAGGGTGAAGGCGGTCCTGGCCCCTAGACCCTCACGGAGGCTCCACCATGGCCAAGAACAAGAACCGCCAGCACGAACAGAAGCAGCAACCCCGCTCGTCGGCGCAGGATCCGTCGAAGAGCTCGACGGAATCGGTGTCCGAGCCCTCCAGCGGCTCCCCGAGTCCGATGGACATGGCTCGCAAGGGCAAGCAGAAGAAGTTCGGCCACAACTGACGCCTCCGCGAGCACCACGCACGAGGGCGCGCCCAGAGCTCTGGGCGCGCCCCTCTTCACGTTCGGCTGCGGGCGGGGGCCGGTACGAGGGCCCCCGCGACCGGCGTCATCCGGCCAGGCAGGACGGCCCGAGGAGCACCTTGAGGTCGCCGAAGAGCGCCGGGTCGGGCTGCACCCGGTGCTTGTCGAGGCGCAGCACGGTGGTGGACCGCGGCCCCTGGAGCTTGATCCGGACCTCGGTGTTGCCCTTGTGGTGCCGAAGGATCTCGCCCAACCGGGTGACCATCGGAGGAGTGACCTTGACCGTCGGGATGGTGAGGACGACGGGGGCGTTCGTCCCGGCCGAGGAGAGGTCGGGAACCATCATCTCCATGGCGACGAGCCGGGGGACGTCCTCGCGCTTGTCGAGGCGGCCCTTGACGAAGACGACGGTGTCCTCGACCAGCTGGGTGGAGACGAGCTGGTACGTCGCGGGGAAGAACATGCACTCGATGGATCCGGCGAGGTCCTCGACGGTGGCGATGGCCCAGGCGTTGCCCTGCTTGGTCATCTTGCGCTGGAGGCCCGAGATGATGCCGCCGATGGTGACGACGGCGCCGTCGGAGTGCTCGCCGCCGGTCAGCTGGGAGATGCCGGCGTCCGTCTTGTCGGAGAGGACGTGCTCCAGGCCGAAGAGCGGGTGGTCGGAGACGTACAGGCCGAGCATCTCGCGCTCCTGGGCGAGCAGGTAGGACTTCTCCCACTCCACGTCGGAGAACTCGACGTCGAGGCCGAAGCCGGGCTCGTCGCTCGCGCCCTCGTCACCCATTCCGCCGAAGAGGTCGAACTGGCCCTCGGCCTCCTTGCGCTTGACCGCGACCACGTTGTCGATCATCGGCTCGTGGTGGGCGACCAGGCCCTTGCGGGTGTGGCCCATCTCGTCGAAGGCGCCGGCCTTGATCAGCGACTCGACGGTGCGCTTGTTGCAGACGACGGCCTCGACCTTGTCCAGGAAGTCGGGGAAGGTGGAGTACTTCCCCTTCGCCTTCCTGGTCTTGATGATCGATTCGACGACGTTCTGGCCGACGTTGCGCACCGCGGTGAGGCCGAAGAGGATCACGTCGTCGCCCTGGGCCGCGAAGTTCGGCTCGGACTCGTTGACGTTCGGCGGGAGCACCTTGATGCCCATGCGCCGGCACTCGTTCAGGTAGATCGCGGACTTGTCCTTGTCGTCCTTGACCGAGGTGAGGAGGCCGGCCATGTACTCGGCCGGGAAGTTCGCCTTGAGGTAGGCGGTCCAGTAGGAGACCAGGCCGTACGCGGCCGAGTGGGCCTTGTTGAAGGCGTAGCCGGCGAAGGGGACCAGGACGTCCCAGAGGGCCTTGATCGCCTGGTCGCTGAAGCCCTTCTTCTTGGCGCCCTCCTCGAAGATGACGAAGTTCTTCGCCAGCTCCTCCGGCTTCTTCTTTCCCATCACGCGGCGCAGGATGTCGGCCTCGCCGAGCGAGTACCCGGCGATGATCTGGGCGGCCTTCTGGACCTGCTCCTGGTAGACGATGAGGCCGTAGGTGACCGCGAGCACCTCTTCGAGCGGCCCCTCCAGCTCCGGGTGGATGGGGGTGATCTCCTGCTGCTTGTTCTTGCGCAGGGCGTAGTTCGTGTGCGAGTTCATGCCCATCGGGCCCGGCCGGTACAGGGCCGAGACGGCGGAGATGTCCTCGAAGTTGTCGGGCTTCATCAGGCGCAGCAGGGAGCGCATGGGCCCGCCGTCGAACTGGAAGACGCCGAGGGTGTCGCCGCGGCCGAGCAGTTCGAAGGTCTTGGGGTCGTCGAGCGGGAGGCCCAGGAGATCGATGTCGATCCCCTTGTTGGCCTTCACCATCTTGACGGCGTCGTCCATGATCGTGAGGTTGCGCAGGCCCAGGAAGTCCATCTTCAGCAGGCCGAGCGACTCGCAGCTCGGGTAGTCCCACTGGGTGATGGTGACGCCGTCGGAGTGGCGGACCCAGACCGGTACGTGGTCGGTGATGGTCTCGCTGGACATGATCACGCCGGCCGCGTGCACGCCCATCTGGCGGACCAGGCCCTCCACGCCGCGGGCGGTGTCGATGACCTTCTTGACGTCCGGCTCGTTCTCGTACATCCCGCGGATCTCGCCGGCCTCGCCGTAGCGGGGGTGCTGCGGGTCGAGGATGCCGGAGAGCGGGATGCCCTTGCCGAGGACGTCGGCGGGCATGGCCTTGGTGAGGCGGTCGCCCATGGCGTACGGGTAGCCCAGGACGCGCGCCGAGTCCTTGATCGCGTTCTTGGCCTTGATGGTGCCGTACGTGCCGATCATGGCGACCTTGTCGGCGCCGTACTTCTCGGTCACGTACCGGATCACCTCGACGCGCCTGCGCTCGTCGAAGTCGATGTCGACATCGGGCATGGAGACGCGCTCGGGGTTCAGGAACCGCTCGAAGATCAGACCGTGGGTGATCGGGTCGAGGTCGGTGATGCCCATGGCGTACGCCACGATCGAGCCGGCCGCGGAGCCTCGGCCCGGGCCCACCGCGATGCCCTGGTTCTTGGCCCACATGATGAAGTCGGCGACCACGAGGAAGTAGCCGGGGAAGCCCATCGAGATGATCGTGTCCATCTCGTACTCGGCCTGCTTCATCCGGTCGTCCGGGATGCCTCCGGGATAGCGGCGCTGCATGCCGCGCATGGTTTCCTCGCGGAACCAGGTGACCTCGGTGTAGCCGTCCGGGATGTCGAACTTCGGCATCAGGTTCCGGAACTGGAACATGCCCTCGGTGTCGATCTGGTCCGCGACCAGCTTCGTGTTGGCGCAGCCCTCCTGCCAGGCGTCCGAGGAGTCGATGGCGTACATCTCGTCCGTGGACTTCAGGTAGTAGCCGGTGCCGTCGAAGCGGAAACGGTCCGGGTCCGAGAGGTTCTTGCCGGTCTGGATGCAGAGCAGGGCGTCGTGGGCGCCGGCCTCGCTGGCGTACGTGTAGTGCGAGTCGTTCGTGACCAGCGGCGGGATGCCGAGCTTCTTGCCGATCTCCAGCAGCCCGTCGCGCACCCGGCGCTCGATCTCGATGCCGTGGTCCATCAGCTCCAGGAAGTACCGGCCCTTGCCGAAGATGTCCTGGTACTCGGCGGCCGACTTCAGGGCCTCGTCGAACTGGCCCAGACGAAGGCGCGTCTGCAGCTCGCCGGACGGGCAGCCGGTGGAGGCGATGAGCCCCTCGGACCACTTGGAGATGGTCTCCTTGTCCATACGGGGCCACTTCGTGAGCCAGCCCTCGGCGTAGGCGTCGGAGGACAGCCGGAAGAGGTTGTTCAGCCCGGTGGCGTTCGCCGCCCAGATCGTCTTGTGGGTGTAGCCACCGGAACCGGACACGTCGTCGCGCTTCTGGTGGGGCTGGCCCCACTGGATGCGCCGCTTGTTGCGCCGGGACTCGGGAGCCACGTAGGCCTCGATGCCGATGATCGGCGTGACCCCGGCCTTCTGGGCGGTGTGGAAGAAGTCGTACGCACCGTGCAGGTTGCCGTGGTCGGACATGGCGATGTGCGTCATGCCCATCTCATTGCACGCGTTGAACATGTCCTTCAGCCGCGCGGCACCGTCCAGCAGTGAGTACTGGGTGTGAACGTGCAGGTGCGTGAACGGCGGCTTGGTCACGGCGGGAGGCTCCTGACGGTGGGGGCGGCGGCAGCTATGAATCCTACGTCCCGGGAATGACAGATCACGGGCACTGCGGGGTACGGTCGGGCGTTGCAGAACCAGGACGCCCCACCCGGCGTCCAGTCGGTCAGAACCTGTACCAGCCCGTGCACCAGGAGGCACCCGCCATGGCGGTCCCCGAGACGACGAACGAGCAGCGCGCCGAGCAGATACTCGATGTGTTCGACACCGCATTCGGTGAGCTGCTCGCCGCCGACCCCGCGGCCTTCCAGGTCAAATTCCGCAAGATGGCGGCCTCGGCCTTCGCCTTCTACCGCGGCACGGCCTGCCTCTTCTACGCCGACCTGGAGCGGGACCGGCACGGCGGCCCCTACCTGGACGAGCGGACCGGCCGGGTCTGGATCCACGGCGATCTGCACGCCGAGAACTTCGGCACGTACATGGACGCCAACGGCCGCCTGATCTTCAACGTCAACGACTTCGACGAGGCGTACGTCGGCCCCTTCACCTGGGACCTCAAGCGGTTCGCGGCCTCCGTCGCCCTGATCGGCTACACCAAGGCGCTCAGCGACGAGCAGATAAGCGAGCTGGTGCGGACCTACACGGGCGCCTACCGGGAGCGGATCCACCGCCTGGCCACCGGCGCCAAGAACGAAGAGGTGCCCTCCTTCACCCTGGACACCGCCGAGGGGCCGCTGCTGGGCGCCCTGCGCTCGGCCCGCTCCCGTACTCGCTTCTCCCTGCTGGACTCGATGACCGAGATCCGGGACTACGAGCGGCGCTTCACCTCCGGCGGTGGCTCGATCGAGCTGGACGCGGCCACCCGCTACAAGGTGCTCGCCGCCTTCGACGGGTACCTGGAGACCCTCCCCGACGAGTCCCTGGTCCGGCCCGACTCCTACCGGGTCAAGGACGTGGTGGGCCGCCGCGGCGTCGGGATCGGCTCGGCCGGCCTGCCCTCGTACAACATCCTGCTGGAGGGGCACAGCGACGCCCTGGAGAACGACGTCGTGATCTACCTCAAGCAGGCGCAGACCCCCGCGGTGTCCCGGCACATCACCGACCGGGCCGTACGGGACTACTTCCAGCACGAGGGCCACCGCACGGTGATCTCCCAGCGCGCCCTGCAGGCGCACGCCGACCCGTGGCTGGGCTGGACCGAGCTGGACGGCTCCGGCCAGCTGGTGGCCGAGGTCTCGCCGTACGCGGTGGACCTGGACTGGTCGGACCTGGACGACCCGGAGGAGATCGCGGCCGTCGTCGCGGACCTGGGCCGGGCGACGGCGACCATGCACGCGTCGGCCGACGAGGCCGAGAGCGGGCACTCCCTGGTGCCGTTCTCCACCGAGCGGGCCATCGACGCGGCGATCGCCGCCGACGAGGAGGGCTTCTCGGAGCTCCTGGTCGACTTCGCGCACGCGTACGGGGCCCGGGCGCGCGCGGACCACCAGATCTTCGTGGACCTGTTCCGCAACGGCCGCATCATGCACTGAGTGGACCGGGTGGACTGAGCGGTGCGGGGGCGGGGCCCCGGGAACCGGCCGTTCCGGGGCCTGGGACCCGTATTCACAGGGACTCGTGGCAGACTCGCGGCGATGGACATATCAGGGGCAGGGCTGAGAGGGCTGCGGGCCGCGCTGTTCAGCGCCCTCGTCGTGCTGCTCTCGGCGGGCTCGCACGTCCTGATGTCCCGCGTCCCGCTGCCCCCCGCCCTCGTGGCCGGGGCCTTCGCCGGCGTGTTCCTGCTCACGTACGCGCTGGCCGGGCGCGAGCGGGGCTTCGGCCCCATCGCCGCTCTGCTGGTTCCGCTGGAACTGGCCGCCGACACGGTCTTCACCGCCGGGCAGCACGTCTGCTACGGCCCGGCCGGCGGGCCCGTCGCCGGGCCGCTGCGGGCGCTGGGCCTCGACGCGCTGTGCGGCGGACCGCCGCTGGGCGGGCCGCTGACCGAGGTGCCCGGAGCCGTCCCCGAGGCGGTGGCCCTGCCGGCCGCGCCCGGACCCTGGACCCCGTGGCTCCTGCTCGGCGCCCACGTCTCGGTCGGGCTGCTCGCCGCGGCCTGGCTGCGGCACGGGGAGCGGGCGCTGGGCCGGCTGCTGCGCGCGGTGGCCGCCTTCGCCTTCCGGCCGCTGCTGCTGGCCGCGGCCTCGGCGACGGCCGCTTTCGGCCCGGTGCGGCGGATGCCGCGCCCGGCCCTTGCGGGCGCGGGGGCCCGTACCCGCTTCCCCGCCCATTCCGTGGGACGCCGGGGACCTCCCGTACGCGGCGCGCTCGTCTGCGCCTGACCCACCCCGCGTGCGGCAGTCCCCCTTTCCTCAAGTCACACCCCACGGAGATCACCATGAGTTCACGCAACAGCCAGGCGAACAAGGCGGCGGCTCGCGAGCGGCTGCGCGCCGAGCGTGAGAAGCAGGCCAAGAAGGACAAGGCGCGCCGCCAGGTGCTGGTGGCCGGCGCCGTCGTCGCCGCCCTGGCGCTGGTCGGCGGCGTCGGCTACGCGGTCGTGCAGGCCAACCAGCCGGGCGAGTGGGACAAGGCCGCCGACGCGACGCTGGTCGCCCCGAAGAACACGACGGGCGACAACGGCACCACGGTCGTCATAGGCAAGGCCGACGCCAAGAAGACCCTCGAACTGTACGAGGACGCGCGCTGCCCGATCTGCTCCGAGTTCGAGCAGGCCGTGGGCCCGCAGATCAAGAAGGACATCGACGGCGGCAAGTACAAGATCCAGTACATCGGCGCCACCTTCCTCGACAAGGGCTTCGGCGGCAGCGGTTCGAAGAACGCGCTGAGCGCGCTGGGCGCGGCCCTGAACGTGAGCCCCGAGGCGTTCCTGGAGTACAAGAGCGCCCTGTACACCAAGGAGAACCACCCGGAGGAGCGCGACGACAAGTTCGGCAAGGACGACTACCTGCTGAAGATCGCGGACCAGGTGCCGGCGCTCAAGGGCAACGCCGAGTTCAAGAAGGCCGTCGAGGACGGCACGTACAACCGCTGGGCGATCGAGATGTCGAAGGTCTTCGACAAGAGCGGCGTGCAGGGCACCCCGTCGCTGAAGATGGGCGGCAAGAAGATCGAGATCAAGATGACGCCGGAGGAGTTCACGGCCGAGGTCGACAAGGCTCTCGCGGGCTGATCGACCCAACCGGGACATACCAGCCAGGGGCAACAGGCAGGGGTAACAGGCAGGCGAACTCCGAGAGTTCGTCTGCCTGTTGCCTTCCCAGGGGTGTACCAGCGGTTGTACCCGTCAGTAATATGCCGGTCCGTGACCAGTCATCTCCCCTCCCCCACTGCGGCAACTCCGCGCCGCCGTACGGTCGTCAAGGCCGCTGCGGCCACCGCCGCCCTCGCGCCCTTCGCGACGGCCGCTCTGGGCATCTCCCCCGCGTCCGCGGCCTCGAACGGGCCCGCCTTCCTGCACGGTGTCGCCTCCGGCGACCCGCTGCCCGACGGGATCCTGCTGTGGACCCGCGTCACCCCGACCCCCGAGGCCGTGCCCGGCTCCGGCGCCGGCCCGGCCACCCAGGTGACCTGGGAGGTCTCCGAGGACAAGGCCTTCTCCCGGATCGTGCTGAGCGGCTCCGTCACGGCGACCGCCGCCACCGACCACACGGTCAAGGCGGACGTCCGCGGACTGCGGCCGCAGACCCCGTACTTCTACCGGTTCACCGCCGGCGGCGCCGTCTCCCCGGTCGGGCGCACCCTGACCGCCCCGGGCCACGACGCGACGACCCCCGGGGTCCGTTTCGGCGTCGTCTCCTGCGCCAACTGGGAGGCCGGCTACTTCTCGGCGTACCGCCACCTGGCCGCCCGCAGCGACCTGCACGCGATCCTGCACCTCGGCGACTACATCTACGAGTACGCGAACGGCGCCTACCCCGAGGCGAAGTACGTCGTACGCGCGCACGAGCCGCGGCACGAGATCCTCACCCTCGCCGACTACCGGACCCGGCACGGCAAGTACAAGACCGACGCCGACCTCCAGGCGCTGCACGCCGCGCACGCCATCGTCGCGATATGGGACGACCACGAGTTCGCCAACGACGCCTGGTCGGGCGGCGCGGAGAACCACACCCCGGGTGCCGAGGGCGACTGGGCGGCCCGCGCGGCCGCCGCCAAGCAGGCGTACTTCGAGTGGATGCCGGTCCGCACCTCCACGGCCGGCACCGTCTACCGGCGGCTGCGCTTCGGCAACCTCGCCGACCTACACCTGCTGGACCTGCGCACCTTCCGCTCCCAGCAGGCCAAGACAGGCAGCGGCGCGGTCGACGACCCCGAGCGCACCATCACCGGGCGGGCCCAGCTGGACTGGCTCAAGTCGGGCCTCGCGAACTCGAACGCGACCTGGAAGCTGGTCGGGACCTCGGTGATGATCTCGCCGGTGGCCTTCGGCTCGCTGCCCGCACACCTGCTGGCGCCGCTGGCGAAGCTGCTGGGCCTGCCCGAGGGCGGACTCGCGGTCAACGTGGACCAGTGGGACGGCTACACGGACGACCGCAAGGAGCTGCTGACCCACCTCAAGGACCAGAAGATCAAGAACACGGTCTTCCTCACGGGCGACATCCACATGGCGTGGGCGAACGAGGTGCCGATGAACATGGCGACGTACCCGGGCTCGGGTACGGCCGCCACCGAGTTCGTCGTGACGTCGGTGACCTCCGACAACATCGACGACCTCCTGCACGTGCCCGCGGACACCGCGTCGCTCGTAGCGGAGGCGGCGGTCAAGGCCGCCAACTGGCACGTGAAGTGGCTGGACATGGACGCACACGGCTACGGGGTGCTGGACGTGACGGCCGAGCGTTCGCAGATGGACTACTACGTGGTGTCCGACAAGCGGAATCCGGCCGCCACCACCGCGTGGGCCCGTTCGTACCGCACGCCGAACGGCACGCAGAAGGTGGAGCGGGCGTACCAGCCCGTGGACTGACGATCTTCTGACTGTCTGTCAATTCTATTGCGCCGAGGGGCGTCTGGTGCAGACCAGACGGCCCTTCGGCATCAGAAGCAACAAATCTTTTACGTAAAGGGCTTGCTCAGTGCATGACATGGACACATAAGCTTCGCGCCAGCGTGAGGAAATCCCTCACCCCCCACCACGCTTCGCGAGGAGTCAACGTGCGCGCTTCCGCCCGCATATCCCCCATGCTCCGCCGCCGCCTCATGGGTACGGCCGTTCTGGCCGGAACCCTGGCGTTCGCCCCGCTCACGGCCCCCACGACCGTGGCCGCGGCGCCCAAGACCGGCGCCGAGGCCTGTGCCGACGCCGGCACCGCCTCCGCCTCCGCCAACGCCCGTGTCGCCCGCCCGAAGGACCAGCACGCGGCCGACCCCAACGAGGTGACGGACGTCCAGGTCAAGGCCATGGACGCCGACCTGGCCAAGAAGAGCGCCGAGCTCGGCCCGCAGCGCCAGATGCGCGCCGCCGAGGTCACCGCCGCGACCAGCATCCCGGTGTACGTCCACGTCATCACGTCCGGCTCCGCCGGCAAGCTGACCGCCACGGACATCAACAACCAGATCGCGGTCCTCAACGCCGCCTACAGCGGCCAGGGCACCGGCAACGTCGACTCGGGCTACCAGTTCTCGCTGGTCTCCACCGACTACACCGACAACGCCGCCTGGTACAGCGTCTCGGACGGCACCCAGGCCGAGAAGGACATGAAGAACGCCCTGCGCAAGGGCGGCGCCAACGCGCTCAACCTCTACACCGCCAACCTCGGCGGCGGCCTGCTCGGCTGGGCGACCTTCCCGAGCTCCTACGCCTCGCAGCCCAAGATGGACGGCGTGGTCATCCTCAACACCTCGCTGCCGGGCGGCTCCGCCGCCAACTACAACGAGGGCGACACCGGCACCCACGAGGTCGGCCACTGGATGGGCCTCTACCACACCTTCCAGGGCGGCTGCTCGGGCAGCGGTGACTCCGTCTCCGACACCCCGGCCGAGAAGAGCGCCGCGTTCGAGTGCCCGACCGGCCGTGACAGCTGCACCAACAAGACGGGCGTCGACCCGATCCACAACTTCATGGACTACACGTACGACTCCTGCATGTACCAGTTCACCGCGGGCCAGGTGTCCCGTATGAAGAGCATGTGGAGCGCGTACCGCGGCTAGTCACCGCGTGAAGCGTCGAGGGGCAGGGCACGCGGTTCGTGCCCTGCCCCTCACCGTTTTCTCCCGGGCCTGCGCCTGCTCCTACAGGGAGTCGAGGAAGGCGAGCGCGGCCTTCCAGGTCTGCTCCGCGGCCTCCGCGTCGTAGTCGTCGAGGTCCGGGTCCGTGAACAGGTGCCCGGCACCCGGGTAGCGGTGCACCTCCACGTCCGCACCCGCGCGCTGCATCCGCAGGTACCAGGCCGTCAGCCAGTCGTGCGGCTCGAACGGGTCCGGATCCGCGATGTGCAGCTGCACCGGCAGTTCGTCGACGGCGGTGTCCTCCTCCAGGTCCGCCGTCCCGTGCAGGAGCAGCAGCCCGCGCGCCTTCTCGTCGGCGAGGGCCAGGTGCTGGGCGACGGAGCCGCCGAAGGAGAAGCCCGCGTAGACCAGACCCTGGTCGGAGTAGGGGCGGAGGCCAGCACCGCGCGCTTGAGCAGCTCGTCGCGGCCGATCTCGTCCCGGTGTGCCATGCCCTCCTCGACGGTCTCGAAGGTGCGCCCGTCGAAGAGATCCGGCACCTGGACCTGGTGACCGGCCGCGCGCAGCCGGTCGGCCGCCGCGTGCACCGCGGGCCGCAGCCCGTACGTCGAATGGAAGAGCACGATGTTCATGCACCCCATCGTGCCATTCGTTGAATGGGAGGGGCCGAGGGCTCGTTCCGGTTACGTTGACGTGCATGGACACGGACACCGTTCTGCGCCCGATCGCCGTCGTCGCCGGCGCCCTGGTCGTCACCCTGCTCGCCGGATGGCTCCTGGACCTGCTGCTGCGCCGCGCCGACGCCCGGCACAGCGAGACCCCGCTGTGGGGGCTGCTGCGCCACTGCCGCCTGCCGTTCCAGTTCGTGCTGTGCACGACTCTGCTGTACGGATCCCACCGGCGGATGAGCCTTCCGCCGGAGTACGTCTTCGCCGTCGGCCGCGCGCTGACCCTCGTACTGATCGGCTCGGCGGCATGGCTGCTGGTACGCATCGCGACGGCGGTCGTGGACTCCTCGTACGCCCGTTTCGCGGCCCAGCACCCGGACGACGCCCGGGTGCGGCGGGTCCGCACCCAGGTGACGCTGATCCACCGGGTGGTCACGGCGGTGGTCGTGGTGGTCGCGGTGGCGGCGATGCTGCTCACCTTCCCGCCGATGCGGGCGGTCGGCGCCTCGATGCTGGCGTCGGCGGGCGTGCTCGGCATCGTGGCGGGCATCGCGGCCCAGTCCTCGCTGGGCAACCTCTTCGCCGGACTGCAGATCGCCTTCGGCGACACGGTGCGGATCGGGGACACGGTGGTCGTGGACAAGGAGTGGGGGACGGTCGAGGAGATCACCCTGACCTTCCTGGTCGTCCGCACCTGGGACGAGCGCCGGATCACGATGCCTGTGTCGTATTTCACAGGCAAGCCGTACGAGAACTGGTCGCGCGGCGGCGCGCAGATGACCGGAACGGTCTTCTGGCACCTGGACCACAGCGCACCGCTGGACCTGATGCGGGAGCGGCTCCAGGGGATCCTGAAGGAGATCCCGGAATGGGACGGCCGCACCGGCAGCCTCGCGGTCACGGACACGACCCCGCACACCATCCAGGTCCGGGCGGTGGTCACGGCGAAGGACGCGACGGACATCTGGACGGTCCGCTGCCAGGTCCGCGAACGCCTGATCACCTGGCTCCTGGCCCACCACCCGTACGCCCTTCCCCGCATCGCCACCTCCCCGGCGGACCCGCGCCCGGACCCGTCCTGACGGCCGGAGCCCGGGTCAGAACGTCAGGCGGAACAGGGCTCCGCCGCCCGGGGCCGGCTCGGCCACGAGCTCCGCGGCGTGTGCCCGGGCGATCTGGCGGGCCATCGCGAGGCCCAGCCCCGAGCCCGGCAGGGCGCGCGCCGCCCCGGCCCGGTAGAAGCGGTCGAAGACGTACGGCAGGTCCTCGGCCGCGATGCCGGGCCCGTGGTCCCGTACCGTCAGCTCCGCCCGGCCGCCGGCGCCGCCCGGCGACACCAGCTCCACCTCCACCGCAGCCCCCGCGGGGCTGAACTTCGCCGCGTTGTCCAGCAGGTTCGACACCAGCCGGGTCAGCCGCGCCGGCACCCCCGGCACCACCACCGCCTCCGCCCCGCGGACGCGCACCCGCACCGGGACCGACGGCCAGTGCGCCCGGGCCGCCTCCGCGCAGTGCTCCACCAGCGGAGCCAGCCGTACCTGTTCCACCAGCGGCTGCGGCTCCTCGTCCCGGGCCAGCTCGATCAGGTCGTTCACCAGCCCCGTCACCTCCCTCAGCTGCCGCCCCAGCGCGAGCGAAGCCCGCTCGCGCTGCTCCGCCGTCAGCCGCTCCCCCCGCGCCAGCAGCTCCGCGTTGGTCCGCAGGGCCGTCAGCGGGGTCCGCAGCTCGTGCGAGGCATCGGCGACCAGCCGCCGCTGCGCCGTCACCGACTGCTCCAGCTCGCCCAGCATGGTGTTGAAGCTCCCGGCCAGCCGCGTGATCTCGTCCTCCCTCCCGGGCGGCGGCAGTTCGATCCGGTGCCGCGGATCCCGCGTCGCCGCGATCCGCTCGGCGGTGGCCGTGAGCCGGGTCACCGGGGCCAGACCGGTCCGCGACACCCAGTACCCGAGCCCGGCCGCGACCAGTACCCCGGCCGCGCCGATCAGCGCCAGCCACCACGCCGCCTCCTCGATCCCGTCCTCGACGGTGTCGGCCCGCAGCGCCACCTGGAGCGCCCGCCCCTTCGCGTAGTCGGTGGTGAGCATCCGCGCCGGGTGCCCCGCGTGCACGATGTCCGTGTAGAACGGCGCGTGCCGCCCGGCCGCCACCGCCCGCGTCGCCGCGTCCACCGGCAGCAGGTACCGGGCCGCCGGGTCGTCCGCCGGGTCGGCGGGCACCACCTCCGCGCAGGCGGGCGCCGCCAGGAACCGGCACTCCCCGGCCAGGGTGTCCGGCCCGGAGTCCGGGTTGCGCTGCGCCGCGAGCCGCGCGGACTGGGTCAGGCTCAGGTTCAGCTGCTCGTACAGGGCGCTCCGTACGACGAAGAACGCGGCCGTGCACACCCCGACCGCGACCAGCGCCACCGCCGCGGTGGCCGCCAGCGCCAGCCGGGTCCGCAGCGGCCGGCGTCTGCGCCAGGGCGCCCCGAGCCGGCGCCGGCCCCGCCCGGCGGCGCTCACGCCGGGCCCAGCCGGTACCCGACCCCGTGGACGGTGTGCACCAGCCGCGGCTCGCCGGCCGCCTCCAGCTTCCGCCGCAGGTAGCCGACGTACACGGCGAGGGAATTGGAGTCCGGTCCGAAGTCCCGCCCCCAGACCAGCTCCAGGATCAGCTCCCGGGGCAGCACCTGCCCGGGGTGGCGCAGCAGCAGCTCCAGCAGCGCCGCCTCGGTCCGGCTGAACTCCAGCGCCCGCCCGCCGCGCCTTCCGGTGCGCGTCTCGGGGTCCAGTACGAGGTCCGCGAACCCGAGTACGGCCGTACCGGCGGGATCGGGCGCGGCCCGCCGCAGCAGGGCCCGGACCCGGGCCACCAGCTCGTCCAGCGCGAACGGCTTGACCAGGTAGTCGTCGGCGCCCGCCTCCAGTCCGTCGACCCGCTCGCTCACCGAGTCCAGCGCGGTCAGGACGAGTACGGGCGTACGGTCACCCAGGGCCCGAAGCCGCCGGCAGACCCCGAGCCCGTCGAGCACGGGCATCATCACGTCGAGCACCACCGCGTCGGGCTGCCAGCCCGCCACCTCCGACAATGCGGCCAGCCCATCGCCGGCTCCCCGTACCTCGTACCCCTCGACGGCCAGCCCGTCCTGGACGGCGGCCCGTACCTCGGGCTCGTCGTCCACGACCAGGATCCGCTGCGCGCTCGTGCCACTCGTGCCACTCGTGCCGCCCATACTGCTCGTGCTGCTCATGGGGCAAAGCCTGCCAAACAGTTCTGAGAGAACCTCTTAGAACGTTCTTAGGGCGCACCGGAAGGCTGCGCCCATGACCACACGAGGCACTTCCCTCCCACCCCTGTCCGTCGTGATCGGCGCGGGCGGCACCGGCGGCCACATCTATCCCGGACTCGCCCTCGCCGAGGCGCTGCGCGCGGCCGTCCCGGGTGCCGTGGTCTCGTTCATCGGGACCGAGCGGGGCCTGGAGACCGAGCTGATCCCGGCCGCCGGGTACCGCCTGCACACCGTCGACATGATCCCGTTCGACCCCTCGCTCGGCGCGAAGCGCTACCTGCTGCCCGCCGCGCTGCTGCGCTCCGCCGGGCAGGCGCGCTCGGTGATCCGTGCCCAGGGCGCGCACGCCGTCGTGGGCATGGGCGGCTACCCGAGCGCGCCGGCCGTGTTGGGGGCCCGGATGGCCGGGCTGCCGGCCGTCATCCACGAGTCCAACGCGGTACCGGGCCGTGCCAACCAGTTCGCCGCCCGGCTCACCGCGCACATCGCGGTGGCCTTCGACCGCAGCCGGGCCCATCTGGCGGGCGGCGCGCACGCGCTGACCACCGGAATGCCGATCTCGGCGGCCCTCGCGCGGCTGGCCGGCCTGTCCCGGCCGGAGCGCGCGGCCCTGCGCGCCGAGGCCCGGCGGGCCCTGCACATCCCCGACGGGCGCCGCCTGGTCGTCTTCAACGGCGGCAGCCTGGGCGCCGCCCGCCTCACCGCGGCCGCCGTCGGGCTGGCCGGCCTCTGGCAGGGGCGGGACGACGTACAGCTGCTGATCAAGACGGGTCCGCGGGCGCTGCCGGACACCGCCGCCGATCTCGCCGCCTGCGGCGGGCACCGGATCGCCCGGGCCGTGCCGTACCTGGACCGGATGGACCTCGTGTACGCGGCCGCCGACCTGGTGGTGTGCCGGGCCGGGTCCGCGACGGTCGCGGAGCTGGCGGCGACCGGGGTCCCGGCCGTGCTCGTCCCGTACCCCCACGCCCCCGGCGACCACCAGACCCACAACGCCCGGGTCCTCGTCGACGCGGGCGCGGGCCTGCTGCTGCCGGACGCCGCGACCACCGCCGACCGGCTGGCAGTGCTGCTCGGCCCGCTGCTGGCCGACCCGGCCCGGCTGGCCGCGATGGCCGGCGCCGCCGACCCCGGCCCGCACGCCCGGGCCGCCGAACTGCTGGCCGCGGAGGTCCTCCGCGTGGCCGGCGTCCCCCTCCCCACCCTGGAGCGCATATGAACACGCAGACGAACGCCGTGAACCCCTGGGCCGGCCGCCTGGTCCTGGTCACCGGAGCCGAGGGGTTCATCGGGTCCACCCTGGTCGACCTGCTGGTGGCGCGGGGCGCCCGGGTCCGCGCCTTCGTCCACTACAAGCCGTACGCGGAGAAGGGCCACCTGGCGCGGTACCTCGCCGACCCCGACGGCCCGGTGGAGATGTGGGCGGGCGACATCCGCGACGCGGGCCGGGTCAGCGACGCGGTGGCGGGCTGCGACACCGTGTTCCACCTGGCGGCACTGATCGGGATCCCGTACAGCTACGCCTCGCCGGGCGCGTACGTGCAGACGAACGTGACCGGTACGGAGAACATGGCGGAGGCCTGCCGCCGGCACGGGGTGCGGCGGCTGGTGCACACGTCCACGAGCGAGGTCTACGGCACGGCCCTGACGGCCCCGATCCCGGAATCGCATCCGCTCCAGCCGCAGTCCCCGTACTCGGCGTCGAAGATCGGCGCGGACATGATGGCGCTGTCGTTCCACCACGCGTTCGAGCTGCCGGTGACGGTGGTCCGGCCGTTCAACACGTACGGCCCCCGCCAGTCGGCGCGGGCCGTGATCCCGACGATCCTGGCGCAGCTGCACGCGGGCGCGCGGGAGATCCGTCTGGGCTCGCTCTCCCCGACCCGGGACTTCACGTACGTGACGGACACGGCCGAGGGCTTCCTCGCGGTGGCGGAATGCGACCGGGCACTGGGCGAGGTGGTCAACCTCGGCACGGGCGAGGAGATCTCGATCGGCGATCTGGCGCAGGCCCTGATCAAGGCTTCGGGCCGGGACGCCGAGGTGGTGGTGGACGCCTCCCGCCTCCGCCCGGCGGGCAGCGAGGTCCTGCGCCTGCTGTCGGACAACTCCCGCGCCCGGGACTGGGCGGGCTGGAAGCCGCAGGTCCCGCTGACGGAGGGGCTGTCGCGCACATCGGACTGGATCGCCTCGAACCTGGACCTCTTCGCCCCGTCCCGCTACCAGGTCTGACCGACCGGGCACGGACTCTGCGCACGCCTCCTAGCTGCTGCGGAGGCTGCGGACGTCCAGGTGGCGCAGGACCCGGTCCACGATCTCCGGGTCCGCGCCCGGCTCGCTGCGCGCGGCCAGCACCTCGTGCCGGGCCGCCGACATCATCTCGCGCTGGATCCGCTGGACGTCCCGGATCCGCTCCACCCGCTTCGCGTACGCCTCCCGCCGCTCCTCGTCCACCATCTCGGGACTGATCCTGGCCCCCACGTCGTACGCCCGCCGGTACAGCACCTCCACCAGATCCTCCGGCAGGTCCTCCACCTCCTCGATCTCCTTCAGCCGCCGCTTCGCGGCCCTCGCCGCGCGGATCGCCAGCTGCCGCTCCGTCTCCCGCTCGGCGTCCTCGTCGGCCTCGACCCCCAGCAGCCGCACCAGCCACGGCAGCGTCAGCCCCTGGCAGATCAGCGTCACCATGATCACGGCGAAGGCGATGAAGATGATCTGGTCCCGCGCCGGAAACGGCGCCCCGCCCTCCACCTTCAGCGGGATGGCCAGCGCCAGCGCCACCGAGGCCACCCCGCGCATTCCGGCCCACCACATCACCACGCTCTCCCGCCAGCTCAGCGGGATCTCCTCGTCGTAGTCGCGCCGCGTGTGCAGCCGCTTGGCCAGCCAGCCGGCCGGCAGCAGCCACAGCAGCCGTACGCCGACCACCACCGCGGTCACGGCGGCCGCCCACCCCGCCATCTCCCACTCGCGGCCGGCCGCGACGCCGAACACGTTGTGCAGCTCCAGCCCGATCAGCCCGAACGCCGCGCCCGTGACCAGCATGTCCACGACCTCCCAGAACGTGTGCCCGGCGAGCCGTCCCAGCACGTCGTCCGCGTCGGAGGCGTACTCCGCGAGGAACAGGGCCGTCGTCAGCACGGCCAGCACCCCCGACCCCTGGAACTCCTCGGCCACCACGTACGACACGAACGGCACGAGCAGCGTCAGCCCGATCTGGAGCGTGGCATCGCCGAGCAGCCCCATGAGCGCGTTGGTGACCCAGCCCAGACCGAGCCCGACGGCTACGGCGACCACGGCGGAGAGCACGAACTCCCCCAGCGCGTCCGGCCAGGAGAAGCTGCCGCTGACGGCGGCGGAGATGGCCACGTGGTAGAGCACGATCGCGGTGACGTCGTTGAACAGGCCCTCGCCCTCCAGGATCGACACCATGCGGCGCGGCAGCCCGAGCGCTCCGGCGACGGCCGTCGCGGCGACGGGGTCGGGCGGGGCCACGAGTGCGCCGAGCGCGACCGCGGCGGCGAGCGGCAGCCCGGGGACGACGGCGTTCGCGACGGCGGCGACCGCGGCGGTCGTGACGAAGACGAGCGCCACGGCGAGCAGGAAGATGGGCCGGACGTTGGCGGCGAACTGCCGCCAGGAGGTGCGCTGCGCCGAGGCGTAGAGCAGCGGGGGCAGGACGACCGGCAGGATGTACTCGGGCGGGATGTCGACGTTCGGCACGGCCGGAACCAGCGCGAGCACGACCCCGCCGATGGTCATCAGGACGGGCGCGGGCAGCCCGAGCCGATCCCCGAACGGCACGCTGACCACGGCCCCGAGCAGCAGTACGAACAGCAGAGCAAGCTGATCCACTCCCCCACCCTGCCGCACCGCCGGCCGCGGACGACCCTGCCCCGACGAAGCCTCGCCCACCTGGCGGCTCCGCCGGGCCTCGAACGCAGGCGGGGCTGGATCTGCTACGGCAGGGCGCGCCGCATCGAGCGGTGCGGGATCCCCGCGTCTTCGAACTCCGGGCCGTAGGCCACGTACCCGAGCCGCTCGTAAAAGCCGAGCGCATGCGTCTGCGCGCCCAGGTCCACGGCGGACAGGCCCAGCCGGCCGGCCTCCGCCTCGATGGCCCGCACCAGCGCCACCCCGACGCCCAGCCCGCGCGCGGCCTTGCGTACGGCCAGCCGCCCCAGCGAGCCGACCGTCGGGTCACCGCCCGTCTTGCCCAGCGCCGCCGGCCCGTGCAGCAGCCGGCCGGTGCCCAGCGGCTCCCCGTCCGGCGCCACGGCCAGCACGTGCACCGCGACCGCGTCGTACGCGTCGTACTCGATCGACTCCGGCACGGACTGCTCGACCACGAACACCTCGGTCCGCACGGCGAAGCACGCCGCCAGGTCGGCCTCCCCCTCGGCCACCCGGACGGTGAAGGCCGTCACTCGCTCTCGGCCCGGATCACGTCCAGCGCGTGCTGCAGGTCCGCCGGGTACGTGCTCTCGAACTCCACCCACTGCCCGTCCGCCGGGTGCTCGAAGCCGAGCCGCACGGCGTGCAGCCACTGCCGGGTCAGGCCCAGCCGCTTCGCCACCGTCGGGTCGGCGCCGTACGTGAGGTCGCCGACGCACGGGTGCCGGTGCGCGGACATGTGCACGCGGATCTGGTGCGTGCGCCCGGTCTCCAGCTTGATGTCGAGCAGCGAGGCCGCGCGGAAGGCCTCGATCAGGTCGTAGTGGGTGACGGAGGGCTTGCCCTCCTGGGTCACGGCCCACTTGTAGTCCGCGCTGGGGTGCCGGCCGATCGGCGCGTCGATCGTGCCGCTCATCGGGTCCGGGTGGCCCTGTACGAGCGCGTGGTAGCGCTTGTCCACGACCCGCTCGCGGAACTGGTTCTTCAGCGAGGTGTACGCACGCTCCGACTTGGCGACGGCCATCAGGCCGGACGTGCCGACGTCGAGGCGGTGCACGATGCCCTGGCGCTCGGACGCGCCGGAGGTGGAGATCCGGTAGCCGGCGGCGGCGAGGCCACCGATGACGGTGGTGCCGGTCCAGCCGGGGCTCGGGTGGGCGGCGACGCCCACCGGCTTCATGATGACGACGATGTCGTCGTCGTCATGGACGATCTCCATGCCCGGGACCGGCTCGGCGACGAGCTCGACCGGCCGCGGCGGCGCGGGCATCTCGACTTCGAGCCAGGCGCCGCCGTGCACGCGCTCGGACTTCCCGACGACGCTGCCGTCGACCGACACCTTCCCCGCGGCGGCGAGCTCGGCCGCCTTCGTCCGGGAAAAACCGAACATACGGGCGATGACGGCGTCGACGCGCTCGCCTTCGAGGCCATCGGGAACGGGCAGGGTGCGGATCTCGGGAATCGTACTCACCTGTCGAGTATGCAGGACTCGACGGCGCACCCGTCCCGCGATCAGTCCTTGTGGACCGTACCGTCCGGGTCCAGACCCCTGAACGAAAGCAGCACGATCAGGATGCCGCCGCACACGATCGCCGAGTCCGCGAGGTTGAAGACGGCGAAGTGGGCGGGCGCGATGAAGTCGACCACGGCACCCCGGAACACCCCCGGCGAACGGAAGATCCGGTCGGTGAGGTTGCCCAGCGCACCGCCCAGCAGCAGGCCCAGCGCGATCGCCCACGGCAGGCTGTAGAGCTTGCGGGCCAGCCGCACGATCACGACGATCACGGTGGCCGCGATGCACGTGAAGATGATGGTGAAGGCCTCGCCGAAGCCGAACGCGGCGCCCGGATTGCGGATCGCCTCGAACTTCAGCAGGTCGCCGATGATCCGGATCGGCGGCTGGTGCTCCAGCTTCGCGACGACGAGCATCTTGCTGCCGAAGTCGAGCAGGTAGGCGAGCAGCGCGACGACGAGCAGCGCGACGATCCGCCGGCGCCCCTTGGGCGCGGCGGACTCCGGCTGGGTGTCGTCCCCGACCTCCGGCGTACCGATGATGCTCTCCGCCTCTGCCACGTGAGTCCCTCGACTAGCTCGAACCAGGTTGCCGACGACACGGCTCTGCGGCCCTGCCGGGCCCCTGGACCCCGACGAGACACGAGAGTACGTCAGGGTCCGCCCGTGGCGGCAGCCCGGCCCGTGCCCCTCAGTGCCTGCGCTCCTGCTTCTGCTTGCAGTCCACGCAGAGGGTCGCCCGCGGGAAGGCCTGCATCCTGGCCTTGCCGATGGGCCGGCCGCAGTTCTCGCAGAGTCCGTACGTGCCGGCGTCCAGCCGTTCCAGGGCCCGCTCGGTCTGTTCGAGCATCTCGCGGGCGTTCGCGGCGAGGGCCAGCTCGGACTCCCGGGTGATGTTCTTGGTGCCCGTGTCGGCCTGGTCGTCGCCCGCTCCGTCGCCGGAGTCCCGCATCAGGCCCGTGATGGCCTCGTCGGAGGCCTGGAGCTCGTCGCGCAGCCGCAGCACCTCGCTCTGGAGCTCGGCACGGGCCTCGGCCACCTCCGCCGGGGTCCAGGGGTCCTCGCCGGGCCGTACGGCCAGCTCACCCGGCGCCAGGGCCGCTGCTGCGGTGGCCCTGGCCTTCGGCAGTCCGCTGGTGGCGGCCGCAGCCGTCTTCCTGGCCGTGCCGGTGCTCTTCTTGGCAACCACTTTCCGGGCTCCCGTCTGTTGCGCGGCCTGCGCCGCCCCCTCGGCCGCGGCCGCCTTGACCGTGGCCTTCCTCGCGGTCGTCTTCCCGACGCCGGTCGCCTTCTCGGTGGCCGCCTTCGCCGCGGCCGAGGCCTTCTCGGCCGGGGTCTTCTTGGCGGCGGTCTTCTTGGCGGCGGTCTTCTTCGCAGCCGTCTTCCCGGTCACCGCTTTCCGGGCCGGCACCTCCTTGGCATCCGCCTTCTTGGCGGGCACCTTCTTGGCCGCCTGCTTCGTCACCGATTTGGCCGCCGTCCCGGCCGTGGAGTTCACGACCGCCTTCTTCCGGGCCGGAGCCGCGTCCTCGGCCGCCGCAGCCTTCCCGGCGGCCCTTCCGACAGCCTTCTCGGCAGTTCTCCCGGCGGTCTTCTTCGCCACCATGGCCGCGGCCCCTTCACATACTGTGATCTTGCTCGCGAATCGTGCCGGAACGATAAATCGACTCCAGCCTCGCGGCAACGGGGCACGCGTCCATCGATGCCAACCTGCATCCGTTGTGCCCAGCAGGGAGCCCGGTAATCCGCCACTCCCGTCCCACCGGAGCCCGGACCGGCGCATCGGCCCATTCGGGTCACGCCGCAACCCGCCCGGCCCCGCCCCCCGAGCCCGGCCGAAACCCCCGCCCCGACCCCCCGTAAACCGGTCTGCCGAGCGAGCCCCCGACCCGTACACTGGGCCCAGCGAAAGGCATGGACGGGGACGAGTAGCGTCGGACGCAGCCATGAGCGACCCGGGGACGGTGAGAGCCCGGGGGCGAGCGCGATGCGAAGGATCACCCCTGAGCCGCCGGAAGAAAGCCCGTACGGATTCCCGTGGGGCCAGTAGAACCGGCTTCGCACCCCAATGAGGGGGCCACCGGATCCGTCCGGCGGCCAAGGAGGGTGGTACCGCGGGAGCAGCAGGTCCTTGAAGACGAGGGCGGCTCTCGTCCCTCCGGACGGAAGTGACACCCCGCCGGAGGAAGAGTTCAGCCTCATGACCACACCGCCGCAGTACCGCCCGGTACCCGCCCAGGTCGACCTGCCCGCCCTCGAACACGCCGTTCTCGACTTCTGGCGCGAGAGCAAGACCTTCGCCAAGACCCTGGAGCAGTCCGAGGGCCGCCCCGAGTGGGTCTTCTACGAGGGGCCGCCCACCGCCAACGGCATGCCCGGCGCGCACCACATCGAGGCCCGCGTCTTCAAGGACGTCTTCCCCCGGTTCCGCACCATGCGCGGCTACCACGTGGCCCGCAAGGCCGGCTGGGACTGCCACGGCCTGCCCGTCGAGCTCGCCGTCGAGAAGGAGCTCGGCTTCAACGGCAAGCAGGACATCGAGGCGTACGGCATCGCCGAGTTCAACGCCAAGTGCCGCGAGTCCGTGACCCGCCACACCGACGCGTTCGCCGACCTCACCACCCGGATGGGCTACTGGGTCGACCTGGACGACGCGTACCGGACCATGGACCCCGAGTACGTCGAGTCCGTGTGGTGGTCGCTGAAGGAGATCTTCAACAAGGGCCTGCTCACCCAGGACCACCGCGTGGCCCCCTGGTGCCCGCGCTGCGGCACCGGCCTCTCGGACCACGAGCTGGCCCAGGGCTACGAGACGGTCGTCGACCCCTCCGTCTACGTCCGCTTCCCGCTCACCTCCGGCCCGCTGGCCGGCGAGGCCGCACTGCTGGTGTGGACGACGACCCCGTGGACCCTGGTGTCCAACACCGCGGTCGCCGCGCACCCCGAGGTCACCTACGTGGTCGCCACGAACGGTGAGGAGAAGCTGGTCGTCGCCCAGCCGCTGCTGGAGAAGTCCCTGGGCGAGGGCTGGGAGGCCACCGGCCGGACCTTCACGGGCAAGGAGATGGAGCGCTGGACGTACGAGCGTCCGTTCTCCCTCGTGGAGTTCCCGGCTCCGGCCCACTACGTCGTGAACGCCGAGTACGTCACGACCGAGGACGGCACCGGTCTGGTCCACCAGTCCCCCGCCTTCGGCGCCGACGACCTCGCGGTCTGCCGCGCGTACGGCCTGCCCGTCGTGAACCCGGTCCGCCCCGACGGCACCTTCGAGGAGGAGGTCCCGCTGGTCGGCGGCGTCTTCTTCAAGAAGGCCGACGAGAAGCTGACCGCCGACCTCGACGCGCGCGGCCTGCTCTTCAAGCACATCGCCTACGAGCACAGCTACCCGCACTGCTGGCGCTGCCACACGGCCCTGCTCTACTACGCACAGCCGTCCTGGTACATCCGCACCACCGCCGTCAAGGACGCGATGCTGCGGGAGAACGAGAAGACGAACTGGTTCCCGGACTCGGTCAAGCAGGGCCGCTTCGGCGACTGGCTGAACAACAACATCGACTGGGCGCTCTCCCGCAACCGCTACTGGGGCACCCCGCTGCCGATCTGGCGCTGCGAGGAGAACCACCTCACCTGCGTCGGCTCCCGCGCGGAGCTCTCCGAGCTGTCCGGTCAGGACCTCTCCGCCCTGGACCCGCACCGCCCGTACATCGACGACGTCACCTTCACCTGCACCGCCGACGGCTGCTCGCTGGAGGCCGTCCGCGTGCCGGAGGTCATCGACGCCTGGTACGACTCGGGCTCGATGCCGTTCGCGCAGTGGGGCTACCCGCACAAGAACAAGGAGATCTTCGAGAAGCGCTATCCGGCGCAGTTCATCTCGGAGGCCATCGACCAGACGCGCGGGTGGTTCTACACGCTGATGGCGGTCGGCACCCTCGTCTTCGACAAGTCCTCCTACGAGAACGTGGTCTGCCTGGGCCACATCCTCGCCGAGGACGGCCGCAAGATGTCCAAGCACCTGGGCAACACCCTTGAGCCGATCCAGCTCATGGACCAGCACGGCGCGGACGCGGTGCGCTGGTTCATGGCGGCCGGCGGCTCCCCGTGGGCGGCCCGCCGGGTCGGCCACGGCACGATCCAGGAAGTGGTCCGCAAGACCCTCCTCACGTACTGGAACACGGTCGCCTTCCAGGCGCTGTACGCCCGTACGTCGAACTGGGCCCCGTCGGCGTCCGACCCGGCCCCTGCGGACCGCACGGTCCTGGACCGCTGGCTCCTCTCGGAACTCCACACCCTCACGTCCGAGGTCACCGAGGCGATGGAGTCGTACGACACCCAGCGCGCCGGCAAGCTGCTCTCCTCGTTCGTGGACGACCTGTCCAACTGGTACGTGCGCCGCTCGCGCCGCCGCTTCTGGCAGGGCGACGCCTCGGCACTGCGCACCCTGCACGACGTGGTCGAGACGGTGACCCGCCTCATGGCCCCGCTGACCCCCTTCATCACGGAGCGGGTCTGGCAGGACATGATCGTCCCGGTCACCCCGGACGCGCCGGAGTCGGTCCACCTGTCCACGTGGCCGACGGCGGACACCTCGGCGATCGACCCGACCCTCTCCCAGCAGATGCTGCTGGTCCGCCGCCTGGTGGAGCTGGGCCGGGCCACACGTGCCGAGTCGGGCGTGAAGACCCGCCAGCCGCTGTCCCGGGCCCTGGTCGGCGCGGTGGGCTTCGACGCCCTGTCCCCCGAGCTCCAGGCCCAGATCACGGAGGAGCTGAACGTCTCCTCGCTGGCCTCCCTGTCCGAGGTCGGCGGCTCGCTGGTCGACACCACGGCGAAGGCGAACTTCCGGGCGCTGGGCAAGCGCTTCGGCAAGGGCGTCCAGGACGTGGCGAAGGCGGTGGCGGCGGCCGACGCGGCGGAGCTGTCCCTGGCCCTGCGCTCGGGCGAGGCCGTGGTGGAGGTGAACGGCGAGTCGATCGCCCTCACCCCCGAGGAGGTCATCATCACGGAGACCCCGCGCGAGGGCTGGTCGGTGGCGTCCGACTCCGGCGCGACCGTCGCCCTGGACCTGGAGATCACCCCGGAGCTGCGGCTGGCGGGTCTGGCACGTGACGCGATCCGCCTGATCCAGGAGGCCCGGAAGAACTCCGGCCTGGACGTGGCGGACCGGATCGCCCTGCGCTGGTCCTCGTCGGACCCGGAGGTCGTGACGGCCCTGACGGACCACGCGGCGCTGATCGCGGACGAGGTCCTGTCGACGGACTACGCCACGGGCGAGGCCGACGCCACGTACGGCACCCCGTTCACGGACGAGCCCCTCGGCCTGACGTTCCGCCTCCGCAAGGCGTAGTCATCGCCCCTGTGGCCCGGACCCTGCTCGGTCCGGGCCACAGTCGTTTCTTCTCCCCGCCCCGCCCTTTCACCGTTTCCCGTGCGCTGCCCGGAGCCAGTCCTCGGGAGGTGCGGGGCGGCCCCCGCAACGGGGTCCGGGACTCAGCCCCGGCGAACGGGAGAAGGGCGGGGAGGGGCAGGCCCCGCGCAGCGGCAGCACCGGCCGGCGGGACGCCAACGGGCCGGGCCCGGTGCCCCCGAAGGGGAACCGGGCCCGGCCCGTGACTGCCGACCTACTGGCGGCGCCTAGTTGTCGTCCTCGTCGATCAGGAAGCCGCGCATCGGCGACGGCGCCTGCTGCATCGGCTGCGGCGCAGCCGGCCGCACCGGAGCCATCGGCTGGGTCATCGCGGGAGACATCTGCTGCTGACCACCATACGAGGGGCCACCCATCGGGGACGGGCCACCCATCGGCGAGGGACCGCCCATGGGCGACGGAGCGCCCATCGAGTGGCCCATCGCTCCGGCCGGAGCCATCGACGGGGTCGGCGACGGCGGCAGCGCCGGGCCGGCCGGGTTGCGCGGCGGGGCCAGGGAGTCGTCCGCCTGGGTCTCCAGCTGGCGCAGCTGCGACTCCAGGTAGGACTTCAGACGCGTACGGTACTCACGCTCGAAGCCCCGCAGGTCCTCGACCTTGCGCTCCAGCGTGGCGCGGGCGGACTCCAGGGAGCCCATCGCGACGCGGTGCTTCTCCTGGGCGTCCCGCTCCAGCGCGTCGGCCTTGGCACGGGCGTCCCGCTCCAGGCCCTCGGCGCGGCTGCGTGCCTCGCCGACGATCTTGTTGGCCTCGGAGCGGGCCTCCGCGATCGCCTGGTCGGCGGTCTGCTGCGCCAGCGACAGGACGCGGGCGGCGCTGTCGCCACCGGGGCCCTGCTGCGGGAGCTGCGGCTGCTGCTGCATCTGCTGCATCTGCTGACCCATGGGCTGCATCTGCTGCCCCATCGGCTGCATCTGCTGGCCCATGGGCTGCATCTGCTGGCCGAGCGGGTTCTGGCCGCCCATGGACTGCTGGCCCATACCCTGCTGGCCCATACCCTGCTGGCCCATGCCTTGCTGGCCCATGCCCTGCTGGCCCATCTGCTGCTGGCCACCCATGGTGTGCATGGGGCCGCCCATCGGACCCGGGCCGCCCGGACCCTGCGGTCCGTGTCCGCCGGGGCCGGCCGGAAGCTGCGGCGGGCCGCCCGGCAGCTGCGGCGGGCCCATCTGCGGCGGGCCCTGCTGCGCCGGCGGGCCGGATATGGCGGCGGGCACGGGGGCGCCGGGGCCTCCGGGGCCGCGCTGGTCCTGGGGCTCGGGCTTGCGCATGCCCTGCTGCTGCTGGTTCTGCGCGGCGGCACGCGTGGCGGCGGCCAGCTTGGCGCGCAGGTCCTCGTTCTCGCGCAGCAGGCGCGTCAGTTCGGACTCGACCTCGTCGAGGAAGGCATCGACCTCGTCCTCGTCATAGCCTTCTCGGAGGCGGACGGTCGTGAACTGCTTGTTCCGCACGTCCTCGGGAGTCAGCGGCATGTCTTCTTCACCTCTACGTAGTCGTCGGCAGTCGGCAAGACCGTATCGGGACTGTCCCCGCGCTCACGGGGAAGCTCATCGTTCACACGCTTCTCGCAGCGGTGCTCACGAAACTGATGAGGATGTAAACGATGATCATCAGAACGAAGAAGGACAGGTCGAGTGCCACGCCCCCGAGACGCAACGGCGGAATGAAACGCCGGAGAAGCTTGAGCGGTGGATCGGTGACAGTGTAGGTGGCCTCAAGGACGACCACCATCGCCTTGCCGGGTGTCCATGAACGTGCGAACTGGAAGACGTAGTCCATCACCAGTCGGAAGATCAGCACGATAAGGAAGCACATCAGCACGATGTAGACCACCTGCAGTGCGACGCCCATCCCGCGCTTCCCTCTCCCCTGCTCTCGCTCTGTCCCCGGCCCCGTGTCTGACGGATCGGTCTAGCTTTGGTTGAAGAACCCGCCCTCCGCGATGCGGGCCTTGTCCTCCGCCGTGACATCGACGTTAGCAGGCGACAGCAGGAACACCTTCTGTGTCACGCGTTCAATGCTGCCGTGCAGGCCGAAGACGAGGCCGGCGGCAAAGTCGACAAGTCGCTTCGCATCCGTGTCGTCCATCTCCGTGAGGTTCATGATCACCGGAGTGCCCTCACGGAAGTGTTCCCCGATGGTACGGGCCTCGTTGTAGGTCCGGGGGTGCAGCGTCGTGATGCGGTACGGCTCCCGCTCGGAGACGACCTTGGGCATGATCACGGGGGCGTTCTTCTCCAGGTTCGAGCGTTCAGGTGTGATGGATGCCACGGGGGCAATTCGCGCAGGACGTCCGTTTTCCACCGGCAATGGGATGGGTTCCCGTTGCGCCGGAGGCTGGGCAACTCGTACCGGTTCGTCCGTTACGGGCGGTTGGTGCACGGCCTGCTGGCGCCGGCGGTCCCGCTCCGGTTCCGGCTCGGGCTCGAACTCGTCGTCGGGGTCGTACCCCGGGTTGTCGTACCGGTCGTCCTCCACGAGGCCGAGGTAGACCGCCATCTTGCGCATCGCGCCGGCCATTCTCTGAATCCTCCGCTCTGTGGTGGATCGCCCTGTCGCAGGTGTGTCGCTGTGTCACCAAAGTCACCAACTGCCCGCGATCCACGT
Organism: Streptomyces sp. NPDC090741; assembly: GCF_044769045.1. Lineage (NCBI taxonomy): Bacteria > Bacillati > Actinomycetota > Actinomycetes > Kitasatosporales > Streptomycetaceae > Streptomyces > Streptomyces sp. NPDC090741. Next base: position 126,921 of record NZ_JBIVXF010000009.1, on the reverse strand, counting down.
GGTCTGTCCGCCCGTCAGCGGTAATGACCATATTTTCTGCTGTGGTCCGACTTTCTTCGCGACGTTACCCGAGCCGGGGTCTCGCGCCGAGTACCGCAGTGCCGACGCGCACATGTGTCGCACCGGCCGCAACGGCCTGTTCCAGGTCTGCACTCATCCCGGCCGACACCATCGTGGCAGTCGGATGGTCCGTGCGCAGGCGGGATGACAATTCCACCAGCCGCTCGAAAGCGGCCTGTTCGCGGCCCGCGTAGGCCCCGGCCAGCGGAGCGACGGCCATCAGACCGTCGAGCCTCAGTCCCGGCGCCCCGGCCACGAGGTCCGCGAGTTCGGCCAGCTGCTCCGGAGCGGCGCCGCCCCGGGTGCCGCGCTCCCCCGACTCCGCGTCGAGGGCGATCTGCACGAGGCAGCCGAGTTCGCGCCCGGCCCCCTCCGCGGCCGCCGAGAGCGCCGTGACGAGCTTGGGCCGGTCGACGGACTGCACGACGTGCGCGTATCCCGCCACGGAACGGACTTTGTTCGTCTGCAACTGACCCACGAAGTGCCAGGTGAGCGGCAGATCCGCGCAGGCCGCGGCCTTGGGGGCGGCGTCCTGGTCACGATTCTCCGCCACATGACGGACGCCCAGGTCCGCCAGCAGTCGTACGTCACTCGCGGGGTAGGTCTTGGTGACGACGATGAGCGTCACCTCGTCCCGTCCCCGCCCTGCGGCCGCGCAGGCGGACGAGATACGTTCCTCCACCCGCGCGAGGTTCTCCGCGAGCTCCGACTTACGGTCCGTCATCAGTCTTTTCCTACCGGGGATCCGGGGGTTGCCCCCCGGGAAGACACAGTGCCCAACCAGACATATCCGGCAAGCCGCCCGGTCACCCGGTCGCGGCGGTACGAGAAGTGGTCCCGCGACTCCAGTGTGCAGACCGCCGATCGGTGCAGGTTCACCACCCCCGCCTCCGCGAGCTGGGCGTGCACCCCGGCGACCACGTCGACGGACGGGGTCCCCCAACTCGTCTCGCCGTAGGCGGCCGGTACCACCTCGGCGACCGCGGCCCGCATCTCGGCCGGCACCTCGTAGCAGCGCCCGCAGACCGCCGGGCCGGTACGGGCGACGATCCGCCCGGGCTCGGCGCCGAGGGCGACCATCGCCTCCACGGCGGCGGGCACCACTCCGGCGACCAGTCCGGGCCGCCCCGCGTGGGCCGCGCCCGCGACCCCCGCGACGGGGTCGGCCAGCAGGACCGGGGTGCAGTCCGCGGTGAGCACCGCGAGGGCGAGCCCCCGACGTGCGGTCACCACCGCGTCCACCGCCGGGATGTCGGCGGCGGCGCCCCAGGGGCCGGGGACCACCGCCACGTCACGGCCGTGCACCTGGTTCATCCAGACCACCTGGTCCGGCTCGATGCCCAGGGCCCCGGCGGCGGCCGCCCGGTTCGCGAGAACGGCGGTGGGGTCGTCTCCGACCGCGCCGCCGAGATTGAGCTCCTCGTACGGAACGGCGCTCACCCCGCCCCACCGGTCGGTGAAGGCGAAGTGGGCGCCGCTCTCGTCGTACTGGTCCAGCGTCACTTCAAGAAGTCCGGGACATCCAGTTCCTCGGCCGGGCTGTCCTGGTACGGCCGGGCCGTCGGGACCTGCGGCGCGGAGGCCGCGGTCTCGATCGGAGCCGCCTCGACCGGGGCCGGGGGCTCTTCGCGCGGGGTGACCGTGCCCAGTCCGCCGAAGGCCGGGCGCACCGGCTCGGCCGCGCGGACCGGCGCCGGGGCCGGCTCCTCGCGCTTGGTGGACGCGGCACCGATGACGTTGTCCCGGCGGGCCGGGGGCTGTCCGCCGTCGAAGCCGGCGGCGATGACGGTGACCCGTACCTCGTCGCCGAGCGCGTCGTCGATGACGGCGCCGAAGATGATGTTCGCCTCGGGGTGGGCGGCCTCGCTCACCAGCTGCGCGGCCTCGTTGATCTCGAAGAGGCCGAGGTCCGAGCCACCGGAGATGGAGAGGAGCACGCCCCTCGCCCCGTCGATGGACGCCTCCAGCAGCGGCGAGGAGATCGCCATCTCGGCGGCGGCCACCGCGCGGTCGTCGCCGCGGGCCGAGCCGATGCCCATGAGGGCCGAGCCGGCCTCGGACATGACGGACTTGACGTCCGCGAAGTCGAGGTTGATCAGACCCGGGGTGGTGATGAGGTCGGTGATGCCCTGGACACCCGAGAGCAGGACCTGGTCGGCCGACTTGAAGGCGTCCAGGACCGAGACCTGGCGGTCCGAGATGGACAGCAGCCGGTCGTTGGGGATGACGATGAGGGTGTCGACCTCTTCGCGGAGCTCGGCGATGCCGTCCTCCGCCTGGTTCGCGCGGCGCCGGCCCTCGAAGGTGAACGGCCGGGTGACCACACCGATCGTCAGGGCGCCGAGCGAGCGCGCGATGTTGGCGACGACGGGTGCGCCGCCGGTGCCGGTGCCGCCGCCCTCGCCGGCGGTGACGAAGACCATGTCGGCCCCCTTGAGGACCTCCTCGATCTCCTCGCGGTGGTCCTCTGCCGCCTTGCGACCGACTGCCGGGTTGGCGCCGGCGCCGAGGCCCCGGGTGAGTTCACGGCCGACGTCGAGCTTGACGTCGGCGTCGCTCATCAACAGCGCCTGGGCGTCCGTGTTGATGGCGATGAACTCGACGCCCTTGAGACCGACCTCGATCATTCGGTTGATGGCATTGACACCACCGCCGCCGACACCGATGACCTTGATGACTGCGAGGTAGTTCTGCGGTGCTGCCACGTCGAAGGCCTCTCGCCTCGAGTTACGTGTCGCCGCCTCGCGGGCCTGCGTTGCGACGACTGATGCCGAAATGTGGGACGGTCCGAACGCGCCGACCCGAACCCTAACCCTGAAGTTTAGGGTTAAGTATGTGCCTGTTCCCTGGACTCTTCCGAACAGGACACTAAGTCGACAAGTAGCGCGTGTTCAACGAACACGCCGAACCTCCCGTTTTTCTTTTCACCCTATGTGATCACCCGTATCGGTGGCCAACCAGGGTGCGTCGCTGTGAGACCCGACGTCAACTCCCGGACACCGCAGGGGCGGTGGGGACGCTCACGTCAAAGTGGTCAGCCTTGGGCGCGGCTTTCAGCAGAGCGGTCAGCGCGCGGCCCTTCGCCTCGCCCTGCTCGCCGCTGCCCCAGACCACGGTCCGGCCGCGGGTCAACTCCAGTACGACCGAGTCGTACGAGCCCACCCTGACCTGCACGGTCTCCTTGGCGACCGCTTCGGGGAGGTCCCCGGCGACGCCCACGGCCTCGTGCAGCAGCCGCTCCTCGTCGAAGCGGCGGCCGCTCGGCGACTGCGCCGCGGACAATTCGAGGACCGGAACGCCCGCGGGAGCTTTCGCGGTCGTGTCGAATCGCACACCCGAAGCGTCCACTTCCACGAACTTGGCGTCCTTTTTGATGAGCAGGACGGGTTTGCGCTCCGTCACTTTCAGCCCGATTCCGTGCGGCCAGGCCCGCACCACCTCGACCGAATCGACGCGGGCCAGCCGGCTGCGGACCCGGCCCGCGATCTCGTCGGTGTCCACGGACACCAGCGGCGCCCCGACCGGTACGGCCGCGGCGGCCAGCACCTGCTCGGGGGTCAGCACCTGGGTTCCGCTCGTGGTCACCTTCTCGACGCGGAGCCAGGAGGAGCCGTAGAGCACCCAGCTGCCGCCCCCGGTGAGGAGGACGGCGGCGAGGAGGGAGAGCAGCACGGGGCCCCGGCTGCGCAGACGCCGGACGAGGCGCTGAACACCGGGGCCCCGCGGGCCGGACCCCCCTGACGGCCCCGACGACCTGGGCGGCTTGGGCGGCTTGGGCGGCTTGGGAGAGCCGGAGCCCTTGCCCTTCCGGGCGGACCCGGGGTTGCCGCGCTGTGCGGTCGTCGCTCCGGCCACTCCTGTGCCTCCTGCGCTAGCGGTTCCTGTGTGCGGCGATCGCCTCGTACACCATCGCGACGAGCAGGTCGTCGGCGTCGCGGCGGCCGAACTCGGCGGCGGCGCGGGACATCTCGTACAGGCGGTGCGGGTCGGCGAGCACCGGGAGGACCTGGCTGAGCACCCACTCGGGCGTCAGCTCCGCGTCGTCGACGAGCAGGCCGCCGCCGGCCTTGACCACCGGCTGGGCGTTGAGCCGCTGTTCGCCGTTGCCGATCGGCAACGGGACGTACGCGGCCGGCAGCCCGACGGCGGAGAGTTCGGCGACGGTCATCGCGCCCGCGCGGCACAGCATCATGTCGGCGGCGGCGTACGCGAGATCCATCCGGTCCACGTACGGTACCGGCACATACGGCGGCATCCCGGGCATGTTGTCGACACGCGGCAGTTCGTTCTTCGGACCGACCGCGTGCAGGATCTGGATCCCGGAGCGCTGGAGGGTCGGCGCGACCTGCTGGATCACCTCGTTGAGGCGGCGGGCGCCCTGCGAGCCGCCGGAGACCAGCAGGGTCGGCAGGTTGGGGTCCAGGCCGAAGGCGGCGCGCGCCTCCGGGCGGACCGCGGCCCGGTCCAGGGTGGAGATGCTGCGGCGCAGCGGGATGCCCACGTAGCGGGCGCCGCGCAGCTTGCTGTCGGGGGTGGAGACCGCGACGGCGTGCGCGTAGCGGGAGCCGATCTTGTTGGCCAGTCCCGGACGGGCGTTGGCCTCGTGGACGATGATCGGCACCCCGAGCCGCTTGGCGGCGAGGTAGCCGGGCAGGGCCACGTAGCCGCCGAAGCCGACGACGCAGTCGGCCTTGGTGCGCTCCAGGATCTCCTCGGCGGCCTTGATCGTCCCGCGCAGCCGTCCTGGGACGGTGATGAGCTCGGGGGTGGGCTTGCGGGGCAGTGGGACGGCGGGGATCAGCCCCAGCTCATAGCCGCGCTCGGGCACGAGGCGGGTTTCGAGCCCGCGCTCCGTGCCGAGGGCGGTGATGCCCACGGAAGGGTCCTGCCTGCGCAGGGCGTCCGCGAGGGCGAGCGCCGGCTCGATGTGGCCGGCGGTCCCCCCACCGGCGAGTACGACATGCACCGAAATTCACCGCTCTCCGGACGGACGCCTCTTGACGCTCCGTCTCATCGACTTCCATCTCTGCCCGGTCCGCTTCCAGCCGGTCTTCGGCTGGCGCATCGCGAGCGCCGCGCGCGCCGCCGGCTCCTCCCGCGCGAAGGCGATGAGCAGTCCGACCGCGAACATCGTCGGCAGCAGCGCGGACCCTCCGTACGAGAACAGCGGGAGCGGGACTCCGGCGATCGGCAGCAGACCGAGCACCGCACCGATGTTGATCACGGCCTGGGCCGTGATCCAGGTGGTCACGCCTCCCGCGGCATAGCGTACGAAGGAGTCCTCCGTGCGTCCGGCCACGCGGATACCCGCATAGCCTAGAGCCGCGAACAGGGCGAGTACCGACAGCGTCCCCGCCAGACCCAGTTCCTCCCCGGTGATGGCGAAGATGAAGTCGGTGTGGGCTTCGGGCAGTTGCCCCCATTTTTCCACACTGGCACCCAAACCGGAACCGAACCATCCGCCGGATGCGAGGGCGTAGATCCCGTGCACGGCCTGCCAGCACAGGTCGTTCCGGCCGGGATCCGTCGCGCCGATGCAGGCGAGCCGGTCCATCCGGTGCGGGCTGGTCTTGATCAGCAGTGCGACGATCACACCCGCGAACGCCAGTACCGCGACGAACATACGCGTCGGGGCTCCCGCCAGCCACAGCAGGCCGAACAGGATGGCCCCGAGGATCATCGCGGTGCCCATGTCCCCGCCCAGCATGATCAGCCCGAGCAGCAGGAACGCCACCGGGACCAGCGGCACCAACAGGTGCTTCCACTGGCTCAGCAGCTCCTTCTCGCCCTTGCGGGCCAGCAGGTCGGCGCCCCAGAGGATCAGTGCCAGCTTGCCGAACTCACTGGGCTGGAGCATGAACGGACCACCAAGGGAGATCCAATTCTGGTTGCCGTTGATCGCCACCCCTATCCCGGGGACCTGGACCAGGACCATCAGGAACAGTGTTCCCGCGAGCACGGGGTACGACAGCGCCCGGTGCAGTTTGACCGGCATCCGGGAGGCGACCAGCAGCAGCCCGGTGCCGATCAGGGCGGCGAGGAACTGCTTCTTGAAGAAGTACGCGTCACCCAGCCCCAGCTGGAGCGCTTTGATCATCGAGGCCGAGTAGACCATCACCAGGCCGAGCACGGTGATGAGCAGCGAGCTGCCGAAAATCAGGTAATACGCGGTGAGGGGTCGGTCCCAGGCCTTGCGCAACTGCCGCTGCGTACGCCGCAGCCGCTCCAGCGGCCCGCGCCCGCCGGGCGGCCGCACGCTCCCCGCCGGACGCCTGCGGCCCTGAGCCTTGACCGTCCGGGCGGACTTGGCGCCGTTCACGGACTTGGCGGCCTTCACGGCGGACGGCCGCCGCCCCGGCAGCACTTGCTTGGCCGGCATGTGTGACCTTCCCCTCCACTCGTACGAGGCGAGCAGCCGGTCGGGGAGGCTCGCCGGCCTGGGAGCGGGCCGGCCGGACCTACGCGCCCTCGGCGGCCAGCTCGCGCACCGCGTCCGCGAATGCGTCCCCGCGCTTGTTGTAGTTCGCGAACATGTCCATCGAGGCACAGGCCGGGGCCAGCAGAACCGTGTCGCCGGGCTCCGCGAGCCGGGCCGCTTCCCGGACCGCTGCGAGCATCGCCCCAGTGTCGGTCCGGTCGAGGTCGACGACCGGGACCTCGGGGGCGTGTCGCGCCAGCGCCTCGGCGATCAGCGCCCGGTCGGCGCCGATCAGCACCACGGCGCGCAGCCGCTTCCGCGACTTCTGGACGAGCTCGTCGAAGGTCGCGCCCTTGGCGAGGCCGCCGGCGATCCACACGACGGGCTCGAAGGCCGCCAGGGAGGCCTCGGCGGCGTGCGTGTTGGTGGCCTTGGAGTCGTCGATGTACGTGACCCCCGCGACCTCGTCCACGTACGCGACGCGGTGCGCGTCGGGGCGGAAGTCGCGCAGCCCGTCGCGGACCGCGCGCGGCGCGACGCCGAAGGCGCGGGCCAGGGCCGCCGCGGCGAGCGCGTTGGCGATGTTGTGCGGGGCCGGCGGGTTGACGTCCTTGACCTCGGCGAGCTCCTGGGCGTTCTTCTGCCGGTTCTCGACGAAGGCGCGGTCCACGAGGATGCCGTCGACGACGCCGAGCATGGAGGGGCCGGGGGCGCCGAGGGTGAAGCCGATCGCCCGGCAGCCCTCCTCGACGTCGGCTTCGACAACCAGGGCCTCGGTGGCCGGGTCGGCGGCGTTGTAGACGCAGGCGACCGTGTTGCCCTCGTAGATCCGGCCCTTGTCGGCGGCGTACGCCTCCATGGAGCCGTGCCAGTCGAGGTGGTCGGGGGCCAGGTTGAGCACGGCCGCCGAGTGGGCGCGCAGCGAGGGCGCCCAGTGGAGCTGGTAGCTGGAGAGCTCGACGGCGAGGACGTCGTACGCCTCCTCGCCGAGGACCACGTCGATGATCGGGGTGCCGATGTTGCCGACGGCCGCGGTCTTCAGGCCCGCGGCCTTCAGGATCGACGCGAGCATCTGGGTGGTGGTGGTCTTGCCGTTGGTGCCGGTGATCGCCAGCCACTCGGCGGGCCCGGCCGGGGCCCCCTCGGCGTCGGCGGCCTCGCGGGTGTCCCCGTCTGCGTCCGCCGCGGCGGCCCGGCGGGCGGCGCGCAGTTCCACGCCGGCCCCGCGCAGCCGCCAGGCGATCTCGACGTCGCCGACGACGTCGACGCCCGCCTCGGCGGCGGCCCGGAAGAGCGGGCTCTCGGGCTGCCAGCCGGGCGAGGTGACGACCAGTTCGGTGCCCTCGGGCAGGGCTTCCCCGGCCCGGACCCCGCCGGGCAGGTGCCCCAGGCGGACCTCGATGCCCAGCTCGGCGAGTTCGGCGGCCTTCGCACGGTGCGCGTCGCCGTCGCCGTTGTCGACGACGGTCACCTTCGCACCGAGTCCGGCCAGCGCCCGGGCGGCGCTGATGCCGCTGATGCCGAGGCCGGCCACGGTGATCCGGCCCGGCAGACCGTACCGGCCCAGGACATCGGGGCCGAGCAGGCCGGCCAGGTCGGTGGTGCTCACTTGTCGGCTGCCCATCCCGCGTAGAAGAGTCCGAGACCCACGATCACGCACATGCCCTGGATGATCCAGAACCGGACCACCACCAGGACCTCGGACCACCCCTTCAGTTCGAAGTGGTGCTGGAGCGGGGCCATCCGGAAGACGCGCTTCCCGGTGAGCTTGAAGGAGCCGACCTGGATGACGACCGACATGGTGATGAGGACGAAGAGGCCGCCGAGGAGGGCGATCAGGAACTCCGTGCGGGAGCAGATCGCGAGACCGGCGAGGGCGCCGCCGAGGGCCAGCGAGCCGGTGTCACCCATGAAGATCTTGGCGGGCGAGGTGTTCCACCACAGGAAGCCGAAGCAGGCGCCCATCAGCGCGGAGGCGACGATCGCGAGGTCCAGCGGATCTCGTACCTCGAAGCAGGCGTTGGGGTTCGTCAGGGTCTGCGCGTTGGCGCACGACTCCTGGAACTGCCAGACGCCGATGAAGGTGTACGCGCCGAAGACCATCACCGCGGCGCCGGTGGCCAGGCCGTCCAGACCGTCCGTCAGGTTCACGCCGTTGGACATCGCCAGGATCATGAACAGCGCCCAGACCACGAACAGCACCGGGCCGATCGACCAGCCGAAGTCCGTGACGAACGACAGCTTGGTGGAGGCCGGGGCGTTGCCGCGGGCGTCCTTGAACTGCAGTGCGAGCACGGCGAAGGCGATGCCGACGATCAGCTGGCCGGCCATCTTGGCCTTGGCCCGCAGACCGAGCGAGCGGCGCTTGACGATCTTGATGTAGTCGTCGAGGTAGCCCACCAGGCCCATGCCGGACATCAGGAAGAGCACCAGCACGCCGGAGAACGTGGCCGGGCTGCCCGTGATCACCTTCGTCAGGGCGTACGCGATGATCGTCGCCAGGATGAAGGAGATGCCGCCCATGGTGGGCGTGCCCTTCTTCCCGGCGTGGCCGCGCGGGCCGTCGTCGCGGATGAACTGGCCGTAACCCTTGCGGGCCAGCAGCTTGATCAGCAGCGGGGTGCCGACCACGGTCAGGAACATGCCGATGACACCGGCGAAGAGGATCTGCCTCATCGGTCGGCGACCTCGCCCTCGCCGGCCAGCAGAGCCAGAGCGACCCGCTCCAGGCCGACCGACCTGGAAGCCTTCACCAGCACGACGTCACCCGGGCGCAGTTCACTGCGCAACAGGTCGATCGCCGCCTGCGCGTCGGACACGACCACCGACTCCTCACCCCACGAACCCTCGTTATATGCGCCCAGTTGCAGCCAGGACGCTTCCCTGCCCCCGACTGCGACGAGCTTGCTCACGTTGAGCCGGACGGCAAGCCGTCCCACCGCGTCGTGCTCGGCCAACGATGCGTCCCCGAGCTCGGCCATGGGACCGAGCACCGCCCACGTACGTCCCCCGTCGGCCCTGGCCGCGCCGCCCATCGCGGCAAGCGCGCGCAGAGCGGCCCGCATGGACTCGGGATTCGCGTTGTAGGCGTCGTTGACGATCGTCACGCCGTCCGCCCGCTCGGTGACCTCCATCCGCCACCGGGACAAGGTGCCCGCCCCGGAGAGCGCGGTGGCGATCTCCTCGACGGACATGCCCAGTACATGGGCGACGGCGGCCGCGGCGAGCGCGTTCGACACGTGGTGCTCACCGTACAGGCGCAAGGTCACTTCGCCGCACCCGGTGGGTGTGTGGAGTGTGAAGGAGGGCTGTCCTGCCGGTGTCATACGGACTTCCGAGGCCCGTACGTCGGCATCGTCGGCCTCGCCGAACAGCACCGTACGGGCCTTCGTCCGGGCGGACATCGCGCGCACCAGCGGATCGTCGGCGTTGAGGACCGCGACTCCGCCCTCGGCTTCGGCCGGCAGGGCCTCGACGAGCTCGCCCTTGGCCTGGGCGATCTGCTCGCGGCCGCCGAACTCGCCGATGTGGGCGGTCCCGACGTTGAGGACGAGTCCGATGCGCGGCGGGGTCAGGCCGGTGAGGTAGTCGATGTGCCCGATGCCGCGGGCGCCCATCTCCAGCACCAGGTGCCGGGTTTCCTCCGTGGCGCGCAACGCGGTGAGCGGCAGGCCGATCTCGTTGTTGAGGGAGCCCGGGGTCCACACGGTGGGCGCGTGGGCCTGGAGCACCTGGGCGATGAGGTCCTTGGTGGAGGTCTTGCCGGCGGAGCCGGTCAGGGCCACCACGTCGGTGCCGAGGCGCTCGACGACGGCTCGGGCGAGGGCGCCGAGGGCCTTCTCGACGTCGGCGACGACGATCGCGGGTACGCCGACGGGCCGGGCGGCGAGGACGGCCGCGGCTCCGGAGGCGACCGCGCGCTCGGCGTAGTCGTGGCCGTCGACGTGTTCACCGGCGAACGCGGCGAACAGGCTGCCGGCCTCCACCTGGCGGGAGTCGATGACCACGGGCCCGGTGATCCGCACGGACGGATCCGGTATGTCGTGGGGCCGCCCGCCGGTGATGTCGGCGATCTCGGCGAGGGAAAGGGCGATCACTGGTTCACCTCGGCCTGTCGGACGTCATTGCCTTGCAGGTGCTGCTGGTTCTGCCGGAGTTCGATCGCGGCCCGGAGCACCGCGCGGTCATCGAAGGGCCGTACGACGCCTGCCGTGTCCTGGCCCTGCTCGTGGCCCTTGCCCGCCACCAGCACGGTGTCCCCGGCCTCGGCGCGCGCGACGGCGGCGGCGATGGCCGCGGCCCGGTCGGCGTCGACGAGGACCGTGCCGCGCTCTTCGGCGGGTACGGAGACGGCGCCCTCGAACATCGCGGCGAGGATCACGAGGGGGTCCTCGGAGCGCGGATTGTCGGAGGTCAGCACGGCGGTGTCGGCGAACCGGGCGGCCGCGGCGCCCATCGGGGCGCGCTTGGTGGTGTCGCGGTCGCCGCCGCAGCCGAGCACGATGTGCAGCTTGCCGGTGGTGACTTCGCGCAGCGCGCGGAGCACCGATTCGACGGCGTCCGTCTTGTGCGCGTAGTCGACGACGGCGAGGTACGGCTGGCCCGCGTCCACCCGCTCCAGCCGGCCGGGGACCCCGGGGACCGCGGCGACGCCGTCGGCGGCGGTCTGCGGGTCGAGGCCCGCGGCGGCGAGCGTGACGATCGCGGCGACGGTGTTGGCGACGTTGAACGGGCCGGGCAGCGGGGCCGTGGCCCGTACGCGCTGCCCTTCCGGGCCGACCACGGTCAGCGTGGAGTCCATGTGCCCGAACACGACGTCCTCGGCGCGCCAGTCGGCGGCCGCATCGCCCTCGGCGGAGAAGGTGACCACCGGGATGGCGGCCTCCTTGGCGAGGCGGCGGCCGTACTCGTCGTCGACGTTGACCACCCCGAGGCGGGCGCGGCGCTCGGTGAAGAGCTGCGCCTTGGCCTGGAAGTAGTCCTCCATGTCCGAGTGGAACTCCATGTGCTCCGGGCTCAGGTTGTTGAAGACGGCGACGTCGAAGACGCATCCGTCGACCCGGCCGAGCACCAGGGCGTGGCTGGAGACCTCCATGGCGACGGCCTCGACCCCGCGTTCGCGCATGACCGCGAAGAGGGCCTGGAGGTCGGTGGCCTCGGGGGTGGTGCGCTCCGACTTGATGCGCTCGTCGCCGATGCGCATCTCGACGGTGCCGACCAGCCCGGTGGAGCGTCCGGCCCCGCGCAGACCGCCCTCGACGAGGTACGCCGTGGTGGTCTTGCCGGAGGTGCCGGTGATGCCGATCTGGAGCAGGCCCTCGCCGGGACGGCCGTAGATCGTGGCGGCGAGCTCGCCCATCCGGCCGCGCGGATCGGCGACGGCCAGGACCGGCAGGCCGGTCGCGGCCGCGCGCTCGGCGCCCGACGGGTCGGTCAGCACGGCCGCGGCGCCGAGGGCGGCCGCCTGGGCGGCGAAGTCGGCGCCGTGCAGCTTGGCGCCGGGCAGGGCCGCGTACAGGTCGCCGGGGCGCACGGCACGGGAGTCGTGCGTGATCCCGGTGATCTGCGGGGGCTGCGCCGCGGCGGCCGCGCCGGGGGCTTCGATGCCCAGCAGGGTGGCCAGCTCGCCCAGGGGTGTCGGGCGGGCGGCCTGGGGCCGGGGCGCTCCCGGCGGCGTTGCCGGGGCGTCTTTCTGGGCGGTTCTGGGCTGATCAGCGTGGGACACGGCGGTGAGCGTACCGGGCGCGGCGGGCCGCTCGCGAAGTGAGGGCCCGGCCGCGTGGGCGGCGGCCGACGGGTTCCCGGGTTTCGGGGTGATCGTTGTCACTGATGGTGCCTCACGGATTTCTGGCGGGCCGGCCGGCCCGCCGGGTCACTGGCCGGGCTGCCGGCTGGGCTGTGCGGAGGGCGCTGCGGAGGGCTGGGGGGCGGGTGCGGGGCCGGCGTCGAAGGTGACCGGGAGCCCGGCGGGGGCGGTTCCGGTCGGGGCGACCTGGAGGGTCTTGAGGGCGAACTCCATGACCTTCTTGTAGATCGGGCCGCAGATCTGGCCGCCGAAGTAGCTGCCCTTGGTGGGGTTCTGGATGGCGCAGTACACGGTGATCCGCGGGCTGTCGGCGGGCGCGAATCCGGCGAAGGAGGCGGTGTAGCCCTTGTAGCGGCCGGTGGCCGGATCCACCCGGTTGGACGTGCCGGTCTTGCCGCCGACCCGGTAGCCGGGGATGCGGGCCTTGGTGCCGGTGCCCTCCTGGTCGTCGACGACCGACTCCAGCATCTGGGACAGGGACTTGGCGGTGTCCTGGCTGATGACGCGGGTCTGCTCGGGCGCCGGGGCCGGGGTGAAGCGGCCGTCGGGGCCCTTGGTGCCACGGACCAGGGTGGGTGCGATCCGTACCCCGCCGTTGGCGATCGTCGAGTACACGGAGGCCGCCTGCATGGCGTTGAGGGACAGGCCCTGGCCGAAAGGGATCGTGTACTGCTGGGAGGTGGACCAGGCCTCGGGCCGGGCGAGGATGCCGCGGGACTCGCCGGGGTAGTTCAGGCCGGTGGGCCGGCCGATGCCGAACTTGTTCAGGTAGGAGAAGAGGACCCGGTTGGCCTCGGGCTGGGTGGCGCCGAGCTGGCCGGTGGCCAGGATGGTGCCGATGTTGGAGGACTTGGCGAGGACCCCGTTGAGGGTCAGGTACCAGGTCGGGTGGTCGATGTCGTCCTTGAACAGCCGGTCGCCGCGGTGCAGCCGGTTGGGGACCTCGACGTGGGTCTCGGGGGTGGCCTTCTTCTCCTCCAGCACGGCGGCCATCGACATCACCTTGGCGGTGGAGCCGGGCTCGTACACGTCCTGGAGGGCCGCGTTGCCCATGGCGGCGGAGCTGGCCTTCGACAGGTCGTTGGGGTCGAAGCCGGGGGCGTTGGCCATGGCCAGCACCTCGCCGGTGCGGGTGTCCTGGACGACGACGTAGCCGCGGTCGGCCTCGGACTTGGCGACCTGCTCGCTGATGGCGCTCTGCGCCGCCCACTGGATGTCGCGGTCGATGGTCAGCTCGACGTCCTCGCCGGGTACGGCGGGCTTCTCGCTGGACCCGGCGGTGGGCACGCGGCGGCCGCCGGACTGGGCGTACGTGATCGCGCCGTCCTTGCCGGCCAGCTTCTTGTCGAGGGAGGACTCCAGGCCGCCGGCGCCCTTGCCCTCGGCGTTGACGTAGCCCAGTATCCCGGCGGCCAGGTCCCCGTTGGGGTACACGCGCTTGCTGCTGTCCTCGTTGAACACGCCGGCGAGGACGTTGGCCCCGGGGCCGTTGTTCTTCTTGTCGGCGGCCGCCTTGTCGGCGAAGACCCGCTTGAGGTCCTTGATCTGGTTCCAGACCTGGGGGGTCTGGCGGCGGGCCAGGACGACGTAGCGGGTGTTCTTGGTCTTGAGGCGGGCGGTGAGCTCCTTGGCGTCCTTGCCGAGGATCGGCGCGAGGAGGGCGGCGGCCTGCTCGGGGGCGTCGGGGGCCTTGCTGTCCTGCGGGGTGAACATCTTCGGGTCGGCGGTGATGTCGTACGCGTCGACGCTGGTCGCGAGGGCGACGCCCTTGCGGTCGGTGATCTCGCCGCGCTCGGCGGCGAGGGTGTAGCTGGCGAAGCGGTTCTCGGAGGCCTTCGCGGAGTACGCGGAGGCGTCGACGGCCTGCACCTGGAGCAGCCGTACGACGAAGGCCACCATGACGAGGGTCAGTCCGACGCTGACGAGCCGCAGCCGGGGCTTGGGGCTGCCGAGCCGGATGGTGTGCTGCTGCCTCGCGGGACCGGGCCGCCGCGTGGCGGGGCGCGAGGTGGCTCGCGCCCGCCCCGGCCCGGGCCCGGGCACCCGCCGCCCGCCCGGCGCGCTCACGCCCCCACCGCCGCACCGGTGCTGGGGGGAGGTCCCGCCGGGGGTACCCCCGGCGGGAGCTGGGGGAGGGTCCGCGTCACGACGTCACCTTCCGGAGGTCGGGTTGGACTGAGGGGCACCGCCCGGCGCGGGCTGCCCGGCCTGCGGTGCGCCCGCCGGGGTACCGGCCGGAGTGCCGGCCGGCCCGCCGCCCGGGGTGGAGCCCGCGGCGCCGGCCTGGGCGGCGCCCGGGGCGGGAGACTGGGGCGGGCCGGGGGTACCTGCCGGGGCGGAGCCCGCGGCGGCGGCCGGGCTCGGAGGCGGCGGCGGTTCCGCGGGGGCCGCCGTGCCCGTCACCTTGCCGCCCGGGCCGATGAAGACCGGGCTCCCGCCCGGGACCAGGCCGAGCTCGTGCGCCCGCCGCTGCAAGGCGTCCGGCGCCGAGTACCCGTCCACATCCCGCTGCAGCGCCTGCTCCTCGTCCGTGAGCGCGGTGGTCTCCTTCTTCAGCCGGCTCAGCTGGAAGGAGCCCTGGTTGAGCGCCGAGTTCAGCAGCAGCAGGCTGATCAGCCCACCGGCCAGCAGCGCCACCACCAGCAGGACGAACGGCATCCGCGCCGCCTGCCCCGAGGGGCCACCGCGCAGCCGCCCCAGTCCCCCGGCTCTGCTCACAGCCGCGCCTCCCGGATGCGCTCGACCCCGCGGAAGCGGGCCGGCGCGGCCCGGCGGTTCTCGGCGATCTCCTCCTCCGTGGGCAGCTCCGCGCCCCGGGTGAGCAGCTTCAGCTTGGGCTGGTACTTCTCCGGGACCACCGGCAGTCCCGGCGGCGCCGTCGATGCCGCTCCCGCCGCGAAGACCTGCTTGACCAGCCGGTCCTCCAGCGAGTGGTACGAGAGCACCGCGATCCGGCCGCCCACCGCGATCCGCTCCACGGCCGCCGGGATCGCCCGCTCCAGGACCGACAGCTCGCCGTTGACCTCGATGCGCAGTGCCTGGAAGGTCCGCTTGGCCGGGTTGCCGCCGGTCCGCTTCGCCGCCTGCGGCAGCGCGTCGCGGATCAGCTCGACCAGCCGCGCGCTGTTCGTGAACGGCTCCTTCTCCCGCTCGCGGACGACCGCCGAGACGATCCGCTTGGCCTGCTTCTCCTCGCCGTACTGGCGCAGGATCCGTACGAGCTCGCCCGGCGGGTACGTGTTGAGGACCTCGGCGGCGCTCATCCCGGTCGTCTGGTCCATCCGCATGTCCAGCGGCGCGTCCTGCGCGTACGCGAACCCGCGGTCGGCCTCGTCGAGCTGCATGGACGAGACGCCCAGGTCGAAGAGGACGCCCTGGACGGCGGGGATGCCGAGCCGGTCGAGTACCTCGGGCAGCTCGTCGTACACGGCGTGGACGAGGGTGGCGCGGTCGCCGAAGGGTGCGAGCCGCTCGCCGGAGAGCCGCAGGGCCTCCTTGTCGCGGTCGAGGCCGATCAGGTGCGCCTCGGGGAACCGGGTCAGCAGGGCCTCGCTGTGGCCGCCGAGGCCGAGGGTGCAGTCGACGACGACGGCCCCGGGCCTCTCCAGCGCCGGGGCCAACAGGTCCAGGCACCGCTGGAGCATCACCGGGACATGTCGGGACTCGCTAGTCAAAGCGCCCTCTCAGATAACGGCGCGGCAGGCATACGCCGCGCCGCGCACGCGGAGTGTTACCAGGGGGCCGGGCGGCCGGTCAGGGCCGGGCTCCGGCCGGTTCGCGCCACTTTAGTGCAACGGTCGCCGCGGTCAACGAACCGCCCCGCGCGCCGTGCGCACCACTCGTACGGAACCCACAAAAGCCGCGAATCACCCAAACGGCCGCCGCCGTCCCACCCCTGTGGGTTAGCTCACAACAAGGACGGTTGACGTTCTTTGTCCACCCTCGCTCCATGCCTTTACCAGCGGTGACCACTAACGTCGTATGCATGACGACTTCCGCATCCCTGCCCGCAGAGTCCACCCCCCAGGCATCCAGCGGCGGCTCCGTCACGGACCGGCTGGTGGCGGCGAACCGGCAGTACGCCGCGGAATTCGCGGACCCCGGCATGGACGCCCGCCCCGTCCTGCACGTGGCCGTCGTGGCCTGCATGGACGCCCGCCTCGACCTGCACAAGGCGCTCGGCCTGGAGCTCGGCGACTGTCACACCATCCGCAACGCGGGCGGCGTCGTCACCGACGACACCATCCGGTCACTCACGATCAGCCAGCGTGCCCTGGGCACCCGCGCGGTGATACTGATCCACCACACCGGCTGCGGCCTCGAAAGCCTGACCGAGGACTTCCGGCACGAGCTGGAGGACGAGGTCGGCCAGCGCCCCGCCTGGGCCGTCGAGGCCTTCCGGGACGTGGACCAGGACGTCCGGCAGTCGATGCAGCGGGTCCGGACGAACCCCTTCCTGCCCCACCGCGACGATGTGCGAGGCTTCGTCTTCGACGTGCACACCGGACTCCTGCGGGAGATCGATCCCGCCTCGTGAGTGACACAAGGCCACAACGCCGTCAAGAATGCGGGAAGACGCCGCCCGGAAAACCGTCCGGGCCGGCGTCCGTGTCGGGGTGGGCCGGAGTGCGCTGAGGGCGTCGGCCCTGCGGAAAGGGCCGAGGAGAACCAGGTGACGACGTATGACGACCGAGCGAGCCTCGCAGATCTGACGAGCACGGCGGAGCGGGTGCGCCAGTCCGTCGAGAGCGTGATCGAGGGCAAGCCAGAGGTCGTACGCATCGCGCTGACCGTGCTGCTCGCCGAGGGGCACCTGCTGATCGAGGACGTCCCCGGCGTCGGCAAGACCATGCTCGCCAAGACGCTGGCGAAGTCCATCGACTGCTCGGTGCAGCGCATCCAGTTCACGCCGGACCTGCTGCCCTCCGACATCACCGGTGTCAGCATCTACGACCAGCAGCGCCGCGAGTTCGAGTTCAAGCCGGGCGCGATCTTCGCGCAGATCGTCATCGGCGACGAGATCAACCGCGCCTCGCCGAAGACCCAGTCCGCGCTGCTGGAGTCGATGGAGGAGCGCCAGGTCACCATCGACGGCACGACGTACACGCTGCCGAGCCCGTTCATGGTGGTCGCCACCCAGAACCCGGTGGAGATGGAGGGCACCTACCCCCTCCCCGAGGCCCAGCGCGACCGCTTCATGGCCCGCGTCTCCGTCGGCTACCCGAGCCCCGACGCCGAGCTCCAGATGCTCGACGTACACGGCGGGGTCTCCCCGCTCGACGACCTCCAGGCCGTCGCGCACGCCCACGACATCGTCAAGCTGATAGAGGCCGTCCGCGAGGTGTACGTCGCCGAGCCCGTCCGGCGCTACGTCGTCGACCTGGTCTCCGCGACCCGCAGCCACCCGGACCTGCGCCTGGGCGCCTCGCCCCGCGCCACCCTCCACCTGCTGCGCGCCGTGAAGGCCTCCGCCGCGCTGTCCGGCCGGGACTACGTACTGCCCGACGACGTGCAGGCGCTGGCCGCGCCCGTCCTCGCGCACCGGCTGCTGCCGACCGCACAGGCCCAGCTGAACCGGCGCACCGCCGAGCAGGTCGTCCACGACATCCTCCAGCGCACCCCCGTCCCCGCCGCGCACGCCCGCGGCGAGATGCCGCCCGGCGCGGGCATCCGGGGCTTCTGATGAGCGCCGGTGCCCCGCGCGGCGCCGGCGAGGGCCGCGGCGGGCTGCGCGCCTCGCTGGCGGGGCTGACCACCCGCGGCCGGTCCTTCCTGGCCGCCGGGGTCGCCGCCGCGCTGTGCGCGTACGTGCTCGGCCAGGGCGAACTGCTCCGGGTCGGGCTGCTGCTCGCCGTCCTGCCGCTGATCTGCGTCTTCGCGCTGCACCGCACCCGCCACCGGGTCTCCGGCAACCGCCGGCTGACCCCGATGCGGGTGCCCGCGGGCTCCGAGGCCCGGGTCCGGCTGCGCATGGAGAACGTCTCCCGGCTGCCCACCGGACTGCTGATGCTCCAGGACCGGGTGCCGTACGTCCTCGGCCCCCGGCCCCGCTTCGTGCTGGACCGGGTCGAGCCGGGCGGCCGCCGCGAGGTCTCCTACCGGGTCCGCTCCGACCTGCGCGGCCGCTACCCGCTGGGCCCGCTCCAGCTGCGGCTGACCGACCCCTTCGGCCTGGTCGAGCTGACCCGCTCGTTCAGCACGTACGACACCCTCACCGTCATCCCGCGCACCGAGCCGCTGGTCCCGGTCCGGCTGACCGGCGAGACCTCCGGCTACGGCGACGGCGGCCGCCGCTCGCTGGCCCTGGGCGGCGACGACGACGTGATCCCGCGGACCTACCGGCGCGGCGACGACCTGCGCCGGGTGCACTGGCGCTCCACCGCCCGTTACGGCGAGCTGATGGTGCGCCGCGAGGAGCAGCCGCAGCGCAGCAAGGCCACGGTCCTGCTGGACACCCGCGGGGTCGCCTTCGAGGGCGCCGGACCGGACTCCGCCTTCGAGTGGGCGGTGTCCGGGGCCGCGTCGACCCTGGTGCACCTGCTCGAACAGGGTTTCTCGGCGCGGCTGCTGACCGACTCGGGCACCTCGGTGCCCGGCAGCGGCGGCAGCGGCAGCGGCTTCGAAAAGTACGGGTCCTCCTCCGGCGGGCAGGAGTCCGCCGAGGCCGCCGGGCTGATGATGGACACCCTCGCGGTCGTCGGGCACTCCGACGGCGCCGGCCTCACGCGCGCGTACGACGCGGTGCGCAGCGGCGGCGGCCACGGCGGCGGGGGCTTCTCCGGAGCCGGCGGTGACGGGCTCCTCATCGCCTTCTTCGGAGACCTGGACGACGTACAGGCGGAAGTGGCGGCCAAGATGCGCGGACGCTGCGGGGCCGCGGTGGCCTTCGTACTCGACTCCGCGCTCTGGGCCGGGCGGCCCTCGCGGGTGGAGGCACGGGTGGGCAGGCTGCGCGACGCGGGCTGGACGGCGCTGGCCGTGCCGCCCGGGGTGACGTTCGGGGAGCTGTGGCGCCGGGCCGGGAACGCTCCGCTCGGCACGGGTACGTCCGGAGGTTGGGGATGAGCGGGCGGGCGCGCGTGACGCTCTTCGCGATGCTGGCGACGCTGCTCACCTCGTGGTCGCTGGCCGCGCTGGTGGATTCGTCGGGCTGGGTGCTGGAGGCCGGGGTCCTGCTGGCCGTGCAGAGCGCGGTGGGGGCCGGGGCCCGGCGGGTGCCGCTGGGGCGCACGCTCACCGTGGCCTCGCAGGTGCTGGTGTCACTGCTGGTGCTGATGTTCCTGTTCGCGGGCAAGGGCGAGTCCACCGGGACCGGGCCGACGGCCTATCTGGTGACGGACTTCGGCGCCCTGTTCCAGCGGGGCGTCCAGGACGTCGGCGAGTTCGCGATCCCGGCGCCGCTGACGGACGGCATCCGGCTGCTGCTGCTGTCCGGGGTGCTGCTGATCGGGCTGCTGGTGGACCTGCTGGCGGTGACCCTGCGGACCGCCGCCGCGGCCGGGCTGCCGCTGCTCGCGCTGTACTCGGTCGCCGCGGGGCTCTCCAGCGGCTCCGGGGCCTCCTGGATCTCCTTCCTGATGGCCGGCTGCGGCTACCTGTTGCTGCTGCTGGCCGAGGGCCGTGACCGGCTCGCCCAGTGGGGCCGGGTCTTCGGCGCGGCCCCGAGCGGGCGGGCGTCGGCGGGCTCCGGGTACGGGGGCGTCGGCGCGGGCTCCGGCCAGGCGCTGGCCCCCGTACGCACCGGGCGGCGGATCGGCGCGGTGGCGCTGGGCATCGCGCTGGCGGTGCCGGCGGCGCTGCCCGCGCTCGGCGGCGGGCTGCTGGGCGCGCAGGGCGGCGAGCCCGGAGACGGCGGAGTCGGGGTCGGCGGGACGATCTCGGCGGTCAACCCGCTGGTCTCCCTGCAGGGCAGTCTGAACACCCAGGACAACCGGGTGGTGCTGAAGTACCGCACGGACAGCCCGCAGCTCGGCGAGCAGTACCTGCGGATCCTGGCGCTGGACGAGTTCAACGGCGTCAAGTGGGAGGCCTCGGGGCGGGCCCTGACCGACGTGCCGGAGCGGCTGCCGGCCCCGCCGGGGCTGAGCGAGCAGGTCCGGGCGACCGGGACCGAGATACGGACGAGCATCTCGGCGGCGGACACGTACGCGCAGCGCTACCTGCCGATGCCGTACCCGGCGACGTCCGTGGACATCCCGGGCAAGTGGCGGTTCGAGCCGGCCGGCCGGACGCTGGTCGGGGACCAGCTGGCCCGGGACAGGTTCCAGAACGTCCAGGGCGCGATGTACACGGTGCGGAGCCTGCTGCTGCGGCCGACGGCGGAGCAGTTGCAGGCGGCGCCGGAGCCGAATCCGCTCATCAAGGCCGAGTACACGAAGATTCCGGACAATCTGCCGGCGGTGGTCGGCGATACGGCCCGCCAGGTGACCAAGGGCGCGAAGGACGACTACACGCGGGCGGTGAAGCTCCAGGACTACTTCGCCGTGAACGGCGGCTTCCGCTACGACACGAAGGTGGCCTCGGGTACGGGGCCGCAGGCCATCGCCCGGTTCCTCGCCGACAAGGAGGGGTTCTGCATCCACTTCGCGTTCTCGATGGCGGCGATGTCGCGCTCGCTCGGGATCCCGGCGCGGGTGGCGGTGGGGTTCACTCCCGGCGAGAAGCAGTCGGACGGCAGCGTGAACGTGTCGATGCGAGATGCGCACGCGTGGCCGGAGCTGTACTTCGAGGGCGTGGGCTGGACCCGGTTCGAGCCGACGCCGCGCCAGGGCATCACGATCCCGGACTACTCCCGGGCCGAGGTCCCGGCGGCCCAGCCGTCCGCGCCGACGGCGCTGCCCTCGCAGGGTGCGACGCAGCCGTCGGCGGCGCCGTCGAAGGCCGAGGACTGCCCGCCGGAGGAGAAGAAGCTGGGTGAGTGCGGGGCGGCGGCACCGCAGCCGAAGGCGGGTTCCGCTGCCGGCGGCCCGTCGCCGCAGACGGTACTGACCTGGACGCTGTCGGTCCTGGCCCTGCTGGCCCTGCCCGTGCTCCCCCTCCTGTGGCGGACGCGGCTGCGCAAGCGGCGGCTGGCGGCGGGGCAGGTGCTGGTGGCCTGGCAGGAGCTGGCGGACGCGGCCTGGGACGTGGGCATCGCCCCCGACGAGGCGCTGTCCCCGCGCCGGGCGGCGGCCCGGGTGGTGGAGCTGGGCCGGCTGACACCGGAGGCGGCGGACGCGGTGCACCGGGTCGCGGAGGCGGTGGAGCGCTCGCTGTACGCCCCGCCCGGCACGGAGGCGACGTACGCCGGTCTGGCGGCGGACGTCCTGCTGGCCCGCGCCGCGCTCCTGGCTCCGCTGACCCGCGGCGGCCGCGCACGCGCCGTGCTCCTCCCCCGCTCGGCGGCCCGGCTGCGCTGGTCGGCGGCAACGCGCTGGTCGGCCGTGACGGCCCGGGGCGCGACCCTGCTGGCCCGTACGCGGGCCCGCATCCCCGTCCGCAACCGCGGCTGAGGCGGTAGCCCCGCGGGCGGCTTCGCGCCGCCCGCGCAGCGGCCCGGCACCCGCGGATGCGAAACGGCGGGGCTCGTTCCCCCCGAGCCCCGCCGTGCCGCGGTCAGGTACCCGGTCCGCACCGGCCGCCCCGTGTCGGCGGTCCGGACCGGGTCCCCGTCCGTGTCCCCAGTCTGGCGTTCGCCCAGGTGGGGGCCATCCGCGTACGTACTCATTTCCGTCACTAGGTACGCGTACTCACGCGGAGCGGGTCACGCGGAGCGGGTGGCGCCCCCCAGTTCTACGCCGTCCCGGCACCCCGCGGCACCGCCGATCGGGGGTCACCCGGGGCCACCCCCGGGCCGCCCCCTCAGCGGTTCCCGCTGACCCGGCCCCGCAGCAGCAGCGACAGCGCCGAGTGCACGTCGTCCAGCGACCGCTCGCTCTGGAACGACTGCCAGTCCAGTGCGGCCACCAGCACCATGCCCACCATCGCGGCGGCGGTCAGCGGCACGTCGATCTCCGCGCTCAGCTCGCCCCGCTCCACGCCCTCCCGCAGCACCGTCTCCACGACGGCCACCGCCTCCCGCCGGACCACCATCAGCGTGGACTGCCACGCCCGGTTGGTCCGCCACAGCTCGGCGACGTACAGCTGCGTGAAGGCCGGGTACCGGTCGATGAACACGAGCCCCGCCCGGATCATCGCGTCGAGCGCCTCGACCCGGCTGCCGCCGCGCTGCTCCGTCTCCTCCGCCGCGTCGCGCAGCGAGGCCGTCAGCAGCCCCACTCCGTGCCGCAGCAGTTCCTCGAAGAGTTCGTTCTTGCTCGCGAAGTTGTAGTAGACGGTGCCCTTCGCGACCCCCGCCCGCTCGGCGATCTCGTCGACCGTGGTCGCGGAGAAGCCCTGCTCGGCGATGAGGGTGACGGCCGCCTCGTAGAGCTTCTGGCGGGTCGCCTGCCGGCGGCCGCCGCCGGTACCGGTGCTGCTGTGTTCCATGGCGCTGATTCTCACAGGTCAACCGATCTCTACGGGCCCGGTCTCTACAGGCTCAGTTCCGGGTGCAGCCGGTCCATCGTCCACACCTGCTTGCCTCGGGCGGCGAGCGCGGTGAGGAGGAGCGATCCCACGGTGAAGGCCGCCAGGACCGCGCAGCCGACCCAGACCCGGGTGAGGTCGCCGCCGGAGATGAGTCGGCGCAGCCCCTCGACGATGTAGGTCATCGGCAGGTACGGGTGGATCCAGTTGAAGAAGGCCGGGCTGGTCTGAACGGGGTACGTACCGCCCGCCGAGGTCAGCTGCAGCATCAGCACGACGAGGACGAGGATCCGGCCGGCAGCCCCGAACTTCGCGTTGAGCCACTGGACCATCGCCGCGAAGCAGGCGGAGGCCAGCACGAGGAAGCCGATGGCCAACGCGGGGCGTGCCATCTCCAGGCCGAGGGACCAGTGGAGTACGGACATCAGCGCGAGCACCTGCAGGACGCCGACGCCCACCACGGGCAGCCAGCCGGCGAAGGCGATCCGCCAGGGCGAGGCGCCTGCGGCCAGGGCGCGCCGGTTCATCGGCGCGATCAGCATGTAGGCGACCATCGCGCCGACCCAGAGGGAGAGCGGGATGAAGTACGGCGCGAAGCCGGTGCCGTAGTTGGGCGCCTTGTGCAGCGACTGGTTGGCGAGCTTGACCGGGTCGGCCATGACCTGGGTGCGCGTGTCGCGCTGCTGCTGGTCGTAGTCCGGGATCTTGCCGACGCCGTCGTGCAGGCCGCCGGCGAGTTCGCCGGTGCCGTCGACGAGCTTGTACATGCCGCCGTCGAGGCTGTGGGCCCCGTCGCCGAGCTTGCCGACGCCGTTGCCGAGGGCCTCGGAGCCGTCGGTGGCCTTGCCGAGACCGGTGTGCAGCTGTCCCATGCCGGTGGCGACCTTGTGGGCGCCGGTGTTGAGGGCGTTGACCTGGGCGACGGCGGCGTCGAGCTTGGAGGAGAGGCCGGGCGCCTCCGCGGCGAGTTTGCGGGCCTGCTTCTCCAAGTCGGTCAGCTGCCGCTTGAGCGTGCCGAGGTCACCGTTGGTGTCCTTGACCAGGGTGTTGACGTCGCCGGCGAGCAGAGCGGCCTCGGCGGCGTCGTCCTTGAGCTTCTTCAGCTGGGGGCAGGTCGCGGGCACCGGCTGGGTACCGGCCGTGCAGATCTTCGCGTAGACGTCGGCGGAGCCGGTGGAGACGCGCTGGGTCACGGCGGCGGCGGCCGGGGCCTTCTTGGCGAAGGTGTCCAGGTGGTTGTTGACGACCTTGGCGGTGTCCGCGACGAGGATGGCCGTGTCGGCGATCTGCTGGGGGTCCTTCAGGAACGGCTTGGCCTGGGAGGCGGCGCCGCCGACCTTGTCGGCGAGGGTCTGGGTGCCGTCGGCGATGTCCGTGGTACCGGTCTCCAGCTTGCCCGCGGCCGAGTTGAGCTTCTTCAGCCCGCCGGTGATCTCCCCGTTCTTCTCCTCGACCGTGTCGAGGCCGTCGGCGATCTCCTTGGCCCCCTGCTGGGCCTTGCCGGCTCCGTCCTTGAGCCGGTCGGCTCCGTCGGCGGCTTCGGCGGTCTTGTCGTGGAGGTCGGAGAAGGAGAGGAAGATCTTGTCGAGGAAGCCGCGGGAGGCGTTGGTGGACGCCGCGGAGCGGACCTCGGAGAAGACGGTGCGCGAGATCGACCCGACGATGTAGTTGTTCGCGTCGTTCGTACGGACCTGCAGGGCGCCGGTGGTGGGGTCGTCCCCCGCGCTTGAGGTGATCTTGGTACTGAAGTCGGCGGGCATGGTGAGGGAGAGGTAGTACGTCCCCTTCTCCACACCCTTGGCCGCCTCGTCCGCGCTGACCTCGCGCCAGTCGAAGGTCTTGCTGTCGTGGAGCTTCCTGGCGATCTCGCCACCGGCATCGACGTGCTTGCCGTCGATGGTGGCGCCCTTGTCGGCGTTGACGAGGGCGACGGGCACCTTGTCCAGGTTCTTGTACGGGTCCCAGAAGGAGCACAGGTACAGCGCGCCGTACAGCAGTGGCAGCAGGAGCAGCGCGATGAGAGCGGCGACGGGCAGCTTCCCCCGCCCGAACCGCTTCAGCTCAAGCGCGGCCAGCTTCGGCGAGCGCATCGTCCGCCCCCTTCGTGTCTTCGGTGTCTTCGGTGTCTTCGGTGTCTTCGGTCTTCTTGTCCGCCGCGGGCTCGGCCTCGGCGGCCGGCTCGGCCGCGGCGGCGCCCGTGCGCAGGACCGTCGCTTCGTCCGGCGCCTCGCTGCACACCGCGAGGACGGTGGTCCCGCCGGCGGCGATCGAGCGCAGCAGGGTCCAGGCCTCGGCGCGTTCGGAGTCCGAGAGCTTGAGGTCCAGGTCGTCGAGGGCCAGCAGCCGCGGCGCGCCCAGCAGGGCGATGGCCACGGACAGCCGGACCGCCTCCAGGCGCTCCAGGTCCCTTACGGAGGTGCGCGGGCCCTTGGGCAGGGTGGCGAGATCCAGCCCGGCGGCGGCCAGGGCGCCGTCGATCCGGGCCTGGGCTGCGGTCCGGCGCTCACCGCGCGGGCGCAGCAGGGCGCGGACGGGGCCTTCGTAGCGGCGCTGGAGCAGCGCGCCCTCGCGCAGCTGCTCGGCGACGGTGAGGGACTGGTCGAGCTCGTTGACGCCGGTGACCGGGCCGAGGGCGGCGAACCGGCGGACCGCTGTCATGTGCCGCGGCAGCTGGTGGCCGGCGACCTCTGCCTGGCCCTCGGTGGCCTTCATGCGTCCGGTGAGTGCGAGGAGGAGGCAGGTCCGGCCGCTGCCGGAGGGGCCCTCCACCGCGATGAGCGAGCCGGGCTCCGCGTCGAGGCGCACTCCCCGGAACACCCAGCCGCGCGGGCCCTTGAGTCCGAAGTTCTCGGCCTTGACGGCCGCTCCGTGCGGGCTGTCCACGCCGCCCCCCTCCTTTTGAACTGACTGGTCAGTTCAAAAACTAGCACTTTCGGGAGCACCACACGCGCAGAAGGGGGCAGTTGACCGGAAGTAGGGGGCAAAGCCGCAGGTCAGCGAGATTGTCAGTGGCGACCGTCACCATGAGGGCAGGCACAAACACAGACACAGCAGTACGCAACGACAGGAGGTTCGTCATGGCCACACCGTCCCCGTCCCCTGTCCACCCCGTCCCGCGCAGGTCGGCAGCACCTCCGGCCGCGCTCGATCTGCTCGCCAAGGCCCGCGCCGGCCTGGCCGAAGCCGCCCGGCTGACCCGGCCCAACGAGCGGTACGCCACCGCCCACCTCGCCGCGCTGCGCACCGCCGCGGCCGTGCTCGCCGCGCGCGGGCGGCCGGATCCGGTCGGCGCCCGGCGCCGGCCCCGGATCCGCAGCGCGTGGGAGGTACTGCCGGAGATAGCCCCGGAGCTGACGGAGTGGAGCGCGCTGTTCGCCTCCGGCGCCGACCGCCGGGCGCGGGCCGAGGCGGGGATAGCGGACGCGGCGACGGTCCGGGACGCGGACGATCTGGTGCGTGCCGTGGAGATGTTCCTGCGGCTGGTGGAGCGGATGCTCGCGCTCCAGCCGGTGGCGCCGACGCTGCCGCAGCCCCGCCCGGAGCACCCGGAGCATCCGGACGCGGGCTGAGCAGGCCGGGGTGACCGGCACGGCATCTCCCAGGCAATAGGGTGGGGGACGCATCTCTCACCCTGTCGCGCCGAGGAGTCATCAGCCGTGTCGGACACTTCCCGCCCCCGTGCCTCTCTTCGCACCGCCGTGGTGTGGGAGGTCCTCAAGGAGGCCCTCGACCGCCGGGTGAAGGCGACCGGGCGGGATGTGCTGGACGTGCTGGACACCGGTGGCGGCACCGGCAAGTTCGCCGTGCCGGTGGCCCGGCTGGGCCACCGGGTGACCGTGGTCGACCCCAGCCCGAACGCGCTGTTCGGGCTGGAGCGCCGCGTCGCCGAGGAGGGCGTGGCCGACCTGGTCCGCGGAGTGCAGGGCGACGCCCAGGGCCTGCTGGACGTCGTCGAGCGCGACGCGTACGACGTGGTGCTCTGCCACGGCGTGCTGGAGTACGTGGACGACCCGGCCGAGGGCGTGGCCAACACGGTCGCCGCCCTGCGCCCCGGCGGCACGCTCAGCCTGCTGGCCGCCGGCGTCGGCGGGGCCGTACTCGCCCGCGCCCTCGCCGGCCACTTCACCGAGGCCCGTACGGCGCTCACCGACCCGGCGGGCCGCTGGGGCGCGGGCGACCCGGTACCGCGCCGCTTCACCGCCGGGCAGCTCGCCGAGCTGGTCGGCGGGGCCGGGCTGGAGGTCGGCTCGGTGCACGGGGTCCGCGTCTTCGCCGATCTCGTCCCCGGCGTCCTGGTCGACACCGAACCGGGCGCGGTCGAGGCGCTGCTGCGCCTGGAGGAGGCCGCCGCCGAGCTGCCCGCCTTCCACGCGGTCGCCACGCAGTTGCACGTCCTTGGTCAGAAGCGTCCCGGCGACGAGCGCGCCTGATCTGCGGAGTTCCGCTCAGGGAGTACGCCGGACACCCTCCGTTCAGGCCTTGGGCGCCGTATGATCGTGCGCAGTGACCGGCATGGTGGACGGGCCAGTGGGGAATAAGCGCCTCAGTGACCGCCCACCCGGCGGTACGGTTTCACGCAAGGTTCTGCTCGGGCGGCGCCCTTTGGGGCGGTGCCCATTTCGGGCAGCGTTTTCGGAACCTCGCGTAGAGGGCGGGTATCACGGGGGCGATTCCCCGCCTATCCTGAAGGGGACCCCTGGTCGCTACCCCCCGCGACCGACGGATGAGGAGGACTCCCGTGCCGCTCTCGGAGCACGAGCAGCGAATGCTCGAGCAGATGGAGCGAGCGCTGTACGCCGAAGATCCCAAGTTCGCGACAGCGCTTGAGGGAAGCGGACTGCGTACGTACACCCGGCGACGGGTCTACCAGGCAGTCGCAGGCATTGTGGTGGGTATCGCGCTCCTCATGACCGGTGTGATCATTCCGAACGTACTCTGGGTCAGCGTGGTGGGATTCCTCGTCATGCTCGGCTGTACGGTCCTCGTGGTCACCGGTTGGCGCAAGGCACCCAAGCCCGGCGAGCAGCCCGTCTCCGGCAGTGCAGGCGGTTCGGCCCACGGCCGCAACCGGCAGCGTCGGTCGATGATGACCCGCATCGAGGAGCGGTGGCAGCGCCGCCGCGACGAACAGGGGCAGTAGGCCTCCGCAGACATGAGTGAGGGGACGGCCGCCGTACGGCGGCCGTCCCCTCACGGCTCTGCCGCGCCGATCCGCCCCGTCTCCCCGATCGCCCGTCCCGGGGCCGGGTCCTGCGGCATGATGGCCCGGTGAGTGTGCTCCCCCTGGTCTTCACCAGCGGCTGGGCCAGCGGGATCAACGCCTACGCCGTGGTCCTCCTGCTCGGCATCTTCGGCGCGACCGGAGTGAGCGACGAGGTACCCGCGTCCCTCCAGCGCACCGACGTGCTGATCGTCGCCGGCGTGCTGTTCCTGTGCGAGGCCGTCGCCGACAAGATCCCGTACGTGGACTCCCTCTGGGACACGGTGCACACCGTCATCCGCCCGGTGGCCGGGGCGGTGGTCGGCGCCCTGCTGGCCGGCCAGAGCGGCTCTCTCTCCGACCTCGCCGCCGCTGCGGTCGGCGGCTCCACCGCGCTGGCCAGCCATTTCGTCAAGGCCGGCACCCGGATGGCCGTCAACACCTCGCCGGAGCCGTTCAGTAACATCGCGCTGAGCACCGCCGAGGACCTGGGCGTGGCCGGCATCGTCACCTTCGCGATGTTCAACCCCCAGGCGGCCGCGATCATCGCGGCCGTCCTGCTGGCGGCCGGTCTGGCCATACTCGTCCTCCTGTGGAGCCGGATCCGCCGCTTCCTGCGCCGCCGGGCCCAGCGCCGTGAGGAGAGGCGGCTCGCCACCGAGGAGCGCGAGGCTGCCGCGCGGGCCACGGTGCCACCCCGCTGACCTCGGCCGACCTCCCACCGACCTCCCACCGACCTCCTCCGGTCCCGCTCGATCCCGCTCGATAGGGTCATCCGCATGGCACGAATTGCGGTGATCGGCGCCGGCATGGGCGCGATGGCTACGGCGGCCCGGCTGGCCGTGGCGGGACACCGGGTGACGGTGTACGAACGCGGGTCCACGTACGGCGGCTCCGTCGGCCGGTACGAGCGCGACGGCTTCGCCTTCGACACCGGGCCCGGGCTGCTGCACCTGCCCGCCGTCTACCGCGACCTGTTCGTCAAGACCGGCAAGCGGCCCCTGGAGGACTGCGTCGAGCTGGTCCAGGCCGACCCGGCCCTCCGGCACCTCCTCGCCGACGGCACCGCCGTCACCCTCCCCGGCGGCTCGCGCGGCGGCGGCGCCGCCGTCCTCGACCAGGCCTTCGGCGCGGGCGCGGGAGAGCGCTGGAACGGGGTCCTGGGCCGCGCCCGGGACGCCTGGAACGCCACCCGCCGCCCCCTGCTGGAGGAGCCGCTGCGCCCCGACTGGCAAGTGCTGGGCGACGATCCGTACCCGGCGCTGCGCAAGAGCGGGCTGCTGCGCCGCCGCCCCCCGACCCTCGCGGAGGTGGCCGGGCGCGAGCTGGGCGGGGAGCTCGGCGAACTGCTCGCCGCCCGGGTGCGGGCGTACGGGGTCGACCCCGCCACCGCGCCCGCCTCGGCGGCCGTGCTCCCGTACATGGAGCAGACCTTCGGCAGCTGGTACGTGCGCGGCGGGATGCGGGCACTGGCCACCGCCGTGTACGAGCGCTGCCTGGAGCGGAAGGTCGCCTTCGTCTTCGACGCACCGGTACGGGAGGTCCTGGAGCGAGGCGGCCGGGCGGCCGGACTGCTGCTGGCCGACGGTACCGAGGCCCCGGCCGACCTCGTGGTCTGCGGGGTCGACCCGCGCCGGCTGCGGGCCCCGCTGCCGGCCGCCGGCGTCCCCGCCCGCGGGCCGGGGGTGGCCAGCCGGCTCACCCTGCTGCTCGCGCTGCGCGGCGCGCGCCCCGCGGACGCCGTCCACCGCACCCTGGTCCACTCCCCGGGCGCCCAGCTGACCGTGCTGCGCCCCGACGACCCCGCCGTGCGGCCCGACGCGGACCACGAGGCGGTCACCGTGAGCGCCCTCTGCGGCCCTGGGAGCGCCCCTGCGCCCCGCGCGGAGGAGCTGCTGGACCTCGCGGCCCGGGCGGTGCCCGCATTGCGCGAGCGGCTGCTGTGGACGCACGAGCGCACGCCGGCGGACATCGAGGCGGACACCGGCGCACAGGGCGGTGCGGTGCCCCCGCCCGCCCTCGCCGGAGCGGGCGGCGCGATGCTCTACCCCGCCAACACCACCGCCCTGCCCGGGCTGTTCCTCGCGGGCGGCTGGGCGCACCCGGGCGGCGGGCTCGCGCACGCCGGGATGACCGGGGCCCTGGTGGCCGGGCTGATCGTGGAGGGCGCGGGGTTCCGCGGCTCCCAGTGACGGGTGAGCCCCCGGGGAACGTTCCCCGGGGGCTCACCCGTCTCGGTACCGCGGTACCCGTCGTACTTCAGTAGCGGTACTGCTCGTACTCGCCGGAGCCCTGGTACGGGTACTGCTGCTGCTGCGGCTGCTGCTGCTGCTGCTGCTGCTGCGGGTACTGGCTCTGGTCGTCCCCGGGGTAGCCCGCGGCCGCCCCTTCGGTCGAGCGCTGCTGCGGCACCCACACCCCGCCGGGCGGGGTGTCCATCGAGTACTGCTGCTGCCCGCCCGCGCTCGCGTACGGGTCGGCGCCGGAGTAGGCGGCGTACGGGGTGTAGTCGTACGGCTGTTGCGGGATCACGGCCCCGCCCGTGCCGATGTACGGGTCCGAGTAGGCGGCGTAGACCTGCTGTTCGCCGCCCGCCGGGTAGCCCGCGGAGTAGTCGTAGCCGCCCTGGCCCTGCGGGTCGTAGCCCTGTCCGTCGTAGTAGGCCGCGTACTGGTGTGCGTCCTGCTCGGCCGTGGAGAACGGCGAGGCGAACGCCGCCGTCCGGCCCGCGTCGGCGGTGGGGGCGAAGCTCTGTATCCCGTACGAGCCCGTGTCCTCGGGCAGCGGCTCCGGGCTGTAGAAATCCTCGGTCGCGGCCTGGAACTGCGGCTCCGGCTGCGCCTGGTCGGGCGCGTCGGCCCGGTCCGCCCCCTCGGCGTCCGGCGCCGTCCCGTCGGGCCCGTACTCCAGCGCGGTCACCTGGAGCGCGGGCTCGGGGCGCGCACCGCCCGCCCGGCGGCGCCGGTTCTGCTTCCGTACGGGCTCGCCGCCGCGGCGCAGCGCCCAGCCGGCCTCGAAGCCCTTGCGGAAGGAGAGCGTCACCAGGGTCTGGCCCACGGCGAACGCGGCCGCGCCGATGCCGATGACCGCCACCGACGGCAGCACCACCCCGGCGACCACACCGAGGAACCCGGCGAACGCGAGCAACCGCCAGCGCAGCCGGGCCTTGTACTGCATCAGGACCTCGGCAAGCAGCCACAGCGCGACGAAACCGAACGCGATGTAGAGGACCGTCATTCCCATGCGTGGCACCTCTCGGTACGGCCAACCGCCCAGGAAACGGGGGCCAGCCGATCAGGCCCGCTGGTGCAGGCCCAGGTTCTCGTAGATCTCGAGAGTCGCCGTGGAATTGTTCAGCGTGATGAAGTGCAGCCCCGGGACACCCTCGGACAGCAGCCGCGCGCAGAACTCCGTGGCGAACTCGATCCCAATGGAGCGTACAGCGGCTGCATCGTCCTTGACGGCGAGCATGCGCTCTTTCACGGCCGCGGGGAAGACTGCGTTGCTGAGTTGTGGCAGCCGGTCGAGCTGCTTGACGCCCACAACAGGCATGACCTCGGGGATGATCGGGGTCTCGCAGCCCGCCTTCTGGGCGCTGTCGCGCAGCCTCAGATAATTCTCCGGATCGAAGAACATCTGGGTGATCGCATAGTCGGCGCCGGCACGGCACTTGTCCACGAAGTGACGGATGTCCGTGTCCCAGTCCTCCGAGCGCGGGTGCATGTCGGGGAAGGCCGCGACGCCCACGCAGAAGTCGCCGGACTCCTTGACCAGCCGGACCAGGTCGGCGGCGTAGTGGACGCCCTCGGGGTGCGCGACCCAGGGACCCATGGGGTCGCCCGGCGGGTCGCCGCGCAGGGCCAGCATGTTGCGGATGCCGGCGTCGGCGAACTGACCGATCACGTGGCGCAGCTCGGCGATGGAGTGGTCGACCGCGGTGAGGTGCGCGACGGGTGTCAGGGTGGTGTCGGCGGCGATCTCCTGGGTGGCCTTGACGGTGCCGCCGCGGGTGGAGCCGCCGGCCCCGTAGGTCACGGAGACGAAGCTCGGGCCCACCGCCTCGATCCGGCGCAGCGCGTTCCAGAGATTGCGCTCGCCCTTCTCCGTCTTGGGGGCCCAGAACTCGAAGGAGTACGACGGGCTCCCGGACGCCAGCAGGTCGCGGACCGTGCGTGCACGGTCCGTGCGGGTGGAAGCGGTACCAAGGGCCATACGGGCAGGTTAGACGCGCCTTCGCGGACGCCGAAGCCGTGTCCGCCTTTTGGACACGTTTTTGGACACCTGCACGGGCGCCCCGAGAAGACTTAGGCGGAAACGCGCTCGCGGACCCGCTTGGCCAGGTCGGCGGCGGCCGCGCCCGGGTCCGGGGCCTCGGTCAGCGCGCGGACGACCACGATGCGGGTGGCTCCGGCGTCGAGGACCTCGTCGAGGTTGCCGGCGTCGATGCCGCCGATGGCGAACCAGGGGCGGGCGGGGGCCAGCGAGGCCGTGTACCGGACGAGGTCGAGGCCGGGGGCGTACCGGCCGGGCTTGGTGGGGGTGGGCCAGCAGGGGCCGGTGCAGAAGTAGTCCACACCCGGCTCGGCGACGGCGGCGTCGACCTCGGACTCGGCGTGGCAGGACCGGCCGATCAGGACGGACTCGCCGAGGATCGCGCGGGCGGCGGGCACCGGGATGTCGCCCTGGCCCAGGTGCAGCACGTCGGAGCCGATGGCGTGGGCGACGTCGGCGCGGTCGTTCACGGCGAGGAGCCGGCCGTGGCGGCGCGCGGCGTCGGCGAACACCTGGAGGTGTTCGAGCTCCTCGCCGGCCTCCATGCCCTTGTCCCGGAGCTGGACGATGTCCACGCCGCCGGCCAGGACCGCGTCGAGGAACTCGGGGAGGTCCCCCTGCCGCTTGCGGGCGTCCGTGCACAGGTAGAGCCGGGCGTCGGACAGCTGGGCGCTCGCGGACACGTTCGCGGACATGGGTACCCCCCGGGGTGGATGCGGTGCACGGGCCGTCCAGAGCCCGCGCACCGCGGATGGATCAGGCGGCTCGGATCACCCGGGCCGCCGGGGTGCTCCGGCGCTCCGGTGCTCGGGTCGCTCGGGTCGCTCGGGTCGCTCGGGTCAGAGGGCGAGCGCCTGAGCGCGGCGCTTCACCTCCGTGCCGCGATTCTCGCTCAGCGCCTGGACGGGGGTGCCGGGCAGGGTCGGGTCCGGGGTGAACAGCCACTCCAGGATCTCCTGGTCGGAGAAGCCGTCGTCGCGGAGCACGGTCAGCAGGCCGACCAGGCCCTTGACGATCTTGTCGCCGTCGATGAAGGGGGCGGGCACCTGGAGCGAACGGTTCTCGCCCCGGCGTACGGCGATCAGCTGACCTTCCTTGACCAGCTGGCGGACCCGGGTCACTTCGATGTCGAGCATCTCGGCGATGTCGGGGACGTACAGCCAGGCGGGGACAAGGGCATCGATCTTTGCGTCAATCTCGGTCACGGGGACAAGCCTGCCACCTCGGACCGACACCCGGTACCCGAGCCGACCCGTCCGGGCCCCCGGACCTCCTCCGCACCCGGCTCGTACGGTGCTAGACCAGCGCCGATTTCAGCGGGACCGCGGGATCGGCGACCTTGGCCGGATCCACCGGGGCCCCCGTCTCGATCAGCTTCCGCCCCTGCGCCAGGTCGCGCGGCCGGCCCACCGCCAGGACCGCGGCCAGCGCCCCGTCCCGGAGCCAGCACACCGACCACGCCGCCTCGGCGGGGTCCCCGCGCCACAGCAGCTCGTCGGCGCCCGCGTGGTGCCCCGCGTACTGCACGAAGCGCCCGAACTGCTCCGACCAGAAGTACGGCACCGGGTCGTAGACCTGCGCCGCGGTCCCCGCCACGATGTTCGCCGCGACCACCCGCGGCCCCTGCAGGGCGTTGTCCCAGTGGTGCACCAGCAGCCGCGCCCCGTAGCGGGCCGACGGGAACGACGCGCAGTCGCCGACCGCGTACACCCCGGGCAGGGAGGTGCGCAGGTACTCGTCCGCCACGACCGCGCCGTCCGGCCCGAGCTCGACCCCCGAGTCCGCCAGCCACCGGGTCGCCGGCCGGGCCCCGATGCCCACCACCACCGCGCCCGCGGGCAGCTCCCGCCCGTCCGCGAGCAGGACCCGCCCGGACTCCACCGAGGAGACCCTGGCCCCGGTCAGCAGGGCGGCCCCGGCCTCCTCGTACCAGTGGGCCATGGGGGCCGCGACCTCCGCGGGCAGCGCCCCGGCCAGCACCCGGTCCGCCGCCTCGACCACCGTCACCGCGCAGCCCGCCGTGCGCGCCGCGGTGGCGAACTCGGCGCCGATCCAGCCCGCCCCGACCACCACGGTCGCCGGGGTCCGGGCCAGCACCGGCCGCAGCCGGGCCGCGTCGTCCAGGGTGCGCAGCAGGTGCACGCCTTGGACGCCCTCGGACCCGGGCAGGGTCAGCGGTTCGGCGCCGGTCGCCAGGACGAGCACCTCGTACGGGACCGGCCCCGCCTCGGTGTCCAGCTCGCGCTCGGCGGCCCGCAGCCCGGTGACCTCCACCCCTAGCCGGAGCACGACGCCGAGCCCCTCGAAGTCCACGTCGAACGCGGAGTCCTCGGCCTTGCCGAGCAGCACCGCCTTCGACAGCGGCGGCCGGTCGTAGGGCTGGTGGGGCTCGGCGCCCAGCAGGGTCACGGGACCGCGCCACCCCTGCTCCCGCAGCGCGACCGCGGTCTGCACCCCGGCCATTCCGGCGCCGACGATGACGACGCCGCTCTGAGTCTGTTCCGTCTGCTCGCTCACACCGCCCACCCTAGCGATCTGACGCTTCGTCAGGAACAGCGGCCCGGCGCGGCGGCCGGGGAGGCAGCCTTACCCGCCCCCGGCGCCGGGGTTAGGCTGGCGCCCGTACCTATCGCGGGAGTCCGGGCGGACCGGGCTGAGAGGGAGGCTGAGCGGCCTCCGACCGTACGAACCTGATCCGGGTCATGCCGGCGAAGGGAGGGGCTGGACGCCCATGCACTCATCTCGGAAGGGATCCGAAGCGGGATCCCCAGGGTCCACAGGGTCCACAGGGTCCACAGCGGCCACACGGGCCACGAGGTCCACAGGGGCCACGGGATCCGACGTCCTCGTCATCGGGGGCGGGATCATCGGCCTGGTCACCGCCTGGCGGGCGGCCCGGCGCGGGCTGCGGACCGTACTCGCCGATCCGGCGCCCGGCGGCGGCGCCGCACAGGTCGCGGCCGGCATGCTCGCCGCCGTCACGGAGCTGCACTACGGCGAGGAGACCCTGCTGGGCCTCAACGTCGCCTCGGCCGCCCGCTACCCCGAGTTCGCCGCCGAGCTGGCCGAGGCCAGCGGCGGGATGGACATCGGCTACCGCGCCTGCGGCACCCTCGCCGTGGCCCTCGACGCCGACGACCGGCTGCACCTGCGCGAACTGCACGCCCTCCAGCGCCGCTGCGGTCTGGAGTCCGAATGGCTCACCGGCCGCGAGTGCCGCCGCCTGGAGCCGATGCTGGCTCCCGGCGTGCGGGGCGGGCTGCGCGTGGACGGCGACCACCAGGTCGATCCGCGCCGGCTGGCGGCCGCGCTGCTGGCCGCCTGCGAGGGCGCCGGCGTGGAGATCCGCCGGACGGCCGCGGAACGGCTGCTGACCGCCGCCGACCGAGCCGTCGGCGCACGGCTCGACGACGGTACGGAGCTGCGCGCCGACCAGGTGGTCCTGGCCGCGGGCTCGCTCAGCGGCCGGCTGGCCGGCGTACCGGCGCAGGTGCTGCCTCCGGTACGGCCGGTGAAGGGGCAGGTGCTGCGGCTCGCGGTGCCGGCGGCATACGCGCCGTTCCTGTCGCGGACGGTACGGGCGGTGGTCCGCGGCAGCCACGTGTACCTGGTGCCGCGCGAGAACGGCGAGCTCGTCATCGGGGCCACCAGCGAGGAACTCGGCTGGGACACCACGGTCACTGCCGGCGGGGTGTACGAGCTCCTGCGCGATGCGCACGAGTTGGTGCCCGGCATCACCGAACTGCCGCTGACCGAGACCCGGGCCGGACTGCGGCCCGGGTCCCCGGACAACGCCCCGCTGCTCGGCCCGACCGACCTGCCCGGCCTGCACCTGGCCACCGGGCACTACCGCAACGGGGTGCTGCTGACCCCGCTCACCGGCGACGTGATGGCGGAGCTGCTGACCACCGGCACGCTGCCGGAGATCGCCCGACCGTTCACCCCGCGCCGGTTCTCCGCCGCACGTCAGGAGTCGTACGCATGACCATCTCCGTCAACGGCGAGCCGCGCGACATCGCGGCCGGCACCACGCTCGACGCGGTGGTCGCCACCCTGACCGCGGCGCCGTCCGGCGTCGCGGCCGCACTGAACGAGACCGTGGTCCCGCGCGGGCAGTGGCCGCTCACGCCGGTCGGCGAGGGCGACCGGGTCGAGGTCCTCACCGCGGTACAGGGAGGCTGAGCGCGATGGCGGACGACGCTTTCGTACTGGGCGGCCGGACCTTCTCGTCCCGTCTGATCATGGGGACGGGCGGGGCGCCGAGCCTGGACGTCCTGGAACGGGCGCTGATCGCGTCCGGTACGGAGCTCACGACGGTGGCGATGCGGCGGCTGGACCCGACGGTCCAGGGCTCGGTCCTGTCGGTGCTGACCCGGCTGGGGATCGCGGTGCTGCCGAACACCGCCGGGTGCTTCACGGCGGGCGAGGCGGTGCTGACGGCGCGCCTCGCGCGGGAGGCGCTGGGCACGGACTGGATCAAGCTGGAGGTCGTGGCCGACGAGCGGACCCTGCTGCCGGACGGGGTGGAGCTGCTGGACGCGGCGGAGACGCTGGTGGACGAGGGCTTCACGGTCCTGCCGTACACGAACGACGACCCGGTGCTGGCGCGCAAGCTGGAGGACGTGGGCTGCGCGGCGATCATGCCGCTGGGGTCCCCGATCGGCTCCGGGATGGGCATCCGGAACCCGCACAACTTCGAGCTGATCGCGGAGCGTGCCGGGGTTCCGGTGATCCTGGACGCGGGGGCGGGCACGGCCTCGGACGTGGCGCTGGCGATGGAGCTGGGCTGCGCGGCGGTGATGCTGGCCTCGGCGGTGACCCGGGCGCAGGCGCCGGTCCTGATGGCGGCGGCCATGCGGGACGCCGTCTCGGCGGGCCGCCTGGCGTACCGGGCGGGCCGCATCCCCCAGCGCCGCTTCGCGGAGGCCTCGTCCCCGGCCCGAGGCCGAGCCGCCCTGGACCCGGAGCGCCCGGCGTTCTGAGGGGGCGTACGAGCTCACGCGCGTGAGCTCGTACGTTCCCCTCACGTCACAGCTGCGCTGCAACCGCACCCGCCCCTGGTCGGCCGCTGCGCAGACGCTCGTAGAATCGCCGGGTGGATACGACCCTGGATGACCCCCTCGTCGGCCAGACGCTCGACGGCCGCTACCGCGTCGACGCCCGCATCGCGGCCGGCGGCATGGCGACGGTCTACCGGGCCGTCGACACCCGCCTCGACCGCGTACTCGCCCTCAAGGTGATGCACCCGGCGCTCGCCGCCGACGCCGGCTTCGTCGACCGCTTCATCCGGGAGGCCAAGTCCGTCGCCCGCCTCGCGCACCCCAACGTCGTCGCCGTCTTCGACCAGGGAACCGACGGGCCCTACACGTACCTCGCCATGGAGTACGTCTCCGGCTGCACCCTGCGCGACGTGCTGCGCGAGCGCGGCGCGCTCCAGCCCCGCGCGGCCCTCGACATCGTGGAGCCGGTCCTCGCCGCCCTGGGTGCCGCCCACCGCGCCGGGTTCGTGCACCGCGACATGAAGCCCGAGAACGTCCTGATCGGCGACGACGGCCGGGTCAAGGTCGCGGACTTCGGCCTGGTCCGCAGCGTCGACACCGTCACCAGCACGACCGGCGCCGTCCTCGGCACCGTCTCCTACCTCGCCCCCGAGCAGATCGAGAACGGCGTCACCGACACCCGCGTGGACGTCTACGCCTGCGGTGTCGTCCTGTACGAGATGCTCACCGGCTCCAAGCCGCACACCGGCGGCACCCCCGCCCAGGTGCTCTACCAGCACCTCCACGAGGACGTGCCGCCCCCGTCGGCCGCCGTCCCGGGGCTGCCCGCCATCCTGGACCAGCTCGTCACGTACGCCACCGCCCGCGATCCGGAGCTGCGGCCCACCGACGCCGCCGGACTGCTCGGGCTGGTGCTCGACGCCCGCGCGCTGCTCGGCGACGCCGAGCTGGACGCGGTGCCGCCGCAGGCGCGTGCCGAGGACCGGAGCCCCACCGAGGACCGCACCAGCGTGATCCCGCGGCCCCTCGCGGCGCAGCCGCCCGTACAGCAGACGTCCCGGCTGGAGCGCCCCGACCGCCCGGAGGCCGCGCCGGCCCACTCCCAGACCCGGGCACCCGCCTCGCGCAGACCGCGCCGCGGCACGCTGCTCGTCATCGTCGGTGTGCTGCTCGCGCTCGGGATCGGCACCGGGGTCTGGTACATCGGCTCGGGCCAGTTCACCAAGGTCCCCAATCTGCTCGGGAAGACCGAGGCGCAGGCCAAGTCCGAGCTGTCCGCGGCCGGCCTCGGCGTGAAGCGGGTCGACCGTAAGTTCAGCGACAGCTTCGACCGCGGGACGGTGATGAACTCCGACCCCGAGAGCGGCAAGCGCATCCGCGGCAACGGCGCGGTGGTGCTCACGGTCTCGCGCGGCCCGGAGGTCGTCGTCGTACCGGACGTGACGGGCAGGCCGCTGGAGGACGCCAAGGCCGAGCTGACCAAGAGCGGTCTGGCGCCCGGCATGGTCACGCAGGCGTTCAGCCAGGACATCGCCCAGGGTTCGGTGATCTCCACGGACCCGAAGGGCGGGCAGAAGCGGTCGACCGACACGGCGGTCGCGCTCGTGGTCAGCAAGGGCCGGCCGGTGCAGGTGACGAACGTGGTCGGACGCCCCCTGGACCAGGCGCGGGCCGCCCTGCAGGACCTCGGCCTCAAGGTCGAGACGGCCGCCGAGCAGGTCAATTCGCCGTTCCCGGCCGGTACGGTCGCCAACCAGTCGATCGGCGCCGGCGCCCAGGCCGCGACCGGTGACACGGTGACGCTCACCGTGTCCAAGGGCCCCCGGCAGATCCCGGTGCCGAACGTGGTCGGCCAGGAGGCGGACGTGGCCCGCAAGACGCTGGAGGCGGCCGGTTTCAAGGTGAAGGTGGAGCGGCCGTTCCTGTCCTTCAGCAACACGGTGGACGCCCAGTCGGTGCCGGGCGGCCAGAGCGCCCCCGAGGGCAGCACGATCGTCCTGCGGACCAAGGGGCTGTAGCGGTATGGGTCAGGAAACGCGCAATCCTGTGGGCGGGCACGTCCCCGTCGCCGGCGGGCTCGCCTCGGTGGGGCTGACGTACGCGCGGGAGATGGGCGCCGAGGCCGTCCAGGTCTTCGTCGCCAATCCGCGCGGCTGGGCCACTCCGGTGGGGAACCCGGCGCAGGACGAGCTGTTCCGCAGTCAGTGCGCGCAGGAGTCGATCCCGGCGTACGTCCACGCCCCGTACCTGATCAACTTCGGCTCGCACACCGAGGCGACCGTCGAGAAGTCGGTGGAGTCGCTGCGGCACTCGCTGCGCCGCGGCCGGGAGATCGGCGCGCTCGGGGTCGTCGTGCACACCGGTTCGGCGACCGGAGGGCGCCCGCGCGAGGCCGCGTACGCACAGGTCAGGGAGCACATGCTGCCGCTGCTGGACGAGCTGACGCACGACGACGACCCGTTCCTGCTGCTGGAGTCCACGGCCGGGCAGGGGTCCTCGCTGTGCTCGCGGACCTGGGACTTCGGTCCGTACTTCGAGGCGCTCGACCACCACCCGAAGCTCGGGATCTGCCTGGACACCTGCCACGTCTTCGCCGCCGGGCACGATCTGGCGGAGCCGGGCGGGACGAAACAGACGCTGGACCTGCTGGTGGAGACGGTGGGCGAGGGGCGGCTGAAGCTGATCCACGCGAACGACTCGAAGGAGGGCGTGGGCTCCCACAAGGACCGCCACGCCAACATCGGGCAGGGCCACATCGGCCGGGACGCCTTCGCCGAGCTGTTCGCGCACCCCGCGATGGCGGGCGTCCCGCTGATCACCGAAACTCCGGGCGGGAAGGAGGGCCACGCGGCGGACGTGGCCCTGCTGAAGGAACTGCGCGGGCTTCACTGACGGACAGGGCGAGCTGGGCCATGGCCGCCAAGGCCACCCTCCACTGCCTCACCGGATGCGCCGTCGGCGAGGTGCTCGGCATGGTCATCGGCACGGCACTGGGCTGGGGAAACGTTCCGACGATGATCCTGGCGATCGTCCTGGCGTTCTTCTTCGGCTACGCGCTCACCCTGCGCGGGATCCTCGCCGCGGGCGTGGACCTGCGTACGGCCGTCCGGGGGGCGCTGGCGGCGGACACCCTTTCGATTACCGTCATGGAGCTGATCGACAACGGTGTGATCGCGCTCTGGCCGGGAGCGATGGACGCGCACCTCTCGGAGGGGCTGTTCTGGATCGCGCCGGCGATCTCGCTCGCGCTCGCCTTCGTCGTGACGACCCCGGTCAACAAATGGCTGATCGGCCGTGGCAAGGGCCACGCGGTCGTCCACCAGTACCACTGACGGGCCCGCCGGACGACATGGCCTACAGCTCGGGGCCGTCCCCCGGCTCCTCCTGGTACGAGTAGCGCTGCTCGCGCCAGGGGTCGCCGATGTTGTGATAGCCGCGCTCCTCCCAGAAGCCGCGGCGGTCGGCGGTCATGTACTCGATGCCGCGGACCCACTTCGGGCCCTTCCACGCGTACAGGTGCGGCACCACGAGCCGCACCGGGAAACCGTGTTCGGCGGTGAGCAGTTCGCCGCCCTCGTGGGTGGCGAAGACGGTCCGGTCGGTGGCGAAGTCAGCCAGCCGCAGATTGGAGCTGAAGCCGTACTCGGCCCACACCATCACATGCGTGACCTGCGGCGACGGCGGTGCCAGGGCGAGTATGTCGCTGGCGAGGACCCCGCCCCACTCCGCGCCCGGCATGCTGAACTTCGTCACGCAGTGCAGGTCCGCCACGACCGATTCGAACGGCAGGGCCGTGAACTCCTCGTGGTTCCAGCAGCGCTTCTCACCGTCGGCGGTGGCCCCGAAGACGCGGAACTCCCACCGGTCCGGCTTGAACTTGGGGACCGGGCCGTAGTGGGTGACCGGCCAGCCGCGCTGCAGCCGCTGCCCCGGAGGAAGCTCCAGTTGCTCTGCTCCCGGAGATTCCCGGCTTTCCGGCTGACCCATACCTCCATGGTGACAGACGCGGCAGGGTGGTCACGACCAGGTATGCCCCTATACGGGCAAGTCACGCCAACTCACACTAAGGAGGCACTTACTGGACGGCCCCCTGCGGCGGTGCAAGGATGCGCGCACTCCCCCAGTCACGGCTGGGGCGATACCCCCAGCCCCGTCACGTAGCTGACACTGCCTGGAAGGAGCCTCTGCGATGCAGGGCGACCCCGAGGTCCTCGAGTTTCTGAACGAGCAGTTGACCGGCGAGCTCACGGCGATCAACCAGTACTGGCTCCACTACCGGATCCAGGACAACAAGGGTTGGACGAAGCTCGCGCACTACACCCGTGCCGAGTCCATCGACGAGATGAAGCACGCGGACAAGATCACCGAGCGCATCCTGATGCTGGACGGGCTGCCGAACTACCAGCGGCTCTTCCACGTCCGGGTCGGCCAGACCCTGACGGAGATGTTCCAGGCGGACCGGCAGGTCGAGGTCGAGGCCATCGACCGCCTCAAGCGGGGGATCGAGGTGATGCGCGGCAAGGGCGACGTGACCTCGGCGCGGCTCTTCGAGGACATCCTGGCGGACGAGGAGCACCACATCGACTACCTCGACACCCAGCTGGAGCTCATCGAGAGCATCGGGGAGCCGCTCTACATCGCGCAGCAGATCGAGCAGCCGGAGAGCTGAGCCCCGGCCGAACCCCGGCCGAGCCCCCGCGCCCGGGCCTTACGCGGCTTCCGCGAGCTCCGGGTCGGCGGCCAGCACGGCGGCCGCGTTGCCCTTCTCCAGCAGCTCCCGGCGCGGGCAGGCCCCGCGGCCCAGGATGCCCTGGATGGTGCGTACGCAGGATCCGCAGTCGGTGCCGGCCTTGGTGACCGAGGCGATCTGGCGAGGGGTGCAGGCCCCGGCGGCCGCGTGGTCCTTGACCTGCTTGTCGGTGATCCCGAAGCAAGAGCAGACGTACACGCGGTTCACCTCCCTGACAGGAATGGCTTCTGCAGCCATCCCGTATTCGGTGAGGCTTACCTAACCGTACCTAAAGTGAGGCCTACCTAAAAGCCCTGGAAACGACTGTGGGGCACGGATCACATCGATCCGTGCCCCACAGTCGTACGTATCTACAGAGGGATCCGCCCTACGTACTGATCCGCCTACTGGTCGCGGTACATCTCGGCGACCAGGAAGGCCAGGTCCAGGGACTGGCTGCGGTTGAGCCGCGGGTCGCAGGCCGTCTCGTAGCGCTGGTGCAGGTCGTCGACGAAGATCTCGTCGCCGCCGCCCACGCACTCGGTGACGTCGTCACCGGTGAGCTCGACGTGGATGCCGCCCGGGTGGGTACCCAGGGCCTTGTGGACCTCGAAGAAGCCCTTGACCTCGTCGAGCACGTCGTCGAAACGGCGCGTCTTGTGGCCGGAGGCCGCCTCGAAGGTGTTGCCGTGCATCGGGTCGGTGACCCAGGCGACGGTCGCGCCCGAGGCCGTGACCTTCTCGACCAGCTCGGGGAGCTTGTCGCGGACCTTGTCGGCGCCCATGCGGACGACGAAGGTCAGCCGGCCCGGCTCGCGCTCGGGGTCCAGGCGGTCGATGTACGTCAGCGCCTCGTCCACGGTGGTGGTCGGGCCGAGCTTGATGCCGAGCGGGTTGGCGATCTGCGAGCAGAACTCGATGTGCGCGTGGTCCAGCTGGCGGGTGCGCTCACCGACCCAGACCATGTGGCCGGAGGTGTCGTACAGCTTCCCGGTGCGGGAGTCCGTACGGGTCAGCGCGCCCTCGTAGTCGAGCAGCAGCGCCTCGTGGGAGGCGTAGAACTCGACGGCCTTGAACTCGGCCGGGTCGGTGCCGCACGCCTTCATGAAGTTCAGCGCGTTGTCGATCTCCCGCGCGAGCTGCTCGTAGCGCTGCCCCGAGGGGGAGGACTTCACGAAGTCCTGGTTCCAGGCGTGCACCTGGCGCAGGTCGGCGTAACCACCGGTGGTGAAGGCGCGCACCAGGTTCAGCGTCGACGCGGACGCGTGGTACATGCGCTTCAGCCGCTCGGGGTCCGGGATCCGGGCCTCTTCGGTGAAGGCGAAGCCGTTGACGGAGTCGCCGCGGTAGGTCGGCAGGGTGACGCCGTCGCGGGTCTCGGTGTCCTTGGAGCGCGGCTTGGAGTACTGGCCGGCGATGCGTCCGACCTTGACGACGGGCACGGAGGCCGCGTACGTCAGGACGGCACTCATCTGGAGCAGCGTCTTCAGCTTGGCGCGGATGTGGTCGGCGGACACGGCGTCGAAGGCCTCGGCGCAGTCGCCGCCCTGCAGCAGGAACGCCTCGCCCTTGGCGACGGCTCCCAGACGGGCGCGCAGCTGGTCGCACTCGCCCGCGAAAACGAGCGGAGGATACGACTCGAGGTCCGCGACGACAGCGCGCAGTGCCTCGGCATCGGGGTACGAAGGCTGCTGCGCCGCGGGAAGGTCTCGCCAGGTCGCCTTGGCGGCGGGGGCTTGGGTTTCAGCGTTCACGGTCACCTCGTACACATTACGGCGTCTTGCGCCACGTCCAGCCCGGCGCCCACTCCGTGAGACAGGTGTCTCTGCGGACGCGCGGGGACGCGTGGGGGCTCGCAGGCGGGCTCACGGGTGGGCTATCGTCGGCGGCATGTACGCGCACTCGAACCAGAACTGGTGGTGGCCCGCTCCCGGCGGCCCACTTCTCGCGCGTACCCACTGACACGCACGACGCGAAGGCCGCCCGAGGGGCGGCCTTCGGTGTTTTCCGGGCCCGGCCGCTCCTCCTTCACCCCGCTTCACGGAGAAGGACGCCACCCCATGCAACCCACCAGCACCAGCAGCACGCCCGACCCGCTCCGCCGCCTGCTCGACGACGAGTCCTGCCCGCCGTTCGCCCTGCTGCGCCGCCGGACCCCCGGCCGCGACCACGACACCGTCGAGGTGCTGATCGGCCCGGTGCACGAGGCCGGGCGCCTCGCCGAGCTGCCCGTACGGGAGCTGCCCACCCTCGCCCTCGTGCCGTTCCGGCAGATCCGCGAGCGCGGGTTCGACGTACGCGACGACGGCACGCCGCTGGCCGTGCTGAGCGCCGAGGAGGCGTACGAGATCCCCCTCGCGCAGGCGCTGGCCGCGCTGCCGGACCACCCGGTGCGGGTCGAGGACGGCGGCTTCGACGTGCCCGACGAGGAGTACGCGGCCACCGTCGAGCGCGTGATCCGGGACGAGATCGGCCGCGGCGAGGGGGCGAACTTCGTCATCCGGCGCACGTAC
The DNA here is from genome assembly GCF_044769045.1 of Streptomyces sp. NPDC090741. Classification (NCBI taxonomy): domain Bacteria; kingdom Bacillati; phylum Actinomycetota; class Actinomycetes; order Kitasatosporales; family Streptomycetaceae; genus Streptomyces; species Streptomyces sp. NPDC090741. The sequence continues at coordinate 82,417 of NZ_JBIVXF010000009.1, read as the reverse complement.
GAGGGCCGGATCGACGGCTTCGGGCGGGCCGACGCGCTCGCGCTGTTCCGGCGGCTGCTGGTGGGCGAGCGGGGCGCGTACTGGACGTACGTCGTCCACACCGGGGAGAACACGCTGGTCGGGGCCAGCCCGGAGGTACACGTACGGATGTCCGGTGGCACGGTGGTGATGAACCCGATCAGCGGGACGTACCGCTATCCGGCCGGGGGCCCGACCGCCGAGTCCCTCCTCGCCTTCCTCGGCGACCGCAAGGAGACCGAGGAGCTGTCCATGGTCGTGGACGAGGAGCTCAAGATGATGTGCACGGTCGGCGACCGGGGCGGGGTCGTCGTCGGGCCGCGGCTGAAGGAGATGGCGCACCTCGCGCACACCGAGTACGAGCTGCGCGGCCGGTCCTCGCTGGACGTACGGGAGGTGCTGCGCGAGACGATGTTCGCGGCGACGGTGACGGGATCGCCGGTGCAGAACGCCTGCCGGGTGATCGAGCGGTACGAGGCGGGCGGGCGCGGCTACTACGCGGGTGCGCTGGCCCTGCTGGGCGTGGACGCCTCGGGCTCCCAGACGCTGGACTCGCCGATCCTGATCCGGACCGCGGACATCGCGGCGGACGGCGCGCTGCGGGTGCCGGTGGGCGCGACGCTGGTGCGGCACTCGGACCCGGCGGGCGAGGTCGCGGAGACGCACGCGAAGGCCGCGGGGGTGCTGGCGGCGCTCGGGGTCCGCCCGGCGGCGCCGCGGGCGGCCTTCGAGGGGGCACGGCTCGGGGAGGACCCGCGGGTCCAGGCGGCGCTGGCGGCCCGGCGGGCGGACCTGGCCCCGTTCTGGCTGCGGATGCAGGAGCGGCCGGCGGCCGTGACCGGCCACGCCCTGGTGGTGGACGGCGAGGACACCTTCACGGCGATGCTGGCGCACGTGCTGCGGGTGACGGGGCTGGAGGTGACCGTACGCCGCTACGACGATCCCGGGCTGCGGGAGGCGGCCCTGTCGTGGACCGGCCCGATCGTCATGGGCCCGGGGCCGGGGAACCCGGCGGACACCACCGACCCGAAGATGCGGATGCTGCGCGCGCTGGCCGGCGAACTGCTCGCGGGACACCGGCACGGCCTGCTCGGCGTCTGCCTGGGCCACGAGCTGCTGGCGGCCGAACTGGGCCTGCCGCTGATCCGCAAGGCGGAGCCGGCGCAGGGGGCGCAGACCCGGATCGACTTCTTCGGCAGGGAGGAGGTGGTGGGCTTCTACAACACGTACACGGCGCACTGCCCCGACGAGGCGGCCGGCCGGCTGGCCGACCAGGGCGTGGAGATCTCCCGCGACCCGGCGACGGCGGAGGTCCACGCCCTCCGGGCCCCCACCTTCGCGGGAGTCCAGTTCCACCCGGAGTCCATCCTCACCCTGGGCGGCGCGCAGCTGCTGCACGAGCTGCTGGCGGGCCTGCGCGCCGCCGCCCCGGCGTAGAGCCCGGGCCCGCCGTGCGGGGGCCGTCCCCGGCCCCCGCACAGCCGGAGCCGTTATGCCGAGGTGGGGTTCTTGCGGCGGGCGGCGAAGCTCCGTACCAGCTGGGCGGCCAGGATCGGGCCGAGCACCGCCATGCCGACGAGGAACGCCGTGAGGTTCCCGAAGGCCAGTGCCAGCGCCACCGGTACGCCGACGGCCGGATCCGCGAACTCCAGCCACGGGTCCACCCGCTCCCCCGGCCGGGAACGGAGCGCGGGCCGCAGGGCCCATACGGCGTGCACGAGCTGTATCGCGGCGAAGGTGAGCAGGATCCAGCGGCCCGCGGAAGGTATGTCCACGGGGGCGAATCTAGGCCATGCGCCCGCGCCGCGCGCATCGCCCCGGCCTGAACTCGGGGCGAACTCGCGTCACTCGGGGACCAACGTGTTCTCCGACCTCCGCCCCGCCACGTAGTCCGCCACGTTCCGGACCGTCGTCTCGATGATCTGGCCCACCGCATCGTGCGTGTAGTACGCCTGGTGCGAGGTCACCACGACGTTCGGGAACGTGATCAGCCGCGCCATGGTGTCGTCCTCGACGGCCTCCAGCGACTTGTCCAGGAAGAAGAGCCCGGCCTCCGCCTCGTACACGTCCAGCCCCACCCCCTCGAACCGCCCCGCCCGCAGCTCCGACACCAGCGCATCCGTGTCGATCAGCCCGCCCCGGCTGGAGTTCACCAGGATCGCGTCGTCCTTCATCATCCGCAGCGCCGCCGCGTCGATGAGGTGGTGCGTCGACTCCAGCAGCGGTACGTGCAGGCTGACCAGGTCCGCCGAGGTGAGCAGCTCCTCCTTGTCCACGTACTTCATGCCCAGCTCCACGCACGCCGGGTTCTCCGCGACGTCCCAGCCCAGCAGGTTCGTGCCGAACCCGTGCGCGATCCGCGTGAACGCCTCGCCGATCCTGCCGGTCCCGAGCACCCCCACCGTACGGCCGCGCATGTCGCGGCCCATCAGCCCGTTCAGCCGGAAGTCGAAGTCCCGTGTCCGGTTCGAGGCCCGGACGATCCGCCGGTTCACGGCCATCGCCAGGGTCCACGCGAACTCGGCCACGGAGTACGGGGAGTAGTACGACACCCGGCTCACCGTCATGCCGAGCTGCCGGGCGACGTCCAGGTCGATGTTGTTGAAGCCCGTCGAGCGCTGGGCGATCATCCTCGTCCCGCCCCCGGCCAGGGTCCGCAGGACCCGCCCGCCCAGGTCCGCGTTCACGCTCGACGAGACGACCTCGTACCCGGCCGCGATGGGGGCGGTGTCCTCGGTGAGGAAGACGTCCAGGCAGCGCACCTCGTGCTGTCCGGCGGCCGCGAACGCCCTCTCGATCAGCGGCCTCTCGTCGCCCTGCACCCCGAATGCCAGGATTTCCACGTTCGCTCCCGTGCTGTGCACAACCAAACGGACCATGGGTCGTTTCGTCACTTTACGTCCGATACGACCCACAGCCCGCGCACCCGCCCCGGGTCAGCTGCCCCGACTCACCCGCTCCGGATCAGCCGAAGAACACCCCGACCTCCTTGTACAGCGCCGGGTCCACCGTCTTCAGCTTCGCCGTCGCGTCCGCGATCGGCACCCGCACGATGTCCGTCCCCTTGAGCGCGACCATCTTCCCGAAGTCGCCGTCGTGCACGGCGTCGATCGCGTGCAGCCCGAACCGCGTCGCCAGCCACCGGTCGAACGCGCTCGGCGTACCGCCTCGCTGGACGTGCCCGAGCACCGTGGTCCGCGCCTCCTTGCCGGTCCGCGCCTCGATCTCCTTGGCCAGCCACTCCCCCACGCCCGACAGCCGGACGTGCCCGAACGAGTCGGTCGTGGCGTCCTTCAGCACCATCTCCCCGTCCTTGGGCATGGCCCCCTCCGCGACCACCACGATCGGCGCGTAGCTCGCCTTGAACCGGGAGGTCACCCACGCGCACACCTGGTCCAGGTCGAAGCGCTGCTCCGGGATGAGGATCACGTTGGCGCCACCCGCCAGCCCCGAGTGCAGGGCGATCCAGCCGGCGTGCCGGCCCATCACCTCCACGACCAGCACCCGCATGTGCGACTCGGCCGTGGTGTGCAGCCGGTCGATGGCCTCCGTGGCGATGCCCACCGCCGTGTCGAAGCCGAAGGTGTAGTCGGTGGCCGACAGGTCGTTGTCGATGGTCTTCGGGACGCCGACGCACGGGATGCCGTACTCCCCGTACAGCCGCGCGGCCACGCCCAGGGTGTCCTCGCCGCCGATCGCGACGAGGGCCTCGACCTCGTACTTGGCGAGGTTCTCCTTGATCCGCCGGACCCCGTTCTCCTGCTTGAACGGGTTGGTCCGCGAGGAGCCGAGGATGGTGCCGCCGCGCGGCAGGATGCCGCGGACGGCGGGGATGCCGAGCGGGACGGTGTCGCCCTCGATCGCGCCGCGCCAGCCGTCCTTGAACCCGACGAAGTCGCACCCGTACTCCTGGACGCCCTTGCGGACGACGGCCCGGATGACCGCGTTGAGACCGGGGCAGTCGCCGCCGCCCGTCAGCACTCCGACCTTCATGGAATCTCCCTTCGCCACAGGGCCCACTGAGCCCGCATGACGGTCACGCTAGTGGTGACTCAGGTCACAGCAAGGGCCTGGGAAGGGTCAATTCCGGTGAAATCACGGGGTGTTGCGTCCCCCCGTTCACTCGTACGAGGACATGAGTACGACGTACGAGACGGTGAACGTCCCCCATTACGCGTCGTCGAGGCCACGCTCTATCGCGTAACGGACGAGCTCCACCCGGTTGTGCAGCTGGAGCTTGCCCAGGGTGTTCTGCACGTGGTTCTGCACCGTGCGGTGCGAGATGACGAGGCGCTCCGCGATCTGCTTGTACGAGAGCCCCTTGGCCACCAGCCGCAGCACCTCGGTCTCCCGGTCGGTCAGCTGGGGGACCTTCGGCTCGTCGGCGGCGGCGGGCGCCGGGTCGGTGGCCAGTCTCCGGTACTCGCCGAGCACCAGCCCGGCCAGGCCCGGGGTGAACACCGGGTCGCCGGCCGCGGTGCGGCGCACGGCGTCGATCAGCTCCTGGGCGCCCGCGGACTTCAGCAGGTAGCCGGTGGCCCCGGACTTCACCGCCTCCAGGACGTCGGCGTGCTCACCGCTCGCGGACAGGACCAGGACGCGCAGCGCGGGGTTGGCGCCGACGAGCTCCTTGCAGACCTGCACCCCGGGCATGCCCGGCAGGTTGAGGTCGAGGACCAGGACGTGGGGGGCGGCCGGGACGGCCCGGCGGACGGCCTCGGGGCCGTCGCCGGCCGTGGCGACCACGTCGAATCCCGCGGCGGCGAGGTCGCGGGCGACCGCGTCCCGCCACATCGGGTGGTCGTCGACGACCATCACCTTGATCTCGTGCGGCTGCGGCTGCGGCTCGGCGGTCTTGCTCACTGGGTTCTCCCCCTCGGTACTTTCAGTTCCACTTCGGTGCCCTGCCCGGGGACGGACACCAGCTCGGCGCTGCCGCCGAGGTCCCGCAGCCGGCCGCGGATGGACAGGGCCACGCCCATCCGGCCCTCGCCCTCGGCCTGGTCGAGCCGGCCCGCCGGGATGCCCGGGCCGTCGTCGCGGACGGTCACGATCACCTCGTCGCCCCAGTCCTCGACCAGGATCCACGCCCGGGCCCCGTCCCCGGCGTGCTTGCGCACGTTGTCGAGGGCGGCCCCGACGGCCGCGGCCAGCTCCTTCGCCGCGGGCACCGGCAGCGGCACCGGCGCACCCGGCTCGGCGAAGCTGACCCGGGATCCGGCGTGCGGCGCGAGCAGGCACCGCAGGTCCAGCTCGCCCTCGTCGGCGCCGGGTTCCTCCACCTCGTACGTGTCCACCAGCGCGCCGAGCGACTCGTCCCGGGAGATCCGGGAGGCGGGCATCAGCCCGCTGGAGACCAGGGTGCGCAGCGCCACCTCCTGCTCCCCGGCCATCCGGCCGAGCTCGGCGGCCTCGCCGCCCAGCTCGGTGCCGCGCCGCTGGACCATGGCCAGGACCTGGAGGACCCCGTCGTGGATGTCGCGGGCGAGCCGCTCGCGCTCGCGGGTGGCGGCCTCGATCTCCAGGGCGCGGGCCAGGGTGGCCTCACTGGCCCGGGCGACCTCGACGACGTACCCGATGGCTATGGAGGCGACCCAGACCAGCAGCACGTTGTGCAGGGTGTCGCGGGTGGGCTCGCCGCCGTGGATGCCGACGTTCGCCACGGCCACGAAGGTCGAGGCGAAGCAGGCCCAGCGCCAGCCGCCCTTGATGGCGAAGGCGAGGACGGATCCCGCCGTCCAGATGGAGGGGAGGGTGGGGCCGCCCCCGGCGATCCGCGCGTGGGTGTCCGCGAGCGGGGTGAGCAGGATGCCGACGAGCGCGACGGTGAGGTCGGCGCCGAGGAAGCGCTTGGTGCAGCTGGCCGCGTTCGCCACCCGGCGGTGGGTCGCCAGGGTCCAGACGGCGAGTACGGCGAGGTAGCCGGCCGCGACCCAGGGCCGGTCGAAGTCCCGGTACGCCGAGGCGAACAGCAGGCCCGCGTAGACCGCGGTGATCAGCCGGTAGGCGGTCAGCGCCCGCCACAGCGGCTGCTCGACCGACATGCGCACGACACGCTCGCGTTTCGCCATCTCCCCCACCCCGTGCGGGCGATGCCGCCCGTGCTCTACTCCGCGGCCTTGTCGTTCTTCTCGGCGGCGGCCTTGGCGGCCTTCTCGGCCTTCTCCGCGTCGGCGATCTGCCGCTTGGCGGCCGTCGCGTAGATGTCGACGTACTCCTGGCCGGACAGCTTCATGATCTCGTACATGACCTCGTCGGTCACCGAGCGCAGGATGAAGCGGTCGCCGTCCATGCCCTGGTAGCGGCTGAAGTCCAGCGGCTTGCCGATCCGGATGCCGGGGCGCATCAGCTTGGGGACGACCTTGCCGGGCGGCTGGATCTTCTCCGTGTCGATCATCGCCACGGGGATCACCGGCGCCCCGGTGGCCAGGGCCACGCGGGCCAGTCCGCCGGGCTTGCCGCGGTAGAGGCGGCCGTCGGGTGAACGGGTCCCCTCGGGGTAGATACCGAACAGCTCCCCGCGCTCGATGACGTCGATACCGCTCTTGATCGCGGCCTCGCCCGCACCGCGCGCACCGGAGCGGTCCACGGGGAGCTGGCCGACGCCCTTGAAGAAGGCGGCCGTCAGCTTGCCCTTGACGCCCGGGGAGGTGAAGTACTCCGCCTTCGCGATGAAGGTGACCTTCCGGTCCAGCACGGCCGGCAGGAAGAAGGAGTCCGAGAAGGACAGGTGGTTGCTCGCGAGGATCGCCGGCCCCTCGGCGGGAATGTTCTCGAGGCCCTCCACCCACGGCCTGAAGGCGAGCTTCAGGGACCCCCCGATGGAGAACTTCATTGCGCCGTAGATCAACTCGAAAGCCTTCCTGTGTCTGTCGAACAGACCATATCCCCTGGCTCGGGGCGGAGGGGGCGACGACCCTGGTCGGTGTCACCCCCGTCGCGTACGGTGAAGTCACACAGCGCTACGCACCCCCCACCCGTCGAAGGAGACCCTGGTGCCCGTCCTCCCTGGAGCCGAGCCGTTCCGCCACGAGGGCGGAGAGGTCGGTGTCCTCCTCTGCCACGGCTTCACCAGTACCACTCAGTCCATGCGCCCGTGGGCGGAGTACCTGGCCGGGCGGGGTCTGACGGTCTCCGTACCGCTGCTGCCCGGGCACGGGACGCGGTGGCAGGACATGCAGCTCACCGGCTGGCAGGACTGGTACGCCGAGGTGGACCGGGCGCTGCGGGAGCTGCTGGAGACGTGCACGCAGGTGTTCGTCTTCGGGCTGTCGATGGGCGGGGCGCTGACCCTGCGGCTGGCGGCCCGGCACGGGGACGCCGTGCGCGGCATCGTCCTGGTCAACCCGGTCAACAAGATCAACGACCCGATGGCCTTCGCCCTTCCGGTGGCGCAGCACTTCCTGCGGTCCACCCCGGGCATCGCGAGCGACATCGCCAAGCCGGGCGTCGCCGAGGTCGGCTACACCCGGGTCCCGACCCGGGCCGCGGCCTCGCTGCGGCAGTTCCTGAGGCTGGTCGACACCGAGCTGCCGCAGGTCACGCAGCCGGTGCTGCTGCTGCACAGCGTGCAGGACCACGTCGTGAACCCGGCCGACTCGGCGCGGATCCTCGCGCGGATCTCGTCGACGGACGTCACCGAGACCCTGCTGGAACAGAGCTACCACGTCGCGACGTTGGACCATGACGCGGAGCAGATCTTCGCGGACAGTTATGCGTTCGTCGGGCGGCTCGCGGAGAGCGTCGGCAGGGAGGGGGCGGCCAGCGGTGGCTGAGCACGAGGAGTCCCCGGGGGGTGTCCCCCCGCTGGACGAGGAGGCGGCCTGGGCGGCGATCGTCGCCGGGTACGGCCAGGAGCCGCCGGACCCGCCGGGGGCGAGGCCGTTCCGGCCGATCGAGAACCTGATGCTGCCGGAGGAGGACGTCGAGCCGGAGCCTCCGGCTGCGGCGTCTGCGGAGCCGTCCGCGGAGTCGCCGGCGGAGCCTCCGCCGGCGCCGACGGTGTTGGGCAGCTCGGTGGTGTTCGCGCCGGGGGTGGGCGTCGGCGGTTCGGCGCCCGGGAACGGACCCCGGGACCACACCCCGGCGGAGCCGGACGAGAAGGACGAGGGGCACTTCGTCCCGCCGGAGCCGGAGCTGCCGCCGGCGGACACGACGGCGAAGTTCGCGTGGCTGGCGGTGGTGGGCGGGCCGCTGCTGCTGCTGGTGGCGGTGCTGCTGCAGTGGGACATGACGTGGTGGCTCACGACGCTGGGGATCGGCGGGTTCCTGGGCGGTTTCGCGACGCTCGTCGCGCGGATGTCGCAGGGCGATGACGAGGACGACGATCCGGGGCGCGGAGCCGTGGTCTGACCCTTCTTGACGCGCCGCTGCCTTCCCGACGCGCCGCTCGCGCGGCTGCGCCGGGCTCCGTCCGCCGGGAACCAGGGAAGGGCGGGAGTTTCGGTGCCGCTGCGCGGAGCCGCAACCCCCGCCCTTCCCTGGTTCCCCGGGGTCTGGGGCGGAGCCCCGGGTGGTCGGCTACGTCGGGACCGGGAGGCGAAGCGCGGCCAGGACCGGAAGGTGGTCCGTAGCCGCGGCGAGGTCTGCGGGGAGCAGGCCCGGCAGGTCCACCGGGGCGCCACAGGCCAGCACCTCCACGCCCTTCGTGGCGAAGACGGCGTCGATCCGCCGCTCCGGGGCCCGGGAAGGGAAGGTCGGCCCCCCGCCCCAGGGCGCGACGGCCCTGCAGTCCTGGAGCACACCGGCCAGCCGCGTGAACGAGGGCCCGGCCGGGCCCTCGTTGATGTCGCCGGCCGCGATCCCGTACGGCGCGCCCATCGCGGTGAGGCGGTCCAGCAAGAGGTCGGCCTGGGCCCGGCGTTCCGCCCCGTCCAACGACAGGTGCGCGCTGAGCACCGCCACCCGCGCGGCCCCGAAGCGGACCACCGCCGTGGCGAAGCCCCGCCGGTGCAGACCGGGCGTAGGGGGCAGCAGGACGTCCTCCGTCCGCTCCACGAAGGCCCGTAGCGAGCACAGGAGCAGCGGGCCCGCGGCCGTGGCGCCCCCGCTCAGCACCACCAGGTCCGTCTTCGCGGCCAGCCGCGCCGCGTGCTTGCGCCAGCGGAAGAACCGCGGGGCCTCCTGGATGAAGACCAGGTCGGGGGCGCAGGCGCGGATCACCCGGGCCAGCGCCTCCTCGTCGTCCCGCATCGAGCGGATGTTGTAGCTGAGGGCTCGGATCACCGCGGAACCGTCGGGTTCCGTCACAGAGTTCGGCAGCATGGACGGCAACATAGCCAGACTGCCCGCCGTGCCACAGAGGGCGCGGCGGGCAGTTCGGACAACAGCCGGTGTCAGCCCTGGCGGGCCAGGTCCGCCGCGCCCACGAGCCCGGCCTTGCCGCCGAGCTGCGCGGCCAGCACCTGCGCGTGCGGGCGCCAGGCGCCGCCGACCAGCCAGCGCTTGAAGGACTTGCGGATCGGGTCGAGGACGAGGTCGCCCTCGTCGGAGACCCCGCCGCCGACGATGAACGCCGACGGGTCGAAGAGCGAGGCCAGGTCGGCCAGGCCCGCGCCCGCCCAGCGGGCCAGCTCGCGGAAGGCGTCGATGGCCACCAGGTCACCGGCCCGTGCCGCCTCGCTGATGTGCTTGCCCTCGATGCCCTCGGGGGTACCGTCGCCGAGCGCGAGCAGGGCCACCGCGTTCTCGGGGGTGGCGTTGGCGCGCTGCTTCGCGTACCGGACGAGCGCGCGGCCGGAGGCGTACTGCTCCCAGCAGCCCTGGCTCCCGCACCCGCACAGCAGGCCGTCCGGGACCACCCGGATGTGCCCGAACTCGGCGGCCACGCCGAAGCGTCCGCGGCGCAGCTTGTTGCCGATGATGATGCCCCCGCCCAGGCCCGTGCCGAGCGTGATGCAGATGACGTCGTCGTGGCCCTGGCCGGCTCCGAAGCGGTACTCGCCCCAGGCCGCGCAGTTCGCGTCGTTCTCGACGACGACCGGCAGGCCGATGCGCTGCTCGACCTTGTCCTTGAGCGGCTCGTGGCGCCAGTTGATGTTCGGTGCGAAGAGCACCGTCGCGCGCTTGTCGTCCACGTATCCGGCGGCGCCGATGCCGACGGCCTCGATGGTGTGGTTGCTGCTGACTTCGGACACTGCGGCGCAGATAGCGTCCGTCACTCCGTCCGCGGTCGGCGGGGTGGGCACCTTGTACGTCTCAAGGATGGTGCCCTCTTCGTCGACCACGCCGGCCGCGATCTTCGTGCCGCCGATGTCGACGCCGATGGTGAGTGCCATTAGTCCCTCGGTTTCCGGTCAAACCCCGCCACGGCCAACGGTACCCGAGGGCAGCGGCGTCTCAGTCGAGATCGATCCGCTGCGTCGGACCGCTCCCGCCCTCGTCGCGGGGGTCGGAATGGTCGCCGGAGGGGCGGTCCGAGGGAGTGCCGGGGGCGGGCTCGTCGCGGGTCCAGCGGCGCTCGTGGCCCTCGACGGCAGAGCGGTACGCGGCGAGCAGCTCGGAGCCGGCGGCCGCGAGGTGGTCGAAGACCTCGGGGTTGCGCTCGACGACGGGCTTGGCGGCGGCCTTCGCCTGGTTGACGAACTGGCGTACGGCGCCCTGGGCGGCGGCGCCGAGCAGCGGGTTGTTCAGCCCGGACACCTTGTCGGCGACGGCCTCGAACAGCTTGAACAGCTCCTCGGCGGCGGTCCCGGCGCCGCTCCCGGCGCCCGCGCCCGCGCCGCCCTGGCGGGCCCGGCGGCGCTCCTGCTCCGCGGCGAGGTCCTCGGCGCAGGCCTTGGCCCAGGCGTCGTCGTCGGTGGGACGGTCGGTGGCCTCGCTCATGGCGGACTCTCCTGCGGCAGCTGCTGGGCGGTACGTACTACCTTCGACGGTACCCGAACGGGGGTACCCGGTTTCAGTGCCTGCGCGGCGTTCAGGGCCTGCGCGGCCACAGGTCCGGGTCCGGCGTGAAGCGGATCCGGAGCACCCCGCCGGCGAGGGCGGCGCCGGACACCGTGCAGCGGCGCAGCGCCGAGGGCAGCGGAACGATCCTGCGGTACGGGCCCGCCGCGAGCAGCAGCTCGTCGCCGCGCCGGACCAGGTCGAGGTCCCGCTTGTGGGCGCCGGGCAGCGGCACCACCCAGACGAGTACCCCGTCGTCGGCGAGCCTGTCCTCGACCACCCACGCGGGGCGCGCCCGCACCCGGGCCTCGGAGGCCCCCGGAACGAGCCCCTCCGCCCCAGCCAGGCCGATCAGGTCCTCCGGCCCCGCCGGGTCCCGCCCGAGGTGGCCGACCGGCAGCACGGGCACGTCTCCGCCCGACTCGGCCCCGACCGACTCGGCACCGGCCCACTCGGCACCGGCCCACTGGGCGGCGTACTTCTCCTGCTGGGCGGCGAGCCCGGCCAGCCAGGGGTCGGGCGAGCCCTGCGGCACCATCCGGTTGGCGACGATCGCGCCGACCGGGAGCTGTTCGAGGGCGAGGCCGAGCAGCCCGGTCCGCAGCGCGGCGTCGGCGCCCGGTCCCGGCTCGGCGACGATCCGCAGCGAGGTGGCGGCGGCCTCCACGACGGCCTGGACTTCGGCCAGCTCCTCGTCCCAGCGCGCGGCGGCCTCGTACAGCCACTGCGCGGGCATGGGTACGCCGGCCAGCTGGGCCAGTACGGGCCGCAGGGCGCGGGCCGCCTGCCGCTCGGCCGGGAGCAGCCGGGCCAGGTAACGGCGCAGCTGCGCGGGGAGGGCGAGGGTGGCGACGGCCTGGTGGAGCGGGGGCAGGTCGACGACGACGAGGTCGGTGCCGGGGGCGGCGGCGGCCCGGCGCAGGGCGCGCAGCAGGGCGAACTGCTCGGCGCCGGGCAGCTCGGTGAGCTCCTCGGCCCCGAGCGGCCGGGCCCCGACCATGCCGAGGAGCGCCGATCCGCGCTCCTGGAGGGCGACGAGCTCCTCGCGGAACTCCTCGCCGGAGTCCACGCGGGCCACGAGCACCCCGGCGGCCGGTACGGCGGCCAGCCCGGGCGCGGCTTCGACGGGCTCCCCCGTCGCCTCCCCGACCAGTGCGGCCAGGGGATCACCGGGGTCTGCGGAGAGCAGCAGCACCCGCTGCCCGGTCCGTGCGGCGGCGACGGCCGTGGCCGCGGCCACGGTGGTCCGGCCGGCCCCGCCGGGACCGGTGATCAGCAGGATGCGCATGGATCAGGCCGACTCGACGCGCTTCTTCAGGCCCGCCAGGGCGCGGTCGATGATGACCTTCTCGGCCTTGCGCTTGATCATGCCGAGCATCGGGATCTTGACGTCGACGGTCAGCTGGTAGGTGACCTCGGTGCGCTTGCCGCCGTCCAGCGGGGCGAGCCGGTACGAGCCGTCGAGCTGGCGCAGCATCTGCGACTTGTCCAGGGTCCAGCTGACCTCGTCCGCGCCCCTCCAGGTGTAGGCGAGGGTGTGGTCGTCCTTGATCGCGCCCGCGTCGAGCAGCAGCCGGACCTTCTCGGCGCGGCCCTCGGCGTCGGTGGCCAGCACCTCGGCCTCCTTCACCTCGCCGGTCCACTCGGGGTAGCGGGCGAAGTCGGCGATCACGGCCATCACGTCGGCCGGCGCCGCCTCGATCGTGATGCTCGAGCTGGTGTGTTCGGCCATGGCGGTCGCCCCTCCAGGGAGTGTTCGAGGAAGTGTGCGGCCTACGGCCGCCGCGTGCAGGCTACCGTGCGTGCGGAGGTCACCACTCCAGGGCCCGGGCTCACCACTCCAGGGCCCAGGGCCTTCCGGTGGCGGCGAAGTGCCCGACGTTCACGCACTCCGTGGCGCCGATCCTCATCCGCCGTGCCAGCGGCTGGTGCACGTGCCCGAACAGCGCGTACCGCGGCCTGGTCCGCCGGATCGCCGCGAGCAGGGCCTCGCTGCCCCGTTCGAACCGGCGCGCGACCGTGTCGTAGCAGAGCTCCGGCACCTCCGGCGGGATGTGCGAGCACAGCACGTCCACCTCGCCGAGCGCCTCGACCTTGGCGGCGTACTCCTCCTCGTCCACCTCGTACGGGGTGCGCATCGGGGAGGGCAGTCCGCCGCCGACGAAGCCGAAGACGCGGCCGCCGATCTCCACCCGCTGCCCGTCGAGGACGGTGGTGCCGGGTCCGGCGTACTCGGACCACAGACCCGGGATGTCGACATTGCCGTAGGTGGCGTACGTGGGCTGCGGGAACGCGGCGAACATCTCGGCGTACTGGCGGCGCACCGCGCCCTCGATCAGGCGTTCCCGGTCCAGTCCGGCCCACAGCCGGCGCCCGAGGTCGCGGGCCTCGTCGAAGCGGCGCTCGGTGCGCAGTTCCACGATCCGGTCGGCGTTCTCGACGCCGAACAGATCGGGGAAGATGCCGCGCGAGTGGTCGGCGTAGTCGAGGAAGAGCACGAGGTCACCGAGGCAGATCAGGGCGTCGGCACCGTCCCCGGCCCGGGCGAGCGCCTCGGCGTTGCCGTGGACGTCGCTGACGACGTGGACCCGCGTGCTGCTTTTCCTGCCACCCATGCGCTCCACCCTAGGGGGGCCCGGGGGCCGCGGGTAGAGGGGGTGGCACAGGCGGCCTACCTGCGGTTACTTCCGAGTCGCAAACGGGGTCGACTACTGTCGGCATGGCACGGCCGCGTCATGTGACGCACGGAACATCTGGCCGGTTCCCTCTATCCGGAACCCACTACCGGTGGGTAACGTCCGGTCGGTCCACATGGTGGCGATGGCGCCCAGAGGAGCAGCAGTCTTGCGCGAGTTCAGCCTTCCGGCCCTGTACGAGGTCCCGTCGGACGGGAACCTGACGGATCTCATCCGCCGCAATGCCGCGCAGCATCCCGACACCGCCGTCATGGGCCGCAAGGTCGACGGCGGCTGGCAGGACGTGACGGCGACCGAATTCCTCGCCGAGGTGCGCGCCGCCGCAAAGGGCCTGATCGCGGCCGGCATCCGGCCCGGCGACCGCGTCGCACTGATCTCCCGCACCCGCTACGAGTGGGTGCTCCTCGACTTCGCGATCTGGAGCGCGGGCGGCGTCACCGTCCCCGTGTACGAGACCAGCTCGCCCGAGCAGATCCAGTGGATCCTCGGCGACTCCGGCGCCGTCGCCGTCATCGTCGAGAGCCCCGCGCACAGCGCGGCCGTGGCCTCGCTGCGCGACCGGCTGCCGGAACTGCGCGAGGTCTGGGAGATCGAGCAGGGCGCGATCGCGGCCCTGAACTCCGCCGGCGCCGAGGTCGGCGACGCCGAGGTCGACGAGCGCAGTTCGCTCGCGAACGCCGACGACCCGGCCACCATCGTCTACACCTCGGGCACCACCGGCCGCCCCAAGGGCTGTGTGCTGACCCACCGCAACTTCTTCGCCGAGTGCGGCAACGTGGTGGAGCGCCTGAGCCCGCTGTTCCGCACCGGCGAATGCTCCGTGCTGCTCTTCCTGCCCGCCGCGCACGTCTTCGGGCGCCTGGTGGAGGTGGCGGCCGTACTGGCGCCGATCCGCCTGGGCTGCGTACCGGACATCAAGAACCTCACCGACGAGCTGCAGTCCTTCCGGCCCACGCTGATCCTCGGCGTGCCGCGCGTCTTCGAGAAGGTCTACAACTCGGCGCGCGCCAAGGCCCAGGCCGACGGCAAGGGCAAGATCTTCGACGCGGCGGCCGAGACGGCCATCGCGTACAGCCGGGCGCTGGACGCCCCGGGCGGGCCGTCCTTCGGCCTGAAGCTGAAGCACAAGCTGTTCTCCAAGCTGGTCTACAGCAAGCTGCACACGGTCCTCGGCGGGCGCGGCGAGTACGCGATCTCCGGCGGCGCCCCGCTGGGCGAGCGGCTCGGCCACTTCTTCCGCGGCATCGGCTTCACGGTCCTGGAGGGCTACGGCCTGACGGAGTCGTGCGCGGCCACCGCGTTCAACCCGTGGGACCGTACGAAGATCGGTACGGTCGGCCAGCCGCTGCCGGGCTCCGTGGTGCGCATCGCCGACGACGGCGAGGTGCTGCTGCACGGAGAGCACATCTTCAAGGAGTACTGGAAGAACGAGACGGCGACCGCCGAGGCGCTGACCGACGGCTGGTTCCACACCGGTGACGTCGGCACCCTCGACGAGGACGGCTACCTCGCGATCACCGGGCGCAAGAAGGAGCTCATCGTCACGGCGGGCGGCAAGAACGTGGCCCCCGCGGTGATCGAGGACCGGATCCGGGCGCACGCGCTGGTCGCGGAGTGCATGGTGGTCGGCGACGCGCGGCCGTTCGTGGCCGCACTGGTCACCATCGACGAGGAGTTCCTGGGCCGCTGGGCCGCGGAGCACGGCAAGCCGGCCGGGGTCACGGCGGCGGAGCTGCGCGAGGACGCGGACCTCATCGCCGCCGTCCAGCAGGCCGTGGACGACGGCAACGCGGCGGTTTCCAAGGCGGAATCGGTGCGGAAATTCCGCATTCTGCCCTCCCAGTTCACGGAGGAGTCGGGTCACATCACGCCTTCGCTGAAGCTGAAGCGGAATGTGGTGGCGAAGGACTTCGCGGACGAGATCGAGGCCCTGTACCGGGGCTGAGCCCCTCGTGCGCTACCGGGGGTCCTCGGCGAGGATCCGCGCCATGTTGCGCTCGGCGAGCGCGGTGATGGTGACGAACGGGTTCACCCCGAGGGAGCCCGGGATCAGGGAGCTGTCGACCACGTACAGCCCCTGGTGGCCCTTGGCGCGGCCGTAGTTGTCGGTCGCGTCGCCGAGGACGCAGCCGCCGAGCGGGTGGTACGTGAAGTTGTCGGCGAAGTTCCTGTTGTCGCCGAACAGGTCGTACCGGTAGATCGTGAAATTGGCCCGGTTGATCCGGTCGAAGAGGTTCTTGGCGGCCTGGACCGACGGGGTGTTCTGGTCGCGGCGCCAGTTCAGCCGCGCCGAGTCGGTCGCCGCGTCGTACGTGAAGTGCCCGCGCTCCGGGTTCTTGGTGATGGCCAGGTACATCGAGATCCAGTGCTCGAAGCCCATGGGCAGCGGGGCGATCTCGGCGAACACCGGGTTGGCGGCGTTGTCCCAGTCGTCGATGCCCAGGGCGGGCATGGTGGCCTGGTTGCAGCCGACCGTGTCCCACAGGTGGTTGGCCCGGGCGGTCATGATGTTGCCGTTGTGGCCCCAGCCGAGCCCGACCTTCTCGCTGAGCCCGGGCAGGGTGCCCCGCTCGCGGGCGCGCAGCAGGATCTCGGTGGTGCCGAGGCTGCCGGCACCGAGGAAGAGCTGCTTGCAGCCGAGCTCCCTGACCTCGGTGACCCTTCCCGTCAGATCGCTGGTCCGGACGGTGAGCACGTAGCCGCCGGCCGGGTCCTGGCGCACGCCGACGACGCGCTGCATGGTCTCGATGGTGACGTTGCCGGTGCCGATCGCGGCCGCGAGGTAGGTCTTGTCGACGCTCTTCTTGCCGAAGTTGTTGCCGTAGATGACCTCGCCGGCCAGCGCCGAGCGGGTGGCGGTGCCGGCGGCCTCGCGCTGCATGTACGAGAAGTCGTACACGTTGGGCACGAAGGTGGTCTTCAGGCCGGTGTTCTGGGCGTGCCTGCGGGAGATCCGGGCGAACCGGTACCACTCCGTGGACTCGAACCAGCCGGGGTCGATGTCGTTGACGCCGAGCATCGCGCGGGCGCGCGGGTAGTACGTGCCGTACATCTCGTCGGCGTCGACCTGGGGCAGCACCTCGGAGAAGTACGAGCGCCGGGGCGTCGGGGCCATGCCGCCGTTGACGAGGGATCCGCCGCCGACCCCGCGGCCGACGTAGACGGACATGTCGCCGTGGTTCACCCGGTCGAGGACGCCGGGGTAGGGGCTGATGTCGCGGTTGACGACGTCGAGCCAGAGGAACTGGGCCAGCGGGGCCTCGGTGCGGGTGCGGAACCACATGGAGCGCTGGTCGGGCGCTGAGGTGGAGGGGAAGACCTTGCCGTCCGGGCCGGGGGTGTTCCAGAGCCGGCCCATCTCCAGGACGACGGTCCGTACGCCGGCCTGTCCGAGCCGGAGGGCGGCGACGGCCGAGCCGTAGCCGGAGCCCACGACGATGGCGGGGGCGTACTGCGCGGCGGGGGGCTCGGCGGCGGCCGCCGATTGGAGCCCTATGCGGGTGAAGCCGAGGGCTGCGGCGGTCTGGAGGGCGCCGATACCCAGGAAGTGACGGCGCGTCAGCTGAGGTGTCATGGCCGCATCATGGGCGGAATCGGGCCGTCCACCCAGAGGCGGTGTTGACAGATATCTGAGGAACAGTCAGGTGTGGCGGAGGATCACGGGCCCGGCCTCACACCTGCTCGGTCGGCAGGACCACCATCTCCGGCACCGCGACCCGCCGCGGCCGCGTGACCCCGTACGCGATCGCGTCCGCGATGTCCTGCGCCTCCAGCCGGTCGATGCCCCCGAACATCTGCTCCAGCGCCTGCTGCATCTCGGGGGAGTTGTGCCCGCGCAACTCGGTGTCCACGGCGCCGGGCTCGACGACGCAGACCCGCACGTGCTGCGGCGCCAGCTCCTGGCGCAGGGCTTCGCTGAAGGCGACCACTCCGAACTTCGTGGCGCAGTACGCCGTGGCCGTGGCCACGGCCCGGCGGCCCGCCAGGGAGGACACGTTGACGATGTCGGCCACCTTCCGGGGGCCGTCCCCGGCGGCGCTGACGAGGTGCGGCAGGGCAGCGTGGGTGGTGTGCATCAGGGCGGTCAGGTTGACGTCCACCATGCGCTTCCAGTCGGCGACGGGCGACTCTGCGGCGTACCCGAGGAGCATCAGGCCCGCGTTGTTGACCAGGGTGTCGAGGCGCCCGAGCTCCTTGACCGTACGCTCCACCACGCGCGCGGCCTCGGCCTCGTCGGCGATGTCGGCGGGCAGGACGAGCGCGGTGCCGCCGCCGGCCTCGATCTGGGCCGCCAGTTCCGTGAGCCGCTCCGCGCGCCGTGCGGTGAGCGCGACGGCGGCGCCCTTTCCGGCGAGCGTCAGGGCGGCCGCCCGGCCGATCCCGCTCGAAGCACCGGTCACCAGGGCCACGGTGCCGCGCAGCACGTCGTCCATCGTCCTCACCACTCCTCGCCGGCGCGCCGCGGTCGGGCACGTCCGCAGACATGCCTTCCGTGTCCGTCGGCACATGCACGGCCGTGGCGCCGACGCGCCCGGGTCGGCGTAATGGCGCGGCGCGGGCGGTGGGCGGTGGGCGGTGCCCTGCGGCGCTGCCCCGCGACGGGCCCGTCCGCCCGGGTCGGTCAGAGCAGCTCGCGCAGGCGGTCGGCCAGCAGGTCCCAGCGCCACTTCTCCTCGACCCAGGTGCGGCCCCGCTCCCCCATGCGGCGGCGCAGCTCAGGGTCCTGGAGCAGGGTGATCACGCGGTCCGCCGCGTCCTCGGGGACTCCGCCCCGGACCACCCAGCCCGTCTCGCCCTCCAGCACCGCGTCCGGCGCCCCGCCCGAGTCGCCCGCGACCACCGGCAGGCCGGTCGCCGAGGCCTCCAGGTAGACGATCCCGAGGCCCTCCACGTCCAGCCCGCCCCGCCGGGTCCGGCACGGCATCGCGAAGACGTCCCCGGCGCCGTAGTGCGCGGGCAGTTCCGCCCAGGGGACGGCGCCCGTGAAGACCACCGAGTCCGCGACCCCGGCGGAGACGGCCAGCGCCCGCAGGTCCGCCTCGTACGGGCCCCCGCCGACCACCAGCAGTACGGCATCCGGCACCGCGGCCAGGATCCGCGGCATCGCCTCGATCAGCGTGTCCTGCCCCTTGCGCGGGACCAGCCGCGAGACGCAGACCACCACCGGCCGGTCCGACAGCCCCAGCCGGGCCCGGATCTCCGCGCCGCCCGACCCGGGGTGGAAGGTCTTCTCGTCCACCCCCGGCGGGAGTTGCACCATCCGCGCCGCCGCCGCGTCCGTCAGCGCCGAGGCGATCCGCGAGCGCGTGTACTCGCCGAGGTACGTCAGCGTGTCCGTGCCCTCGCCGATCCGGCGCAGCAGCTGCCGCGCCGCCGGCAGCTGCGCCCAGCCCGCCTCGTGCCCGTGGGTGGTGGCCACGATCCGCTTGGCCCCGGCCCGGCGCAGCGCCGGGCCCATCAGCCCCAGCGGGGCCGCCGCCCCGAACCACACCGACCCGCAGCCGTGCTCGCGCAGCAGCCCGACCGCCCGCCGGGTCACCCGCGGGGTCGGCAGCAGCATCGTCGTACGGTCGCGCACGACCTGGAACGGCTGCTCGGCGTCGAAGGCGGCGGTGGCCTCGCGGGCCTCCGCGCCGTGCTTCCAGGTGGAGGCGTAGACGACGATCCGGTCGGGATCCAGCCGCAGTGCCATGTTGTGCAGGAAGGCCTGGATGCCGCCCGGTCGCGGTGGGAAGTCGTTGGTCACGATCAGCGTCTTGTGCATCGCCTGCCGACAGTACCGGACGCCCCCCGCGCGGCTCCGCCCCCAGCCGCGGGCGCGGCTACCCGCCGCCCAGCTCCTCGCGCAGGCCCGCCTGCCAGGCCAGCGTCAGGCCGGGCAGATCACCGCCGATGGTCTCCTCCAGGGCCGTCGCCAGCGGCTCGCGGCCCGCCCGCTCGTAGAGGCGGACCAGCGTGGCGTCGCCCCACTTGGCCGCGATCAGCCGGCAGGCCAGCCACGCGCCCTCGTACGCGCGGGCCAGCGCCTCCGGGTCGCCGCCGAAGGCGAACGCCCCGTCGGCGGGGAGCGCGGCCGGCAGCTCCCCGCGGCGCACCGCCCGGCCCAGCGCGGGCGCGGCCTGCCGCGCGGTGGTGGCCCCGCCGCGGTACGCCGCCCAGTCCGCGAAGCCCTCCGACAGCCACAGCGGGGTCCGGGCGGTGGTCGCGGCCCGGGTGGCCACGTGCGTGACCTCGTGGGTCAGGACGACTCCCCGGCCCGCCGCGCTGAGCTCCGCCCAGCCCTCCGGGTTGACGACGACCCGGTCGGCGGGGGCCTTCGCGGCGCCCACCCGGCCCGTCGTGACCGCCCCCATGCCCCGGTACTCGGCGGCGGGCCGGCCCAGCAGCTCCGCCATCCGCTCCAGGGAGCCCGGCACCAGCACCACCGCCCGGCCCGCCCACGCCCCCGGCCAGGCGGCGCTCGCCGCGGGCACCGCCCGCTCGGCCTCCGCCGCGACCGCGGAGAGGGTCTGCGGGGACTGCCCGACGCCGAGCACCAGCGCGTGGGCGCCCTTGACCGCCTCCACCGGGCCCTGGTCCCACAGCTGCGGCGGCGCGCCCGGCGCGGCCCGGTCCCCGGTGACCCGCCAGTGCCCGCCGTCCGCGCCGTCCCGGCTCAGCAGCACTTCGCGCGCCGACCCGGCCGGGGCCGTGTCGTAGCCGGTGAGCCGGTAGCGCAGTTCCGCGCGGGCCGTGGCCCGCTCGCCGTCCCGGCGGACCGCGGAGACCTCGTACGCCCAGCCCTCCAGCGGGATCCCGGCGAGCTGCGCGGGCGGCGTCCGCGACCAGGCGGCGACGGCCTCCCGGATGTCCCCCTCGGCTGCGTCCCGCGCCGCGGGCGCCCCGCATCCCGCGAGCAGCGCGCTCAGCAGGAGCGGCAGTACGCGTACGAGGAACCGGTGGACCGGGGACATCCGACGATCGTACGCACGCCCCCACCGGGGACGGCTCACGGACGGCTCAGGGACGGCTCAGGGACGGGTCACGGAGGACACCGGCATCATCCCGACCGGGTCGTACCGCACCCGCGCGCCCGGGTACGGGGCGTGCACCACCTGGCCGTTGCCGACGTACATGCCGACGTGGCTGGCGTCCGAGCGGTACGTGACCAGGTCGCCCGGCTGCGCCTGCGAGAGCGGCACCCGGCGGCCCGCGTACCGCTGCGCCTGCGAAGTGCGCGGCAGGGAGACGCCCGCCTGGCGGTACGACCACACCATCAGCCCGGAGCAGTCGAACCCGGAGGGCCCGGTGGAGCCCCAGATGTACGGGCGGCCGACCGCGGCCCGGGCGGCCATCACGGCGGTCGCGGCGCGGCCCGAGGAGGGGCCGAGCGAGTTCGGCTCGGGCAGGCCCTCGGGGCGCTCGCCGGAGCGCGAGGACCGCTCGAAGTCGGCCCGCTCCTGGCTGGGCATGGCGTCCAGGAGCCGGCGGGCGGCGGCCAGCTTGGCGGTGACGGTGCGCTTCTGGCGGGCCACGTCGGCCCGTACGGAGTCGAGTTCGGCGAGTTTCTGCGAGGCCTCGTGGCGCTGCTGGCCCAGCCGGCGCTGCTCCTTGCGCAGTTCGTAGAGCCGGCGGGCCTGCCGGTCCGTCAACCGGTCCAGCTGGGAGGCCTTTTCGAGGTATTCGTCCGGGTTCTCGGAGAGCATCAGCTCGAAGGCGGGGTCGATGCCGCCGGAGCGGTACTGGGCTCCGGCGAAGGTGCCGAGGAGGCCGCGCATGGTGTTGATGCGGTCCTGGCCGCGGGCCAGTGCGTCCTGCGCCCGGTCGATCTCGGTGTGGAGCCGGTCCGCCCGCTCGCCCGCCCGGTTGTAGCGCTCGGTGGCCTGTTCGGCCTCCTCGAAGAGCCGGTCGACCTGGGCGCGGGCGCCGGCCGCGGGATCCTGCGGCGGGGCGGGGGCCGCGCTCGCCGTCGCGCCCGTCATGGCTGCCGCGGCGGCCGCGGCGGCGGTCAGGACGGTGACCTTGGTGTTCCTGTCGAGGCTGCCGAGCCCGGGCCGACGATGGGACGCCACTGGAACCGCTCCCTTCCGCTGCGCGGGACCGGGTCCGCCCCCGTGGACGGCCGTGTGCCGGGTTCCGCGCTGGCAGACAGTAACCGCGCCGCCACGCGCCGGCCAACGACCCCCGGAGGGCGCACACGACGACGCCCCGCCGGAGACGCAGGTCACCGGCGGGGCGTGTGGTCACAGCGGGGCCGCGAAATTCGCCCGGATGGGCGGTGTGCGGCGGGTCCCGGGGCGGGCGCGTGGCCCTCGGGGCGGGTCAGCCGACGCGGACGCCGAACTGGAACGGCATGTTCTTCATGGCCTCGTAACGGACGCCACCGGTCGGGTTGGAGGCGTGGAAGACCTGGCCGTTGCCCGCGTAGAGGCCCACGTGGTGCAGGTCGCCGTAGAAGAGGACCAGGTCTCCGGGCTGGAGGTCGCTCTGACTGTAGATGCGCGTGCCGTCGTTGGCCTGCGTGGTGGTGACGCGGCTGATCTTGACGCCGGCCTGGGCGTAGGCCCACTGAGTCAGGCCCGAGCAGTCCCACGAGTCGGGGCCGGTGTCGCCCATGTGGTAGCTGTCGCCCTTCTGGGTGATCGCGGCGGCGAGGGCCGCCCCGCCCCGGCCCGAGCCCTTCACCGCACCCTTGGCGCCGGCGGCGTCCGCGGCGGCCTGGCCGTCCTTGGCCGCGTCACTCTTCAACTGGCCCCGCTCTTCGGTGGTCAGCGTGTTGAGGAGGGCCTGGGCGTCGGCGAGCTTGCTCTGGGCGGCCGCCTTCTTCTCGGCGAGTTCCTTGCGGACGGCTTCGAGGTCGGCGAGCTTGCCGGTGGCTTCCTGACGCTGCTGCGCGAGGCTGCGCTGCTTGGCCTGGATCTTCGTTATCGCCTCGACCTGCTTGCCGCTCACCTGCTGGAGCGTGGAGGCCTTGTCGAGGAAGGCATCCGGGTCGGAGGACATCAGGAGCAGCATGGACGGGTCGAGGCCGCCGCCGCGGTACTGGGCCGTCGCCATCGAACCGAGCGTGTTGCGCAGGCCGTTGAGCTCGTCCTGGCCGCGCGCGACCTGGTCCTGGAGCTGCGAGATCTCCTTCTCCAGCTTCTCCTGGCGGTCTTTGGCCCCGTTGAACTTCTCGGTGGCCTGCTCGGACTCCTCGTAGAGGGCATCGACCTTGCTCTTGACCTCGTCCTTGCTCGGCTTGGCCGGGGCGGCCATGGCCGACTGGGAGGAGAGGGCGACGGCCGCGGTGGCGAGGGCGGTGAGCACGCTCACGCGGGTGCGGGTCGGCGGCTTGGGTCGACGGTGGGACGCCACGAACGCGAGCTCCTTATGCCTGGAGCCGCCGATTACAGTCGCAGGCTCGGCAGCGCACCTCCGTCGTCACCCCGAATGAGTGAACTGCCGCACGAAGGTTTGAGCCGACCCTAGTGACCTCGCTGTGATCAGTTCAAATCCTGTAGGCAAAAAACTTGGCTGCCGACCAGGTTCTTTACCTACAGCCCACGCTCTGTGCAGGGCACTTGACGGTACGTTCCCTGTCCGCCTTGCCAAATCGGGCATTCCGTCGACGAGTTACGAAACGCGCGAAAGCCGCTTCAGCAACAAAGCGGACGTCACGGGCCGGGCGCCGGCCTTCGCCACGCCGTCGGCCACCTCGCGGTCGGTGGAGACCACGACCACCGGCCGGCCGGGCGGTTCCGCCCGTACCAACTGGCGGATCAGCTCGTCCGCCGTCACACCGGGCTTGGAGAACAGCACCCGTACCCCGCGCGGCGGCGCCAGCAGCACCGGGGCCGCCAGCTCCGCGCCGTCGAAGACGCAGGTCATCTCCGCGCCCGTCTGCGCGGCCAGCATCGACAGCCCGCCCAGCAGCCGCAGCCGCTGCTTCTCCAGCGGCATCGTCGGATAGCCGGTCTTCGTCACGTTGTAGCCGTCGACCACCAGATGGGCCTGGGGCAGCGCCAACAACTGGTCCAGCAGCGCCGGATCCGTCTCCGACAGGGCGCGTGCCGCGATGTCCTTCGGGGTCATCCGGCCCGGCTCCACGGCGTCCACGGTGTCGGCCGGCCGCGTCGACACCGGCGGCAGCGCCAGCTCGCGGCGCAGCCCCTGGGCAGCGTCCAGCACCGTGTCCAGCAGCAGCCGCAGCCGCATGTCCTCGACGCTGCGGCCCTCGCGGGTGGCCCGGCGGGAGGTCTCCAGCGCCGTCTCGACCTCCGCGAGGCGGGACTTGAGGCGCCGGGTCTCGCTCTCGGCGGCCGCCACCTGCGCGGCCGCGTCGCCCCGGATCCCGTCGATCACGGCGGTGACCTTGCGCAGGGCCGCCTCGCCGCGCTTCACATCGCTCTGGGCGCTGCGCAGCTTGCGCTGAAGCGATTCCGCTTCCTTGCGCACCGCGTCCAGCTCGGCCCGTACCTGCTCGCCGCCGAGGCGCTGCGCGTCCCGCGCCTGGGCCAGTTCCTCGCGCAGCCGGTCCAGTTCGCGCCGGGTCTCCTCGCCGACCCGCTCGGCGTCGGCGCGCTGCGCCTCCTCGCCCGCGGCGGCCACCAGCTTCACCCAGCCGACCGGGCGCAGTACGTACGCGGCGGCCGCCACGTCCAGCGGGTCCGCGGCGGCGGGCGGGGCGCCGGACTCCAGCGCTCCGGCCAGCTCGGCCTGGGCCTCGCGCAGCTTCTCGGCGACGCGGCCCCGGAAGACGGCGTCCGCCTCCACCGCCGCGGCCATGGCGTTGCCCGCGAACTTGGCGCGCCGGGTCGGGGTGAACCGGGCGTACTGGCGCAGCTGCGCCGGGAGGTCCGCGACCGTCAGTCCGCCGAAGGCGTCCGAGACGAGCGCGACGACCCGGCGCCGCACGCCTTCCGGCAGCGGGCGGTCGAGCACCTCGGCGGCGTCGCCGGCCGCGTCGGCCGGCTCAGCGCCGCTTGCTGGCTCCACAATCCGTCACCCCTACCGTCATTCACCTGTGGGCGGGGCTCCGTCAGGAGTCCGCGCCCGGCCTGTCCACGAGCTCGATCTGGTCCACCGCGTTGCACCACCGGCAGCGGACCGACTCGATGGTCTCATTGACCACCTCGCGCTCCTCGACCTTGGGCTCCCCGGCAAGATCCAGGTGGACGTACTCCACGACCTTCGACGAACGAGTGACGTCGAAACGCGTGAGGTTGCCGCACAGCGTGCAGCGCCACCGGGTGGTGTCGGTCGGCAGGGGAACCGTCATCAGGCCGCTCTCTCCTTCGTAGCTGATTCAATTAAAGCCGCCGTCCGCGTCAATCGGCGGACCGCAGCACGTAACCCTACGGCCTGCCGGTGCTCGGGGCGGGTCCACTTGGGTCATGCTCGATCGCATGATCGTAAAGTGGCAGGCCCTCCGGGAGGCCGCCCGGGGCCCGGTGGTCGTCCACGCGCTGATCGCGGGCTGCTGCGTGGTGTTCCTGCTCGGCCCGGCCTCGGGGACGAATCCCTCGTACGGGACGGGCGAGCGGCTGGTGGAGAGCGGGACCGCGTACTTCCGGCGCTGGGGCGTGGTCCCGGACGAGCTCTTCACCGGCTCGGCGCGGGCCCTGCTGACACCGCTGACCGCCCTGTTCGTGCACGGCGGCTGGCTGCACCTGCTCGGCAACATGCTGTTCCTGTACGTCTTCGGCGTGATGACGCAGGAGCGGATGGGGCGGCCGGAGTTCCTGTCCTTCTACATCTGTACGGGCTACCTGGCGCTGGCGGCGTACGCGGCGGCCAACGCCTCCTCGGCGCAGACGCTGGTGGGTGCGTCGGGCGCGATCTCGGCGGTGCTCGGAGCCTTCCTGTGCCTGTTCCCGCGGGCGCGGGTGACCAGCCTGTTCCCCTTCCTCCTCTTCCTACCGCTCCGCTTCCCCGCGTGGATGGTCCTGCTGTTCTGGTTCGCCCTCCAGTGGGTGGCGGCGCACCGCGCGGGCAGCGGCCCGGGGGTGGCATACCTCGCCCACCTGGTGGGCTTCTCGCTGGGCTTCGTCTACGCGTGGGTGCGCTATCGGCGTACGACTAGAGTGAGGCGACCAGCGACGGCCACCGAGGGAGACAGCCAACCGTGATCACCGCGATCGTGCTCATCAAGACCAGCGTGGACCGCATCCCCGAGATCGCCGAGTCGATCGCCGCGCTGGACAGCGTCAGCGAGGTCTACTCCGTCACGGGGACGTACGACCTGATCGCCCTGGTCCGCGTGGCCCGCCACGAGAACCTCGCGGACATCATCCCGGGCCGCATCAGCAAGATCCCGGGCGTCGAGGCGACGGACACCCACGTGGCCTTCCGCACGTACTCCCAGCACGACCTGGAAGCGGCCTTCGCCATCGGCCTCGACGCCTGACGCCTCCGGCGCGGCTCACGGTGCGCCGGGCTCCGCCCCAGCCGCCACCCGGCCGCACGGTACCGCGTGCGCGGCAAAGCGTCCCAGCGGCTCGGAGACCCGGCAGGCTGTCGCCGGGCCGAGCCGGGCGGCTCCTGCCAGGCGTGGGGCCAGGTGTCCCACGACGTGTTGTACGCGGGCACCCGCTCCGCGAGGCCGGGGGAGCGGTTCACCCTCCCCGCAGGCCCGGACGGTCGGTATCGGATCCCAGTAGGTCATGATCCGTACGGCGTCAGACGGCCGGCACGCAGCGGCCTTCCTCGGTGCGGTACTGCCACTTGGCTCCGGAGGTGACCAGTTCCTTCACGGCGCCCACGAAGCGGTCGACGTGCTCGTCCGGGGTGCCGGCGCCGAAGCTGACGCGGATCGCGTTCAGGGAGCGCTCGCCCGGGGCCGCCTCGGGGGCTCCGCACTCCCCCTGGGCCTGCGGCTCGCTGCCCAGCAGGGTGCGGACCAGCGGGTGGGCGCAGAACAGGCCGTCGCGGACGCCGATCCCGTACTCCGCCGACAGCGCCGCCGCGAAGTGCGAGCTGTTCCAGCCGTCCACCACGAAGGAGATGACGCCGACCCGGGGGGAGTCGTCGCCGAAGAGGGACAGGATGCGGACGGCCGGGACCTCCGCCAGGCCCTCGCGGACCTTGGCGATCAGGTGCCGCTCGCGGGCGACGAGGCCGTCGAAGCCCGCCTCGGTCAGGGCCTTGCAGGCCGAGGCGATCGAGTACACGCCGATCACGTTCGGGGAGCCGGCCTCGTGGCGGGCCGCCGTCGTGTGCCACTCGACGTCGACGCCGCCGTCCGCGCGGCGGGCGACCTTGCGGGAGGCGCCGCCGCCGGCCAGGTACGGCTCCGCCTGCTGCAGCCAGTCCGCGCGGCCGGCCAGCACGCCCGAGCCGAACGGCGCGTACAGCTTGTGCCCGGAGAAGGCCACCCAGTCCACGTCCAGCTCCTGAACGGAAACGGGGTGGTGCGGGGCCAGCTGGGCGGCGTCCAGGACGATCCGCGCGCCGTGGGCGTGCGCCGCGGCGGCGAGCTCCTTCACCGGCCACAGCTCACCGGTGACGTTGGACGCGCCGGTGACGCAGACCAGCGCCGGGCCGTAGGGCTCCCGCCCGGCCAGCGCCCGCTCCAGGCTCTCCACGGCCTGGGCCGGGGTCCGCGGCGCGTTGAGGTACGTGACCTGCGCGTCCCCCCACGGCAGCAGCGAGGCGTGGTGCTCGGTCTCGAAGACGAACACCTGGCAGCCGGCCGGCAGCACGGCGGCGAGCAGGTTCAGCGAGTCGGTGGTGGACCGGGTGAAGATCACCTGATCGGACGGACGGCAGTCGAGGAACTCGGCGACCGTCACCCGGCTCTGCTCGAAGAGGTCCGTGGACAGCTGGGAGAGGTAGCCCGCGCCGCGGTGGACGCTGCCGTAGTACGGGGCGTAGGCGGCGACGTCGTCCCAGACCCGCTGCAGCGCGGGGGCGCTGGCCGCGTAGTCGAGAGCCGCGTACGTGACCTCGCCGCCGGTGACAAGCGGGACGGTGACGTCCCGGCCGAGGACCGGCAGGGGCTGGGCACAGGCGGGGTCGACGGCGGCGGTGGCGGTGGTGACGGCGGCGTTCGGGTACGTGGACATGGCGGTATCTCCCGGCAGGACAGGCTGAATGGCTTCGGACGGCCCGTACGTGGGTGCACGCTGCACGCATCCGCGGAAACGGGTATGCGGATGCGCGGATGCACATGTGCCAGTGGTACGGGAGTTACCTCGACGCACGGACGACTCAGGACCGCACGGAGGGTGAAGAAGGGGCGGAGTCGCCCTATCGCATTCGCTTGCTCACGGAAAAGCTCCTCGAGAGACCAGGACCCCTGGTGTCGAGGGATCCGCGCTTGCCGCAGGCCTTTCTGCCTGCGACCTGGTCATCACCCGGGGCACCCCGCCACGGAAGGAGGGTTGCCGGACAGCGAGCCGGGGCCAAAACGCTGTCACTCGTGACCTGGTCAGCATCCTGCCACAAGATCCCCCACGCACAAGACCCCGGTCCGCATGCTGGACCGGGGCCTTGGCCGGAAACGATCAGGCGTTGCTGGCCGCCACCCAGCGGTCCAGGGCCGCGCGGGCCGCGCCCGAGTCGATGGACTCGGCCGCGCGGGCGATCGCGGTGCGGATCTGGTCCTCCAGGGGGCCCGTGCCCGGGTCCAGGGCCACCAGGGCCGCCGCCGAGTTCAGCAGGACCGAGTCGCGCACCGGGCCCGTCTCACCGGCCAGCAGCCGGCGTGCCACGTCCGCGTTGTACGAGGCGTCCGCGCCCCGCAGCGCCGAGACGTCGACCAGCGGGATGCCGACGTCGCGCGGGTCGAACGACTGCTCGTCCACCCGGCCGTCGCGGACCCACCACACCCGGGAGGTCGCGGTCGTCGTCAGCTCGTCCAGACCGTCGTCCCCGCGGAACACCAGCGCCGAGGAGCCCCGCTCCGCCAGTACGCCCGCCACGATGGGCGCCACCCGCGCGTCCGCCACGCCCGTGGCCTGCGCCCGTACCCGCGCCGGGTTGGTCAGCGGGCCGAGGAAGTTGAACGTGGTCCGGATGCCCAGCTCCTTGCGGGCCGCCGCCACGTGCCGCAGCGCCGGGTGGAACTTCACCGCGAAGCAGAAGGTGATGCCGGCCTCCTCCGCGACCTCGACCACCCGCGCCGGGGTGAGGTCCAGGTTGACCCCGAGCTTCTCCAGCACGTCCGAGGAACCGCTCGCGGAGGACGCGGCCCGGTTGCCGTGCTTGACCACCTTGGCGCCCGTACCGGCCACCACGATCGAGGACATCGTGGAGATGTTCACCGTTTTGGCCCCGTCGCCGCCGGTGCCGACGATGTCCACCGTCCGGCCCGGCACCTCGATCAGGTTGGCGTGCCCGTACATGGACCGTACGAGGCCGTTGATCTCCGCGACCGTCTCCCCCTTGGCCCGCAGCGCCACCACGAAGCCGGCGATCTGGGCGTCCGTGGCCTCCCCGCGCATGATCCGGTCCATGGCCCAGGCGGTCTCGTCGGCGCGCAGGTCCTGGCCGGTCAGCAGGGCGTCGAGGACGCCCGGCCAGCCGCGGGCCGCCACGCTGTCGCCGCCTGCCGGGGTCGCAACGTTCATGGTCCGCTCCTGCTGTTGATCGGCCACCCCGTGTCGGGGCCCACTCGAATGGGAAGGGCTTCAGCCTATCCAGCCCCGGGGACGGCAAAGAGCCCCGTCCGGACACTGGACGGGGCTCTTGCCGTGGCGACACCAGAACTGACCTGAATCAGTCCCTCAAGCGGGATCAGTGGTGGCCGTGGCCGCTCTGGATCTCCTTGTACTCCTCCACCGTGGGCTTCGGAATCTGGTTGTTCTCGGCGTAGAAGCCCTTGCTGAGCTTCGCGCGGAGCTTCTCCTTGCGGCCGACCTTGCGCTCGACGCCGTTCTCGTCGACCGTCGGGCCGATCTCGACCGGCTTGTACTGCTCGTGCGCGGTCAGCGTGTGCAGCTTGCCCTGCGAGAGCGGCTCGTGGATCTCGACGAACTCACCGTGCGGCAGGCGCTTGATGATGCCGGTCTCGCGACCGTGCAGCACCTTGTCGTGGTCCCGGCGCTGGAGGCCGAGGCAGATGCGCTTGGTGACGATGAACGCGAGGACCGGGACGACGAAGAAGCCGATCCGGACGAACCACGTGATGTTGTTGATCGAGAGGTGGAAGTACTGCGCGAACATGTCGTTTCCACCGCCGATCAGCAGCACGATGTACTCCGCGATCCAGGCGACACCGAAGGCCGTACGGGTCGGGACGTTGCGCGGGCGGTCCAGGATGTGGTGCTCGCGCTTGTCCCCGGTGACCCAGGACTCGATGAACGGCCAGGCGGCGATCGAGCCCAGCACGACCGGGAAGATGACCAGCGGGATGAACACGCCCAGGACGAGGGTGTGGCCCCACAGGTTGATCTCCCAGCCCGGCATCGCACGGATCAGGCCTTCCGGCATACCCATGTACCAGTCGGGCTGCGCACCGGTGGACACGTGGTCCGGACGGTACGGGCCGATCGCCCAGATCGGGTTGATCGAGGCGATCGCCGCGATGGCCGCGATGACACCGAAGACCAGGAAGAAGAAGCCTCCGGCCTTGGCCATGTAGACCGGCAGCAGCGGCATGCCGACGACGTTGTTGTTCGTCTTGCCGGGACCCGCGAACTGGGTGTGCTTGTGGTAGAAGACCAGGATCAGGTGGGCCACCAGCAGGCCCATCATGATGCCGGGCAGCAGCAGGATGTGGATCGAGTAGAACCGCGCGACGAAGTCGCCGCCGGGGAACTCGCCGCCGAAGAGGAAGAACGAGATGTACGTGCCGACGATCGGCACGGACAGGATCGCGCCCTCCATGAAGCGGACACCGGTGCCCGAGAGCAGGTCGTCCGGCAGGGAGTAACCGGTGAAACCGGTGAACATGCCGAGGACCAGCAGCAGGAAGCCGAAGATCCAGTTGACCTCGCGCGGCTTGCGGAACGCGCCGGTGAAGAAGACGCGCATCATGTGCACGACCATGCCGGCGACGAAGATCAGCGCCGCCCAGTGGTGGATCTGCCGGATGAGCAGACCACCGCGGACGTCGAAGCTGATGTCCAGCGTCGAGGCGAAGGCCTCGGACATCTGGACGCCCTGCATCGGCACGTACGAGCCGTGGTACACGACCTCGTTCATGCTCGGGTGGAAGAACAGCGTCAGGTACACACCCGTGAGGATGATGATGATGAAGCTGTAGAGGCAGATCTCACCCAGCATGAAGGACCAGTGGTCCGGGAAGATCTTGCGCATGTTGGACTTGGCCAGGCTGTAGATGCCCAGCCGTCCGTCGGCCCAGTCCGCTACCCGCTCGCCCTTGGAGGGCGCCGGTCGCTTCGTGTCAGTGGCAGTGCTCATCCGCGCTCCCAGAATGCAGGACCGACGGGCTCTTCGAAGTCGCCGAGCGCTTCGAGGAAGCCTTCACCGTTCACGCCGATCCGCAGCTGCGGAAGCGCGTGGCCGGCCGGACCGAAGATGACTCGGGCGCCGTCGGAGAGGTCGAAGGTGGACTGGTGGCACGGGCAGAGCACGTGGTGGGTCTGCTGCTCGTACAGGCTGATCGGGCAGCCGACGTGGGTGCAGATCTTCGAGTAGGCCACGATGCCCTCGTGGGACCACTCGAGTTCCTGCTTGTCCTTGATGTCCTCCGGCTTGATGCGGACGATCATCAGGGCGGCCTTGGCGATCTGCGTCTGGAAGTCGTGCTGCTCCTCCTCCAGGCCCTCGGGCCTGGCGAAGGTCAGCGAACCGACCAGCACGTCCTCGGGACGCAGCGGCTCCTTCGTGTTGTCGTTGATGAGCAGCTTGCCCCGGGCCCACACGGTCTTGCGCAGCTTCTCCTCGGGCAGCGGGCCCAGGTCGCGCATGATCATGAGAGCGGACAGCGGCAGCATCGACAGCGCGCCGAGCATGGTGTTGCGGATCAGCGGGCGGCGGGCGATGCCCGACTCGTTCGCGCCGTCGGCGAAGTCCTGCATGACCTTCGCCTTGAGCTCCGGCGGCGCCGCGATCTCGTGGCGCTCGTCGGCGACCTCGACGTCGGACATCAGGGTGCGGGCCCAGTGGACCGCGCCCGCGCCGATGCAGAAGAGGGCTGCGCCCAGGGTCAGACCGAGGGCGAAGTTGAGCCCGCTCACCTTCCCGATCGGGAAGATGTAGACGATCTTGTCGACCGGGATGGTCACGTACGAGGCGATGAAGCCGATCGTGGCCAGCATCGACAGCGTGAACAGCATCGCCACGGTGCGCTCGGAGCGCCTCGCGGCCTGCTCGTCGATGTCCTGGATACGGGGCTTGTGGACCGGCAGGCCCGGGTCGGCGAACGGGTCGTCCGCGACTGCTACGCCACCGTGGTGCGCGTCGCCCTGCTCGCTCGGCAGGTGCTTCTCTTCGGGAATGTCTTGGCTACTCATGACTTCTTGGCCTTAGCGGTGTGGGCCGCGACCCAGACGGCGACAGCGATCAGCGCACCCAGGCCGAAGATCCAGCCGAACAGACCCTCGGAAACGGGGCCGAGGCCACCGAGCTTCAGGCCGCCAGGGCTGACCGACTGCTCGCCGTTCACGTGCTGGAGGTACGCGATGATGTCCTTCTTCTCCTTCGTCGGCATGGTGCTGTCCGGGAAGGAGGGCATGTTCTGCGGGCCGGTGAGCATGGCCTCGTAGATGTGCTTCGGCTCGACGCCCTCAAGGTTGGGGGCGTACTTGCCGTTCGTCAGCGCGCCGCCTTCGCCGGTGAAGTTGTGGCACTGCGCGCAGTTGTTGCGGAAGAGCTCACCACCCCTGGCGATGTCGGCGCCCGCCGGGTCGTACTGCTTGGCGGTCGGCACGATCGGGCCGGCGCCGAGGGAGCCGATGTAGGCGGCGAGCTGGTCGATCTGCGCCTGGTCGTAGATGACCGGCTTCTTCGGCACCTGCACGCCGGGCTGCTGGGCGGGCATACGGCCCGTGCTCACCTGGAAGTCGACGGCCGCGGAGCCGACGCCGACCAGGCTGGGGCCGTCAGTGGAACCCTGACCGCCGGTTCCGTGGCAGCTTGCGCAGCCCACGGCGTAGAGCTTCTTGCCCTCCTCGATGGCGAGGGACTGGGCGGTTTCATCGGCCTGCGCCTTGCCCGCGGGGGCGAAGGCGGCGTACAGCCCCCCAGTGGCCGCCAGCGCGAGGAGTAGAACGACGACCGCCGCCAGCGGATGGCGTCGTCGTGCGGAGAGCTTTTTCACGGATTACCCCGGTGTCAGGATCTTCTGCGTCGGTGTTTCTGGATGGAGTGCCGGGTCTCGCCCGGTGACGTGTTCGCTACTTGATCAGGTAGATCGTCGCGAAGAGGCCGATCCAGACGACATCGACGAAGTGCCAGTAGTAGGACACGACGATGGCCGACGTGGCCTGTTCGTGGGTGAACCTCTTGGCCGCGTACGTCCGGCCGAGGACCAGCAGGAAGGCGATGAGACCGCCCGTCACGTGCAGACCGTGGAAGCCGGTGGTCAGGTAGAACACCGAGCCGTACGGACCAGACTTGAGAGACATGCCCTCGTGCTTGACCAGCTCGGTGTACTCGAACACCTGGCCGCCAATGAAGATCGCACCCATGACGAATGTGATCATGAACCACGACCGGAGCTTCTTCACGTCACCGCGCTCGGCTGCGAATACGCCGAGCTGGCAGGTGAGGGAGGAAAGCACCAGGATCGTCGTGTTCGTCGCCGAGAAGGGCAGATTCAAGGCCGAAGCCTGCTCTGACCAGTACTCGGCACCTGTCACGGATCGCAGGGTGAAGTACATCGCGAAGAGGGCCGCGAAGAACATCAGCTCGGAACTCAACCAGATGATGGTTCCGACGCTGACGAGGTTCGGCCGGTTGACCGTCGGGTGCGCGTGCCCGGTATCTACTGTCGTTGCTGTCGCCACGACCGACATTATGTCGGTCGCTTATCCCGCCCTCACCCCGGGGGGTGCCGTTCGGAGTGTCAGGGGCGTGTGCAAGGCCCGAACGGCCCATCAGATCGGCCCCGGGACCTTCATCGGCGAGGCTGTCCGAACCGATGTTGACAGCGGGTCGGACGGAGTAGCATCCCGCGCAACATCAACGTGATTCACGGCACCGTGGAGGAACGAAATGCGGTCGACTGCACGGGTTCTGGTCTACAGCGACGACGCGAGCACCCGCGAGCAGGTGCGGCTGGCGGCCGGGCGCAGGCCGGCCGCGGACCTGCCTCCGGTCGAATTCGTGGAATGCGCCACGCTCCCGGCCGTCCTGAGCGAGCTGGACGCGGGCGGGATCGACGTGTGCGTGCTGGACGGCGAGGCGGTTCCGGCCGGCGGCATGGGCGTGTGCCGGCAGATCAAGGACGAGATCTTCCAATGCCCGCCGGTGCTGCTGCTGATGGGGCGTCCGCAGGACGCCTGGCTGGCCACCTGGAGCCGCGCGGACGCCGCGGTGACCCTTCCGGTCGACCCGGTGGCGTTCGCGGACACCCTGGCGGGCCTGGTGCGTTCCCGGCTGTCGTCGGCCGCCTGACGCGCGGCCGCCGCCGGCCCGCCGGAGTCCGTGCGTACGGACTCCGGCGGGCCGGACCGGCCGGGCTCAGACCTGCGGGCGCAGCCGGGCCTGGTCGATCGGACTGCGGCCTTCCTGGGTGCCCTTGAGGAGGGCGCTGCCGTCGCGCCACTCCTTCCAGTCCAGGTTCCAGTCGCCGAAGCCGTTGCCGAAGGGCTCCATGTCGTCGCCGATACTGTTGATCACCCGGATGATGTCGCCCTCGGTGATGTTCTCGTAGAACCAGGCGGCGTTGCCCGTGCTCATGCCGGTGCAGCCGTGGCTGACGTTCTCGGAGCCCTGCGAGTCCACGGACCACGGCGCGGCGTGCACGTATTCACCACTCCAGGTGACGCGGGTCGCGTAGTAGACGGGCAGGTTGTAGTACTCGCTGCCGCCGATGCCGACGGTGTCGCCGCGCATCTGGACGAAGTACTGCTTGCCGAGCACCACCTTGACCCCGTTGCGGGTGGAGAAGCCGGGCTTTCCGGTGGTCACCGGAATGGTGTTGATCACTTCTCCGTTGCGCTCGAACGTGAGGTAGTGCGCGGACGCGTCCGTGGTGACCTCGACGCGGTCCCCGATCTCCAGCGTCAGCGGCTTGGCCGCGGCCCCGTGGAACTCGTCGGAGATCTTGATGCCCTCCAGATTGCTCCGTACGGAGACGGTGGAGTGGGCGGGCCAGTAATCCTTGGGGCGGTAGTGCAGGTGCTTGTCGTCCACCCAGTGCCAGGCGCCCTCGACGCCCGCCGGCGTGGAGACGGCCAGGCCCCGCTCCACGATCGCCCGGGCGGCCTTGTCCGTGATGGGCTCGTCGAGTTCGGCCGTGAGGGGCTGTCCGACGCCGTACTTGCCCT
The DNA here is from genome assembly GCF_044769045.1 of Streptomyces sp. NPDC090741. Taxonomy (NCBI): domain Bacteria; kingdom Bacillati; phylum Actinomycetota; class Actinomycetes; order Kitasatosporales; family Streptomycetaceae; genus Streptomyces; species Streptomyces sp. NPDC090741. The sequence continues at coordinate 47,460 of NZ_JBIVXF010000009.1, read as the reverse complement.
CGTCCGGCCCGAATTCGACCTTGAGGACCTTCTCGGCCGGAGTGGTCTCGAACGCCAGCCTGCGCTGCCCCGGAGCGCCGCGCTCGTCCTCGGTGTTCACCAGGACCGTGTAGTGGACACCGGCGGCCATCGGGGCGGTGCTGTGCCAGCGGTCGCCCTTGGCGCTCAGCTCGCCCGCGAGACGGCGTCCCTGGGAGTCCACGGCGGACACGTCGGTGATCCGGCTGCCGCCGGTGCCCTTGGCGGTGATCTCCAAGGGCTTCTCGGGGTCGACGGGGCGCCCGCCCGGCGGCTGGTTGAGGACGACCTGGTCGCCCGCGTCGTACGGGCGGGCTGACAGCGGGTTGTCTCCGGGCCCGCAAGCGGTGGCGCCGGCCCCGAGGGACGCCACCAGCACGGAGCAGCTGAGTACCGTCCAAAGACGCGGTGAGTGCTTCATGGAGCCCACGCTATGAAGGTATGACCATTACTGCGCGCGGGGTGACTGCAAACGAGGGGCCCGGACTCCTCCATTGGAGGTGTCCGGGCCCCAGGCCTTGTCTCGGTGCTGCGGTCCTACTGGTTCTGGTTCTCACCGCGGTAGTACTCGTACACCCAGCCCCACAGGCCGATCACGATGATCGGGGCCGAGAAGTACATGAGCCACCAGCCGAAGATGACGCCCATGAACGCGAGCGCACCGCCGATGCCCAGCGAGAGCGGCTGCCAGCTGTGCGGGGAGAAGAACCCCAGCTCGCCCGCCTCGTCGGCGACGTCGGCCTCCAGGTTGTCCTGGGCCATCTCGTCCACGCGCTTGGCCGTGAAGGCCAGGTAGTAGCCGATCATGACGCTCAGGCCGAAGGCCAGGAAGAGCGCGGTGGTTCCGACGGGCTCCTTCGACCACACGCCGTACACGACGGCCATGATCAGGATGAAGAAGGAGAGCCAGAGGAACATCTTGCCCTGGATCTTCACTTGCCGGCCTCCTTGCCACCGGTGACGGCCTTGGCGGCGACGCTGTGGTCCTCGAGGTGGTCGAGGGCTGCGATCTCAGGGTGGTGCAGGTCGAACGCCGGCGACTCGGAACGGATCCGCGGCAGGGTGAGGAAGTTGTGCCGCGGCGGCGGGCAGGACGTCGCCCACTCCAGCGAACGGCCGTAGCCCCACGGGTCGTCGACCTCGACCTTCTTGCCGTACTTCGCCGTCTTCCAGACGTTGTACATGAACGGCAGCATCGACATGCCCAGCAGGAACGAGCTGATCGTCGAGATCGTGTTCAGGGCGGTGAAGCCGTCGGCCGCGAGGTAGTCCGCGTAACGGCGCGGCATGCCCTCGGCACCCAGCCAGTGCTGCACCAGGAACGTGCCGTGGAAGCCGATGAACAGCGTCCAGAAGGTGATCTTGCCGAGGCGCTCGTCCAGCATCTTGCCCGTGAACTTCGGCCACCAGAAGTGGAAGCCGGCGAACATCGCGAACACCACGGTGCCGAAGACGACGTAGTGGAAGTGCGCGACGACGAAGTACGAGTCGGAGACGTGGAAGTCCATCGGGGGCGAGGCCAGGATGACGCCGGTCAGACCACCGAAGGTGAAGGTGACCAGGAAGCCGATCGTCCAGAGCATCGGGGTCTCGAAGGACAGCGAGCCCTTCCACATGGTGCCGATCCAGTTGAAGAACTTCACACCGGTCGGGACTGCGATCAGGAAGGTCATGAAGGAGAAGAACGGCAGCAGCACACCGCCGGTGACGTACATGTGGTGGGCCCACACGGTCACGGAGAGGCCGGCGATCGCGATCGTCGCCGCGATCAGGCCGATGTAACCGAACATCGGCTTGCGGGAGAAGACCGGGATGATCTCGGAGACGATTCCGAAGAATGGCAGCGCGATGATGTACACCTCTGGATGTCCGAAGAACCAGAAGAGGTGTTGCCAGAGCAATGCGCCGCCGTTTGAGGCGTCGAATACGTGGGCGCCGAACTTGCGGTCGGCCTCCAGCGCGAAGAGCGCGGCGGCCAGCACCGGGAAGGCGAGCAGGACCAGGACACCGGTCAGCAGCACGTTCCAGGTGAAGATCGGCATGCGGAACATCGTCATGCCGGGGGCGCGCATGCAGATGATCGTGGTGATGAAGTTGACCGAGCCGAGGATCGTGCCGAAGCCGGAGAAGGCCAGACCCATGATCCACATGTCGGCGCCGATGCCCGGCGAGCGGACCGCGTCCGACAGCGGGGAGTAGGCGAACCAGCCGAAGTCGGCGGCGCCGTTCGGCGTCACGAAGCCGGCCACCGCGATGGTCGAGCCGAAGAGGTACAGCCAGTACGCGAACATGTTCAGCCGCGGGAACGCCACGTCGGGCGCGCCGATCTGCAGCGGCATGATCCAGTTTGCGAAGCCCGCGAAGAGCGGGGTGGCGAACATCAGCAGCATGATCGTGCCATGCATGGTGAACGCCTGGTTGAACTGCTCGTTCGACATGATCTGCGTGCCCGGACGAGCCAGCTCGGCGCGCATGAGGAGCGCCAGCAGGCCGCCGATGATGAAGAACACGAACGACGTGACCAGGTACATCGTGCCGATGGTCTTGTGGTCGGTAGTGGTCATCCACTTCACGACGACATTGCCCGGCTGCTTGCGCCGCACCGGCAGCTCGTTTTCATACGAGTCGGCGGCGGCACCCTGAGATTCGTTGAGGATGCTCACAGTTTGTTCGTCTCCGCATTCCGGGCCGGGTCAGTCTGCTTGATGCCGGCCGGGAGGAAGCCGGTCTGCCCCTTCTCGGCCAGTTCCTTGAGGTGCGCCCGGTAGACCTCGGGCGAGACGACCTTCACGTTGAAGAGCATCCGGGAGTGGTCGACGCCGCAGAGCTCGGCGCACTTGCCCACGAAGGTGCCCTCCTGGGACGGGGTGACCTCGAAGACGTTGGTGTGGCCCGGGATGACGTCCTGCTTGAACAGGAAGGGGACCACCCAGAAGGAGTGGATGACGTCGTTCGACGACAGGATGAAACGGACCTTCTCACCCTTGGGCAGCCAGAGCGTGGGGCCGGGGTTGCCGGTCTCCAGGTTCCGGTCGCCGGGAACGCCCTTCTCGTAGACGCCCTCGGCGCCCGCGGGGAATTCCTTGGTGAAGCGGTCCGGGATGTTGGCGAGCTCCTTGGGAACCTCGCCCGCCTTCGGGGTCGCCGCATCGCCGTCGACGTTCTCGACGTAGTTGAAGCCCCAGCTCCACTGGAAGCCGATCACGTTGATCGTGTGAGGCGGCTTCGGGGTGAGGGCGAGCAGCTTCGACTCGTCACGCGCGGTGAAGTAGAAGAGCACCGAGACGATGATGAGCGGGACCACGGTGTACAGCGCCTCGATGGGCATGTTGTACCGGGTCTGCGGGGGGACCTCCACCTTCGTCCGGCTGCGCCGGTGGAAGATGACGCTCCAGATGATCAGGCCCCAGACCAGGATGCCCGTGATGAGGGCAGCTGCCCACGACCCCTGCCACAGGGACAGGATGCGAGGCGCCTCCTCCGTGACCGGATAGGGCATTCCGAGCCGGGGGAAGTCTTGCCAGTTGTACGAGCAACCAGTGGCGGTCGCCAGGACCGCGCCCGCAGTCAGCGCCTGCAGCAGCTTCCGCCGCATCGGGCGCCGCGGCGAGCGGTCGGAGCCGTAGGGACTCACGTAGCGCCTTCCCGAGAGTCTCGGCCCGCGCGGCCGGCCGCGGCCGTATTCGGGTCGGTCGCCGGCCCTGACGCAGGCAGGGGTTTGGATGTTTATGCGGACCAAACCCTACTGGACGCTATTTGGGGTCGCGCGGGGAGGGTGCCCAACGCGCCGCTACTGCCCCCGAAGGGATGGATCCGCCGTACGGGGGACGGCGCAACACCCCCTGAATGGCGGCCTCCGGAGGCCATCTGACGACCCCTGACCTCGAATGTCGCCGGCCGCCGGTTAGCGTGCCCGTATGCCGTACTTCGACACCGCGTCCGCCGCTCCCCTGCACCCCGTGGCCCGGCAGGCGTTGCAGGCCTCCCTTGACGAGGGCTGGGCGGACCCCGCCCGGCTCTACCGGGAGGGCCGGCGCGCCCGGCTGCTGCTGGACGCGGCGCGCGAGGCTGCGGCGGAGGCCGTGGGCTGTCGCCCCGACGAGCTCGTGTTCACTCCTTCGGGGACGCACGCGGTTCACACGGGGGTGGCGGGAGCGCTCGCCGGTCGCCGGCGCGTCGGCGGTCATCTGGTCGTATCGGCGGTCGAACACAGTTCTGTACTCCACGCGGCGGCGGCGCACGAGGCCGCCGGGGGGACGGTGACCCAGGTCCCGGTGGACCGCGCGGGCGCGGTCTCCCCCGCCGGATACGCCTCCGCACTGGACGCGTCGACGGCCCTGGCCTGCCTCCAGTCGGCCAACCACGAGGTGGGCACGGTCCAGCCGGTGGCGGAGGTGGCCGAGGTCTGCGCGGCGGCCGGGGTGCCACTGCTGGTGGACGCGGCGCAGTCGCTGGGCTGGGGCCCGGTGGAGGGCGGCTGGTCGGTGCTCACCGCGAGCGCGCACAAATGGGGCGGTCCGGCGGGGGTCGGGCTGCTGGCGGTCCGCAAGGGAGTCCGCTTCTCGCCCCAATTCCCCGCCGACGAGAGGGAGTCGGGCCGCTCCCCCGGCTTCGTGAACCTCCCGGCCGTCGTGGCGGCGGCGGCCTCGCTGCGGGCCGTACGGGCCGAGGCCGACGCGGAGGCGGCCCGGCTGCGGATCCTGGTGGACCGCATCCGGCGGCGCGTGGCCCGGCTGGTGCCGGACGTGGAGGTGGTCGGGGAGCCGGAGCGGCGGCTGCCGCACCTGGTCACCTTCTCCTGCCTGTACGTCGACGGCGAGACGCTGCTGCACGAGTTGGACCGGGCGGGCTACTCCGTCTCCTCCGGCTCCTCCTGCACCAGCTCCACGCTGACCCCCAGTCACGTGCTCCGGGCGATGGGCGTGCTGTCGGAGGGGAACGTACGGGTCTCCCTGCCGTCGGGGACGACGGCGCAGGAGGTGAACGGCTTCCTGGAGGTGCTGCCGGGGGTGGTGGCGGGGGTCCGCGCCACGCTCGGCGTCGGCGAACCGGCCGCCGTGGCGCCGGTGTCGGACGCGCTGGAGATCGACGCCCTGGGCCTGCGCTGCCCGCAGCCGGTGATCGAGCTGGCCCGCGCCATCGGCACGGTTCCGATCGGCGGCACCGTCACCGTCCTCTCGGACGACGAGGTGGCCCGCCTGGACATCCCGGCCTGGTGCACCATGCGCGGCCACACGTACGTGGGCGAAGCCCCGCGCCCGGCGGGGGTCGCGTACACGGTCCGCCGCCGGGTATGACCCCGGCGGGGGCCGGATCCGGCCCCCGCCGGGGTATGAGGCGTGGGAGGGCTACGCCGCCAGGTGGGCGCGGACCTCGGACGCCGCGTCCTCGCCGTAGGCCTTCGTGAAGCGCTCCATGAAGTGCGCCCGCGCCAGGGTGTACTCCTGCGTGCCGAGCGTCTCGATCACGAGAGTGGCCAGCATGCAGCCGACCTGCGCCGCGCGCTCCAGCCCCACGCCCCACCCGAGACCGGTCAGGAACCCGGCGCGGAACGCGTCGCCGACGCCCGTCGGGTCCACCTTCGCCGTCTCGTCCGGGCAGCCGGCCACGATCGGCTCCATGCCGACCCGCTCGATCCGCACGCCCCGCGAGCCCAGCGTGGTCACGCGCGTGCCGACCTTGCCCAGGATCTCCTCGTCGGTCCAGCCGGACTTCGACTCGATCAGGCCCTTCTCGTACTCGTTCGAGAAGAGGTACGTCGCGCCCTCCATCAGCGTGCGGATGTTCTCGCCGTCCATCCGGGCGATCTGCTGCGAGAAGTCCGCCGCGAACGGGATCCCCCGCGTCCGGCACTCCTCCGTGTGGCGCAGCATCGCCTCGGGGTCGTCGGCGCCGATGAGGACGAGGTCGAGCCCGCCCACCCGGTCCGCGACCGCCTTCAGCTCGATCAGGCGGGCCTCGCTCATCGCGCCCGTGTAGAAGGAGCCGATCTGGTTGTGGTCGGCGTCCGTGGTGCACACGAAGCGCGCGGTGTGCAGCACCTCGGAGATCCGCACGGACTCGGTGTCGACGCCGTGCCGGTCCAGCCACGCGCGGTACTCGTCGAAGTCGTACCCGGCCGCGCCGACCAGGATCGGGCGGACGCCGAGCTGGCCCATGCCGAAGCAGATGTTCGGGCCGACGCCGCCCCGGCGCACGTCGAGGTTGTCGACGAGGAAGGAGAGGGAGACCGTGTGCAGCTGGTCCGCGACGAGCTGGTCGGCGAAGCGGCCGGGGAAGGTCATGAGGTGGTCGGTGGCGATGGAGCCGGTGACTGCGATACGCACGGCGTGGACGCTCCTGCGGAGGACGGCGAGGGGGACATTCAAAACTACCCGGTCGCTGCCCGGTCGCCGACCGCACGAAACTACCCCGTAGTAGGTCTTTCTTCGCCCGCCGCGCCGTGCCTACCGTGCCCCCATGACCTACACCGATGGTTTCGGGTACGCGGGTACGGCCGAGAAGGGCGCCGCCGACACGCGGCCCGGCTTCGCACGGCTGCTGGGTGACTGCGCCAGGATGGCTCCGCACTGGGCGGTCCCGGCGGACCCCCGGCCGGACCGCGTGGCGCCCTCGCAGATCCACGGGATCAGCGTCCCGCCGGCCTCGGCCCGCCTGATCGCCTCGACGGCCGCGTACGGGGACTAGCGAGGGACAGGGGAACCGGTTCGCCGTCTGTTCCGTCACAGCCGCATCAGCCACTGCGGCGAGGGCGAAGGAGCAAGCGGTGACCAGCGAACAACCCGACACATCACGCGGCACACGGCGGCGGCCGGCCTGGGCCATCGGCTCGATCGCGGCCGCCGTCCTGATCGCGGGCGGCGGTACGGCGTACTGGGCGTCGGCGGCCTCGGGCGACGGCAAGCAGGGCGCCCGTACGGCCGACAGCGCGGCCTCGGCGCCCCGCGTCGCGCCGAACCCCTCCGGTCCGGGCATCGCCCCCGGTGAGCCGGACCCGCACGGCAGCGGGGTGACGTACCGGGCCGACGTGAAGCTCCCGGACGCCCCGGCGACCGCGCCGTCCTTCGCCGCGACCGGCGAGGTCGGCCCGGAGGAGGCGGCGCGGCTCGCGGCGGCCCTGGGCATCCCGGGCACCCCGCGGCTCACCGGCGAGACCTGGCAGGCCGGGGAGGGCGCCGACGGCTCCGGACCCCGGCTCACGGTGAACCACAAGGCCCCCGGGACCTGGAACTTCTCCCGCTTCCAGGGGACGGGCGGCGCCGGTGACGACTGCAAGCGCGGCAAGGACACCTGCGGCCCGGCCACCCTCCCCCAGGCGGACGGCGCGGACGGCAAGGCCGGGACGGACGCCAGGAGCGGGACGGACGCCAAGGGCGGGACCCCGGTGAGCGAGGAGGCGGCCAAGGCCGCCGCCGCCCCGGTGCTCGCGGCGCTCGGCCAGAGCGGGGCCAAGCTGGACGCCCGGCTCACGCAGGGCTCCGTACGCGTGGTGACGGCAGACCCGGTGATCGACGGGCTGCCCACCCAGGGCTGGGCCACGAAGGTCAGCGTGGGCGCGGACTCCCAGGTGGTGGCGGGCAGCGGTGAGCTGAAGGCCCCCGTACGCTCCGCCGAGCAGCCGGTGGTCGGGGCCGTCGAGGCGCTGGCCCGGCTGAACCGGTCCTCGGCCGGATCCGGCGGTACGGACCCGGGGCCCAGCGGCTGCGCGACCTCGGTCCCGCTGACCCCGGACACCCCGGTCGGCCCCGGGGACACGCCTCCCTGCAACCCGGAGCCGCGGCCGATGAAGCCGCCGCGGACCGAGACCGTGAAGGGGGCCGTGCTCGGACTGGCCCCGGGGACCGTGGACGGGGCGCGCGGCCTGGTGCCGGCCTGGCTGTTCGAGGTGGCGGGCAGCAACGGCGGGCCCGGCCGTACGGTGGTCCAGCCGGCCGGTGAGAACGCCACGGCCGTGCCGTCGGCTCCGAAGGGCGGGCGGACCGTGCCCGGGTTCTCGTACCAGGAGGCCGACCGGAAGCTGACCGTGAACTTCTGGGGCGGCGTGTGCAGCACGTACGCCCTGGAGGCGCGGGAGGAGGCCGGGTCGGTGTCGGTGAGGATCACCGACACCCCGAACGAGCCGGGCCGGGCCTGCATCATGCTCGCCCAGGAGATGACGGTGTCGACGACCCTCCAGCAGCCTCTCGGCGAGCGCAAGGTGATCGACGCGACGACGGGCAAGCCGCTCCCCCGGCAGTAGCCCGCCGAGCACACGGGAGGCCCCCGGCACCTTCGGTGCCGGGGGCCTCCCGTCGTCCGTACTCGCTACAGGCTTAGCTGAAGGAGTCGCCGCAGGCGCAGGAGCCGGTGGCGTTGGGGTTGTCGATCGTGAAGCCCTGCTTCTCGATGGTGTCGACGAAGTCGATCGAGGCACCGTGCAGGTACGGAGAGCTCATCCGGTCCGTGACGACCTTCACACCGTCGAAGTCCTTGACGACGTCACCGTCGAGGGAGCGCTCGTCGAAGAAGAGCTGGTAGCGCAGGCCGGAGCAACCGCCGGGCTGGACGGCGACGCGGAGCGCCAGGTCCTCGCGGCCTTCCTGCTCCAGCAGGGTCCTGACCTTCTCGGCGGCGGCGTCGGACAGGAGGATGCCGTCGCTCACAGTGGTCTTGTCGTCCTGTACGGACATCTGCATTCACTCCCGAAGTGGGCGGCTCCCCACCCAAGGCAGGGAAACGTCGGACTCTTGCCGTCGATGGCAACGAGCGGGGCCGCGGATTCATTCCGGACCCGACGCATGTTTCAGATATTCATGCTCGCACACCGTCGCGCGGAGGTGGACCTGACGGACCGCGGGGTTCATCCCGGGCGAATTCGTCACATCGACACTATCGGCATCGTCAAAGTGACGTGAAGCGGCTATCATAGATAGCGTCAAATAGACGAGAAGTCGAAGCTCTGCTTCAGAAGTCCCCTTGTCGCAGAACAGAAAGGGTGCGTGTCGTGACCACCGCCCAGCCTTTGGACGTCCAGCCGACGCCCCTTGCCCTGCTGCTGCTCGGCCGTGAGGCCGACCCCAAGAGCGAGCGCGGGGTGGAGTGCCCGGGCGACCTGCCGTCGCCGTCGGACCCGGACCTCGTCGCGCGCGCCCGCGCGGCCAAGGAGAAGCTCGGGGACAAGGTCTTCATCCTCGGCCACCACTACCAGCGTGACGAGGTGATCGAGTTCGCCGACGTCACCGGCGACTCCTTCAAGCTGGCCAAGGACGCGGCCGCCAAGCCGGAGGCCGAGTACATCGTCTTCTGCGGCGTCCACTTCATGGCGGAGTCCGCGGACATCCTGACCTCGGACGACCAGAAGGTCGTCCTGCCGGACCTGGCCGCCGGCTGCTCGATGGCCGACATGGCCACCGCCGAGCAGGTCGCCGAGTGCTGGGACGTGCTCACCGAGGCCGGCATAGCCGGTGCGACGGTCCCCGTCTCGTACATGAACTCCTCCGCCGACATCAAGGCGTTCACCGGCAAGCACGGCGGCACGATCTGCACCTCGTCCAACGCGAAGAAGGCCCTGGAGTGGGCCTTCGAGCAAGGGGAGCCCCAGCAGACCAAGGTGCTCTTCCTGCCGGACCAGCACCTGGGCCGCAACACCGCCGTCCGCGACATGGGCATGTCCCTGGACGACTGCGTGCTCTACAACCCGCACAAGCCGAACGGCGGCCTGACCGTCCAGCAGCTGCGGGACGCCAAGATGATCCTGTGGCGCGGCCACTGCTCGGTGCACGGCCGGTTCTCGGTCGACTCGGTCAACGACGTGCGCGCCCGCATCCCCGGCGTGAACGTCCTCGTCCACCCCGAGTGCAAGCACGAGGTCGTCGCGGCCGCGGACTACGTCGGCTCGACGGAGTACATCATCAAGGCGCTGGAGGCGGCCCCGGCCGGCTCCAAGTGGGCCATCGGCACCGAGCTGAACCTCGTCCGCCGCCTGGCGAATCGATTCGCCGCGCAGGACAAGGAGGTCGTCTTCCTCGACAAGACGGTCTGCTTCTGCTCGACGATGAACCGCATCGACCTCCCCCACCTGGTGTGGACCCTGGAGTCCCTGGCCGAGGGCACCCTCGTCAACCAGATCCAGGTCGACAAGGAGACGGAGAGCTTCGCGAAGCTCGCCCTGGAGCGCATGCTCGCCCTCCCGTAGCCGTCCCCTCCCGTACGCCGAAGGGCCGCCCCTCCCCGATCGGGGAGGGGCGGCCCTTCGGCGTTCACCGGACCGTGCGTCAGACCCTGACCGGGGACTCCTCGTCCGAGGACTCCTCCTGGGTCGGGACCACCGTCAGGCGGGCCGTGCGCTTGGCCTCGCGCTTCGCGCGGCGGCGCTCCTTGCGGAGCTCGATCATCGTGTAGAGGGTCGGCACCAGGAGCAGCGTCAGCAGGGTCGAGCTGACCAGGCCGCCGATCACCACCACGGCGAGCGGCTGCGAGATGAACCCGCCCTCGCCGGTGACGCCGAGCGCCATCGGGAGCAGCGCGAAGATCGTCGCGAGGGCCGTCATGAGGATCGGGCGCAGGCGGTGCCGACCGCCCTCGATGACGGCTTCGACCACGCCGAGCCCTTGGGCGCGGTACTGGTTGACCAGGTCGATCAGGACGATCGCGTTGGTCACGACGATGCCGATGAGCATCAGCATGCCGATCATCGCCGGGACGCCCAGCGGGGTGCCGGTCACCAGCAGCAGGCCGAGCGCGCCGGTCGCCGCGAAGGGGATGGACACCAGCAGGATCAGCGGCTGGATCAGCGACCGGAACGTGGCCACGAGCAGCATGAACACGATCGCTACGGCCGCGAGCATGGCCAGGCCCAGGGAGGCGAACGCGTCGCTCTGGTCCTCGGAGACGCCGCCGATGGTGGCGGTGGCCCCGTCGGGCAGGTCCAGCGCCTTGATCTTCGTCTGGAGTTCGGCGCCGATCGCGCCGGTGTTGTCGCCGACCGGCTTCGCGGTGATGGTGGCGGCGCGGGCGCCGTCGATCCGGGTCATCGAGACCGGGCCGGGGACCTCCTTGACCTCGGCGATGTCGCCGAGCTTGACCGGGCCGACGGGGAGCGCCTGCAGTTCGGCCAGGGTGGTGGCCGGGTGCGCGGACTTGATGACGATGTCCCGCTCGGTGTTGTCCAGTACGGCCTTGCCCGCCGGGTTGCCCCGTACGGCCTGGGCGACGACCGCGCCGAGGGCGGCCTGGTTCAGGCCCGCCTCGGCGGCCTTCGGGGTGGCGGTCACCGAGATCCGGGGCACGGACTGGGAGAGGTCGCTCTGTACGTCGCTGACGTCGTCGAGCGTGGCCACCTCGGCCCGTACCTGCTCGGCGGCCTTGGCGAGGACGTCCGCCTGGCCGGCCTTGACGACCACGCTCAGGTTCTGGCTGCCGAAGCCGCCGCCCGCCGAGATGCTGGTGTCGCCGATGCCGTCGAGCTTGCCGAGCGCGTCCTCGATGCGCTTCTTGACGCCCTCGGAGTCGCCGGAGTCCTCCAGGGTGACCTGGTACGAGGCCTGGTTGGAGCCCGTACCGCCGCCGAAGGCGGCCAGGAAGCCGGAGGAGCCGATGGTGACCTGGTAGTCCTTGACGCCCTTGATCTCGGTCAGGGCCTTCTCGACCCGCAGGCTCGCCGCGTCGGAGGCGGACAGCGAGGTGCCCGGGGGCAGCTGCTGCTTGACCGTCAGGACGCTCTGCTCGCCCTGGTCGAAGAAGTTGGTCTTCAGCAGGGGCGCCATCCCGAAGGTGGCGATGAGGACGACGGCCGCGACGACGAGGGTGGCGATCCGGCGACGGGTGACCAGGCCCAGGGCCCGTACGTAGAAGCGCTGGAGGCGGCTCTTCGCTTCCTTCTCCTCGGCCTCGCGCCGCGCCTTCTCCGGGTTTTCAGCGGCACCTTCGGGGGCGCGCAGGAACCAGTACGAGAGCACCGGGACGACCGTGAGGGAGACGATCAGCGAGGCCAGCAGGGCCGCGGCGACGGTGAGGGAGAACGGGCCGAAGAACTCGCCGACCATGCCGCCGACGAAGCCGATCGGCAGGAAGACGGCGACGGTGGTGAGCGTGGAGGAGGTGACCGCGCCGGCGACCTCCTTGACCGCGGCGATGATCGCGGCCTCGCGCTCCTCGCCGTAGCCGAGGTGGCGCTTGATGTTCTCCAGGACCACGATCGAGTCGTCGACGACGCGGCCGATGGCGATGGTGAGGGCGCCGAGGGTCAGCATGTTGAGCGACAGGTCGCGGGTCCACAGCACGATCAGCGCGAGGACCACGGACAGCGGGATGGAGACCGCGGTGACCAGCGTCGAGCGCAGCGAGGCCAGGAAGACCAGGATCACGATCACCGCGAAGAGCAGGCCGAGCAGGCCCTCGGTGGTGAGGCTGGAGATGGACTTGGCGACGGGCGGGCCCTGGTCGCTGACGACGGTCAGCTCGGCGCCGGCGCCGAGTGCGGAGCGCAGCCCGGGCAGCTTGTCCTGGACGGCGTCGGAGATCGCGACGGCGCTGCCGTCCTTGTCCATGGTGAGGACGAGGGCGAGGCTGGGCCTGCCGTTGGTCCGGGTGAGGGAGACGGCCTTGGCGGGCTCCTGCGTGACGGTGGCGACGTCGCCCAGGCGCACGGCCGGCTTGCCGGGGCCGGCGCTCAGGCGCAGGTCCTGGAGCTGGGCGAGGGAGGTGTAGCCGCCGCCGACGCGGACGGTCCGGTTCTTGCCGGCCTCGTCGAAGGAGCCGGCGGGGACGGTCGCGCCGCCCGCCTGGAGGCCCTGGGCGAGGGAGGCGCCGTCGAGGCCGGCCGCGGCGAGCTTGGCGTTGTCGGGGGTGACGGCGATCTGGAGGTCCCGGACCCCGTCGACGCTGACCTGGCCGACGCCCTCGATGTCTTCGAGGACGGGGACGACGGAACGGTTCAGCTGGTCGGCGAGCGCCTGCTGGTCCTTGTCCGAGGTGACGGCGAGGACGACGGTGGGGATGTCGTCGGTGGAGCCGGCCACGACCTGCGGGTCCACCTCGGCGGGCAGCCGTACGCGGGCCCGGTTCACGGCCTGCTGGACGTCGGCGACGAGCTGCTTGGTGCCGCTGTCGCCGTAGTCGAACTTGGCCATGATGAGGGCGTTGCCCTCGCTGGCGGTGGAGGTGATGCCGGTGATGCCGTCGACGCCCTTGAGGGTGGCTTCGATCGGCTCGATGACCTGCTTCTCCACCACGTCGGGCGAGGCGCCCTGGTACGGCGCGAGCACGGACACCATCGGCAGTTCGATGGACGGCAGCAGCTGCTGCTTGAGCTGCGGGATGGCTATGGCGCCGAAGAGCAGTGCGGTGAGCGACACGAGGCCGATCAGCGCTCTTTGGGCCAGGCTGAAGCGGGACAGCCAGGACATGGGTGTGGGATCTCTCTGCAGTGGCGTGCGCGGGGCTGGGCCTGAAGGCCGCGGGCCTTCAGCCTTCCGTACGCCGGGGTGGCGCTGCGTCGCCCCCAGGTGCCGCGTCTTTATGTGCGGCGTACCGCGTCCGCAGTACGCGGCCGTACTCCACGGCTCTGCCCCCTGCCGTGCTCCCGGTCCCGGTGGGCGGCCGCGGTGCCGGACACCCCCTAGTCGGCCCGGGGCCGGACCAGTCCCGATTCGTAGGCGATGACCACCAGTTGGGCCCGGTCGCGGGCGCCCAGCTTGGCCATGGCCCGGTTCACGTGGGTCTTGACGGTGAGCGGGCTGACTTCGAGCCGTCCGGCGATCTCGTCGTTGGACAGACCCGCGGCGACGTGGACGAGCACCTCTCGCTCGCGGACCGTCAGCGCGGCGAGCCGCTCGGCGTGTGCGGCGGGGGCACCGGGGTCGGCGCCGCCGCCCTGGGCGAGGAAGGTGGCGATGAGCCCTTTGGTGGCGGCCGGGGAGAGCAGCGCCTCCCCGGCGGCGGCGACGCGGATGGCGTTGAGGAGTTCGTCGGGCTCGGCGCCCTTGCCGAGGAAGCCGGAGGCCCCGGCCCGCAGGGACTGGACGACGTACTCGTCGACCTCGAAGGTCGTCAGCATGACCACGCGGACGGCGGCGAGTTCGGGGTCGGCGCTGATCATGCGGGTGGCGGCGAGCCCGTCCGTGCCGGGCATCCGGATGTCCATGAGGACCACGTCGGGCCGGGTTTCCCGGGCGAGCGCGCAGGCCTGGGCGCCGTCGGAGGCCTCGCCGACGACCTCCATGTCGGGCTCGGAGTCGACCAGCACCTTGAACGCGCTGCGGAGCAGGGCCTGGTCGTCGGCGAGCAGCACCCTGATGGTCGTCGGCGTCTCTTCCACGCCCCGCACCCTACGCGCTCCCCTCCCCGGGGAGGGCGGTCAGCCCAGGGCCATGACGACGAGGGCCGCGGTCGCCGAGATCTCGGCGAGGGCGCCGAACACGTCTCCGGTGACTCCGTCGAAGCGGCCCACACACCGCCGGAGCAACAGCTCCGCCGTCGCCAGGGCGATCAGGACCGCACCCGCGCACTGGACGGCGGCGCCCGGCCCCACCGGCAGGGCGGCGGCCCCGGCCAGCACGGTCACCAGTACGGCGAGCCCGGCGGCCGAGCGCTTGGGGAGCACCCCGGCGACCGCCGCGCCCAGCCCCTCGGGGCGGGCCGGCGGAACGCCGTCACGGGAGGCCAGCGTCATGGCCAGCCGGGCGGTGACGGCCGCGATGACCGTCGCCAGGGCCCCGTGGACCCAGCTCTCGGCGTAGAGGTCCGCCAGCGCCCCGGCCTGGACCAGCAGGACCAGGAGCAGCGCCACCACGCCGAAGGGGCCGATGTCGGACTGCTTCATGATCCGCAGCGCCGCCTCGGCCGGCTTCGCGCTGCCCAGCCCGTCGGCGGTGTCGGCGAGCCCGTCGAGGTGCAGCCCCCGCGTCAGGGCGGCCGGTACGGCGACGGTGACGGCCGCCGCGAGGAGCGGGCCGCCGCCCAGGACCAGCAGTAGCACCCCCGGCACGGCCGCGAGGGTGCCCACGACGAGCCCGGCGAGCGGCGCGCAGGCCATGCCGGTGCGGGCCGCGGGCCGGTCCCAGCGGGTGATGCGGGCGGGCAGCACGGTGAGCGTGCCGAAGGCGAAGCGCACGCCGTCACGCAGCGAGGCGCGCTCGTCGGGCGGCGTCAGGGGCGGCTCGGGCGGCTCGGGTGGCTGGTCTTCGAACGAATCTTTCATCGGCGCGAACGCTACCCGCTCGCCGCGGGCGGTAAATTGCCGCATACGGGAAGAATCGGGGAGCTGCCACAACAGGGGAGC
Source organism: Streptomyces sp. NPDC090741 (assembly GCF_044769045.1). Taxonomy (NCBI): domain Bacteria; kingdom Bacillati; phylum Actinomycetota; class Actinomycetes; order Kitasatosporales; family Streptomycetaceae; genus Streptomyces; species Streptomyces sp. NPDC090741. Next base: position 32,183 of record NZ_JBIVXF010000009.1, on the reverse strand, counting down.
CGACGGTATGGGTCACTGGTGGTACCGGAACATCGTCGAGCCGGGCAAACTCCCGCTGCTCATCGCCCTGCTCTCGTTCGTTCTGTCGTTCCTGGTCACCCGCGTGATCACCCGCCTGATCCGGGCGGGACGGGGGCCGTTCAAGAACATCACCCCGGGCGGCGTGCACATCCACCACGTGGTGCCCGGCGTCATCCTCGTGATCATCGGCGGGTTCGGGGCCGTCGGCAGCGGCCGGCACGGTTTCGGCGCCATGCTCTCCGCCGTGATCTTCGGGCTGGGCGCTGGGCTGGTGCTGGACGAGTTCGCGCTGATCCTGCACCTCGACGACGTCTACTGGAGCGAGCAGGGCCGCAAGAGCGTGGAGATCGTGGTCCTGACGGCCGCGCTGGTGGCGCTGGTGCTGGGCGGGTTCCTGCCCTTCGGCGTCAACGACCTGACCTCCGAGGAGCTGCAGAGTCGCGGGCTCGTCGTCATGAACACCGCCTTCAACTTCTTCCTTGCCCTGATCGCCCTGTGGAAGGGCAAGGCGCGCACCGCGTTCTTCGGCACGGTCATCCCCTTCCTGGCTCTGATCGGGGCGGTCCGGCTGGCCCGGCCCGGCTCCCCGTACGCGAAGAGGTTCTACTCGAAACGTCCGCGGGCCCGGGCCAAGGCCAGGCTGCGCGCGTTCCACCACGACCGGCGCTGGGCCGCCCCGCGGCGCAAGTTCGAGAACTTCATCGGTGGCACGCCGGACCCGGTGCGGGCACAGGTCTCGAAGCCGACGAAGCACTGACGAGACCCCGGAACACAGCGGAACGCACAGCGGCGCCCGGCCCGCCCCCGCGCAGGGGGGCGGGCCGGGCGCCGTCACATCCGTGTCAGCCCGGGATCAGCCCGTCGTCGCTGAGCATCTCCTTGACCTCGTCGAGCGAGGCGTCCTCCGCCGGGAGGATCAGTTCGGACGGCTCCAGCGCATCGTCCGGCAGCGGCTCGCCGAGCCGCCGCACCGCCTCCAGCAGCGCGCCCAGCGTGCGCCGGAAGCCCACCTCGTCACCGCTCTCCATCTCCGCGAGCAGCTCGTCGTCCAGCTTGCCGAGCTCGGCGAAGTGGCTGTCGGCGACCTTCACCTGGCCTTCCCCCATGATGCGGACAATCATGACGGGCCCCGTCCTACTGCTTGTCGAAGCGGTGCTGGGTCTGGGAGGGCTGCTGGGCGTTGCCGGGGGCACCGCCCTCGATGGCCTGCTGCTGCGCCGACGGGCCGCCCGCCAGCTCGGCCTTCATCCGCTGGAGCTCCAGCTCCACGTCCGTACCGCCCGAGAGGCGGTCGAGCTCGGCCTGGATGTCGTCCTTGGAACCGAGGCCGCTCTGGTCGTCGAGGGCTCCGGAGGCCAGCAGCTCGTCGATCGCGCCGGCTCGGGCCTGGAGCTGGGCGGTCTTGTCCTCGGCCCGCTGGATGGCCAGGCCGACGTCGCTCATCTCCTCCGAGATGCCGGAGAAGGACTCCGCGATGCGGGTCTGCGCCTGCGCCGCCGTGTACGTCGCCTTGATGGTCTCCTTCTTCGTACGGAAGGCGTCCACCTTGGCCTGCAGGCGCTGCGAGGCCAGCGTCAGCTTCTCCTCCTCGCCCTGGAGGGTCTGGTGCTGCACCTCCAGGTCGCTGACCTGCTGCTGCAGCGAGGCGCGCCGGGACAGCGCCTCGCGGGCCAGGTCCTCGCGGCCCAGGGCGAGGGCCTTGCGGCCCTGGTCCTCCAGCTTGGCGGACTGGCCCTGGAGCTGGTTGAGCTGCAGCTCCAGGCGCTTGCGGGAGGTCGCCACGTCGGCGACGCCGCGGCGCACCTTCTGCAGCAGCTCCAGCTGCTTCTGGTACGAGTAGTCGAGGGTCTCGCGCGGGTCCTCGGCCCGGTCCAGGGCCTTGTTCGCCTTCGCGCGGAAGATCATCCCCATACGCTTCATGACACCGCTCATGGGCTTCGCGCGCCCCCTTCTAGACGGACTGTGCTCCAGGTCACCAACAGAACCCACAGTACGGGCCCTGTCTCCATTACCGCACTGTTCGTGTACGGATGCGCTCCTCCTCCAGGACGACTCCACCCCCGCCCATGTCAGGCCTAGGGAGTAGGTGCTCCCCCGAGCGCGCCCGCGTCACGAACCCTGCACAGGGAAGACGCCCGCCGTTGCCGGATCGTTCCCCGGCGGAGTGGGGTACCCGGCCGCGACCACGTACGCTTGGGTTTTGTGTTTGGTAGCCGTTCCTCCAAGGAAGAGAAGGCCGCCGCCACCGACAAGGTGAGCGCCGACCTCTCGCAGCCCCGTGACCCGCAGGCCCCGAAGGGCCGCCCGACGCCGAAGCGTGCTGTGGCCCAGTCGCAGCGCAAGACCGTCGTGGCATCTACCGGCAATCGCAAGGAGGATGCAAAGCGCGCCCGCGAGCGCCGTCGCGAAGAGATGGCGAAGCAGCGCGAGGCCCTCGCCAACGGCGACCAGCGCTATCTGCCGGCCCGCGACAAGGGCCCCGTGCGCAAGTTCGTCCGCGACTACGTGGACTCCCGCTTCTCCGTCGCCGAGATGTTCCTGCCGCTGGCAGTGATCATCCTGGTGCTGAGCATGGTGCGGGTGCCGTCCATCCAGAACATCGCCCTGCTGCTGTGGCTCGCGGTGATCGCCCTGATCCTCGTCGACTCCGTCGGCCTCGGTTTCCGCCTGAACAAGGCCCTCGCCCAGCGCTTCCCCGACGAGCCGCGCCGCGGCGCGGTCGCGTACGGCCTGATGCGCACCCTTCAGATGCGCCGGCTGCGTCTGCCGAAGCCGCAGGTCAAGCGCGGGGAACGGCCCTGACCGGAGGGAAGCCCGGAGCGTCGGGGGACGGTTTCGCGGGGGGCGCCAGGCTGTGGCTCGAGGGGCTGGGCGGACTGCGCAACGCCGTCCGTCAGGAACTCGTGGGCCGGCAGGTCGACGAACAGATCGCGCACCGCTTCCCGGTCGGGCAGCGGCTGCGCGTCCTGGACGTCGGCATGGGCCAGGGCACCCAGGCGCTGCGTCTCGCCCGCGCCGGGCACAAGGTCACCGGACTGGAACAGGATCCCGCCATGCTCGCCGTCGCCCAGGAGGCGCTGGCGGCCGAGCCCGCCGGGATCCGGGACCGGGTCGAGCTCCTGGAGGGCGACGGCCGCGAGACCGGCGCGCACTTCCTGCCGGGCAGCTTCGACGTGGTGCTCTGCCACGGCGTACTGATGTACGTGCCCGAGCCGGACGCGATGCTGGCCGGGCTGGCCCGGATGCTGGCGCCCGGCGGACTGCTGTCCCTGCTGGTGCGCAACGGCGACGCCCTCGCGATGCGGCCGGGGCTGGGCGCCGACTGGTCGGCCGCGCTGGCCGCCTTCGACACCACCGACTACACGAACCGGCTGGGCCTGGACGTACGGGCCGACCGGCTGGCCGGGCTCACGGCCACGCTGTCCGGGATCGGCGCCCCGCTGTCGACCTGGTACGGCGTACGCGTCTTCACCGACGGCACCGAGGCCGGCGAGAACCTGCCCCCGGACGAGGAGCTGGAGCGGCTGCTGGCCGCCGAGGACCGCGCCGGGCGGACCGACCCGTACCGCGGGGTCGCCGCGCTGCTGCACCTGTGCGGCGTACGGGGCTGACGTCCGCGAACCCCCGGACCGCCGGAGCAACGGCAGAGGCCCGGACCCCGTACGGGGTCCGGGCCTCTCGCGTCAGCGGCTGCCGCTCAGGCGTCCAGCGCCGCGCGCAGGCTCATCGTGTACAGCTCGGTGCCGTTGTCGTCGGACAGCTTCACCGCCTCGGTGCCGCCTTCCAGCAGCTCTTTCCACACCTCGCCGATCCACGACTCCGCGTCGCCCTGCGTGGTGAACTCCTCCGGCACGACCGCCGGGCTCGTCTCGGTGCCGTCGGCCGTCTCGAACCGCCACGTCCACGCCATGTCCGCCTCCGTTGCTCGTCCGCTGCTCGCACGTTTCTCGCCTTGAGTCTGCCCGCAGAGTAGCCGGGCGCGCAGCAGTCTCGGGGACGCGGGAGGATCTTCCTGTGGAACTCACTCTGCTCGGCACCGGCACACCCGAAGGACTGCCCCGCCCCGGCTGTCCCTGCGCGGCCTGCGCGGTCTCCGTGGGCCCCCGGGCGCGCACCGCGACGTCCCTGCTCGTCGACGGGGCGCTGCTGCTCGACCTGACCCCCGGGGCGGTACTGGCCGGCGCCCGCGCGGGGCATTCGCTGGCCGGCGTACGGCAGGTCCTGCTCACCCATCCGCACGACGGACCGCCGGTCGAGCTGCCCCCGGGGCTGCCGGCCGCCGGGCGGGTGCCGGACGGGCGGGAGCTCGCGGTGATCAGCGGGCACCGGGTGCGGGCGGTGCCGATGGACGCGCCGGGCACCGGGTACGAGGTGACCGGCCCGGACGGGAGCCGGCTGCTGTACCTCCCGCCCGGCGGGGCGCCTGCCGGGACGAACGGTGCGGTCGGGCAGCGCCCGTACGACATGGTCCTCGCGGACGTGCTGGGCCGGCCGGAGGCGCTGGCCCGGCTGCGGGCGAGCGGCGCCGCCGGGCCGACCACGGACGTGATCGCGGTGCACCTGGACCACGACGTCCCGCCCGGCCGGGAGCTGGAGCGCCGGTGCGCCGCGGCCGGGGCGCGGGCGGTGCCGGACGGGACGACGGTGACGGTCGGCGAGCACCACTCGGTGCCGGACCTGCCGCGCCGGACGCTGGTGCTCGGCGGGGCCCGCTCGGGGAAGTCCGTCGAGGCGGAGCGGCGCCTGGCCGGCTTCCCGGAGGTGGTGTACGTGGCCACCGGCGGCTCCCGGGACGGCGACGCGGAATGGGCGGCGCGTGTCGGCCTGCACCGGGAGCGGCGGCCGGCGAGCTGGCGCACGGTGGAGACCTGCGAGCTGGCGCCGCTGCTGGTGGAGGGAGGGCCGCCGCTGCTGATCGACTGTCTGGCGCTGTGGCTGACGGACGCGATGGACCGGGCGGGCGCCTGGGACGACGCCGTCTGGACGGGGCAGGGGCAGAAGGAGCTCCGGGAGCGGGTGGCGGAGCTGGTGGCCGCGGTGCGCGCGACCCGCCGCACCGTGGTGGCGGTCAGCAACGAGGTGGGCTCGGGGGTCGTTCCCGCGACCGCTTCCGGGCGGCGTTTCCGTGACGAACTGGGGCGCCTGAACAGCCTGGTGGCGGGCGAGTGCGAGCACGTCCTGCTGGTGGTGGCCGGGCAGGCGGTGGTCCTGAAGGAGTGAGTGCGCGCACCGCCCGGAGAGGTCGCGGGACGGGGCTTGGGGAGGGCCTTACCCGCTGTACGCTCTGGCAGATGACCACGCTGAATCTCGACGACTTCTCCGATCTGATCGAGCGCCCCGACGGGGGCGTCCGGCGTGACGCCGAGGAACGCCGTGAACGGCTGGCCGTGCCGGCCGGGGCGCTGGGGCGGCTGGACGAGCTCGCCGAGTGGCTCGCCGCCGCGCAGGGGCGGGTGCCCGTCCGCCCGATCGAGCGGCCCCGCGTCGTGCTGTTCGCCGCCGACCACGGGATCGCCGCCGCGGGGGTGTCCGCCCGGACCGCCGGCGGAGCGCACGAGCTGGTGCGCTCGGTGCTCGACGGGAACAGCCCGGTGTCGATCCTCGCCGGGCGCCTCGGCGCCGGGGTACGGGTCGTGGACGCCGGTCTGGACTGCGAGCCCGGGCTGCTGCCCGAGGACGTGGTCCGCCACCGGGTGCGCCGCGGCAGCGGGCGCATCGACGTCGAGGACGCGCTCACCCTCGAAGAGGCCGACGCGGCCCTGCGGCTCGGCATGCGGATCGCCGACGAGGAGGCCGACTCCGGCACCGACCTCGTGGTCCTGGGGGACTTGAGCGTCGGTGGAACCACGGTCGCGGCGACGCTCGTCGCGGCCCTGTGCGGAACTGATGCCTCCGTGGTCACCGGGCGCGGCGGTCGGCCCATCGACGACCTGACCTGGATGCGCAAGTGCGCGGCGATCCGCGACGCGCTGCGCCGGGCCCGCCCGGTCCTCGGCGACCAGGTGGCCCTGCTCGCGGCGGTCGGCGGTGCGGACGTGGCCGCGATCACCGGCTTCCTGCTCCAGTGCGCGGTGCGCCGTACGCCGGTCATCCTCGACGGGGTCGTTTCCGCAGCGTGCGGGCTCGTGGCCCAGCGCGCCGCGTTCCGGGCGCCCGACTGGTGGCTGGCCGGACAGGCCAGCGGCGAGCCGGGCCAGACGAAGGCCCTGGACCGGATGGCACTCAACCCCGTGCTCGACCACGGCGTCACTGTGGGAGAAGGAACCGGGGCATTGCTGGCTCTCCCCCTGGTCCAGGCGGCCGCCGCACTCGCGGCGCAGCTCCCGGAACAGGCGGCGCAGGAGCCGAAGGAGTAAGGGGGGAATCCCCCGGGCGCCCGCTCCGGGGTGGCGGCTTGACCGGCCGCGCGCCCCGGACCGGGCCACCCATGGACGGCGGCGCCCCATATCATCGCGTTTCATGGGAGAGGCCCGCTTGACCAGCGCAGACATCGACCGGACCGCCGTACAGGCCGCCAAGGCGGCCCGGGGATCCGGCAAGGACACGAACAGCAGGAAAGACGAGAAGAGAGACGAGGGGGGCGGCCGGGAGACCGGCCGGGGATCGGCCCGCTCGCGGCGCAGCGCCGCGTTCGCGGTCTGGTACCTGCGCGCCGTCACCTTCGTCAACTTCCTCAGCGCGGTGTGGCTTTCGCTCGGCCAGGACCTGCGCCGGCACAACACCGCCGACTTCTACACCCCGTACCTGCTCACGGCGGGCTTCGCCTCCGGCCTGTTCTCACTGCTGCTCGCGGTCACCATGGGCCGCCGCAAGCGGGCCGCCTGGATCCTGAACCTGGTGCTCAGCGGCATGCTGCTGCTGGCCTTCGCCACCGCGGCCTTCGCCCCGTGCACCAGCGGTGACTTCAACCTCTGCTACCCGGAGTTCCGCGACCACACCCAGAACTGGGTCTCCCTCGCCCTGACCGCGGCCTTCGTCGGTGCCCTGCTGCTCGGCCGCCGCGAGTTCTACGCCAAGGGCGACCGCTCCAACCCCAAGCTGGCCACCGCGGTCGGCGCCGTCGGCCTGCTGTGCACCTCGCTGCTCGCCGCGCTGATCGTCGGCGCCGCCAACACCGACCCGGACGCCGCCGAGGCCACCTTCCTGGCCCGCTGGCGGTACGGCGTGATGCGGCTGATCACCCTGGAGCCGAACGCCCGCGACTACGCCGCGATCACCACGCCCGGCTGGGTGGACATCGTGATCAACGTCATGTCCACGCTGCTCCTGATCGCCGTGCTGCTCGCCGCCTTCCGCTCGCGCCGCGCCGTCGACCCCCTCACCGCGGAGGACGAGGAGAAGCTGCGCGCGCTGCTCGCCAAGCAGGGCGACCGCGACTCGCTCGGCTACTTCGCGCTGCGCCGCGAGAAGTCCGTCATCTGGTCCCCGACCGGCAAGGCGGCCGTCACGTACCGCGTCGTCGGCGGCGTCTCGCTGGCCTCCGGCGACCCGATCGGCGACCCCGAGGCCTGGCCCGGCGCCATCGAGCCCTGGCTGGCCGAGGCCCGCGAGCACGGCTGGGTGCCGGCCGTCATGGGCGCGAGCGAGGAAGCCGGGCAGATCTACGCGCGCCACGGACTGGACGCGCTGGAGCTGGGCGACGAAGCCATCGTCGAGACCGACGAGTTCACCCTGGAGGGCCGCGCCATGCGGACCGTCCGGCAGGCCTACAACCGCGTCAGGCGCGCCGGTTACACCGTGCGGATCCGCCGCCACGCCGACATCCCGGCCGACGAGATGGACGTACTCCTCACCCGGGCCGACGACTGGCGCGACGGCGCCACCGAGCGCGGCTTCTCGATGGCACTGGGCCGACTGGGCGATCCCGGCGACGGCCAGTGCGTGATGCTGGAGTGCACCGACGGCAACGGCGATCTGCGCGCCGTGCTGTCCTTCGTCCCGTGGGGCCCCAAGGGGCTGTCGCTGGACCTGATGCGCCGCGACCGCGATTCCGAGAACGGCCTGATGGAGTTCATGGTCATCGAACTCCTCGAACGCTCCAAGGAGATCGGCGTCACACAGGTCTCGCTCAACTTCGCGATGTTCCGTTCCGTCTTCGAGCGGGGGTCCAAGCTCGGCGCGGGTCCGGTGCTGCGCATGTGGCGCTCGCTGCTGAGCTTCTTCTCCCGCTGGTGGCAGATCGAGTCCCTCTACCGGGCCAACGCCAAATACCGGCCGATCTGGGAGCCGCGGTTCATGCTCTTCGAGAAGAGCTCCGACCTGCTGCGGATCGGTATCGCGGCGGGCCGGGCCGAGGGCTTCCTGGAGGCTCCCGGGCTGCCGAAGTGGCTGAACCGCAAACATCTGGAGACCAATCGTTGACGGCTTGGACGACCACCCCCCTGCGGCGGTTCGCCCGCCGCGAGTGGGGGCCCCTGTTCTGGACCGTCCGGGACGCCCTGGTCCGCGACAAGTGGCGGGCGGCGCCGATGACCCTGGGGGCCGTCTGCCTGACCTCGGTCTTCCAGATCGTCCAGAACACGTCCTGGGGGTTCCAGCCGGTCCAGAACCTCGGATCGGTGAAAGCCGTCGACCCGCTGTGGCTGGCCCTGCTGCGGACCCCGCTGTCCGTGTTCGTCCCCGCCCTCGACCTTCCCGTGTGGGGGGCGCTCGCCCAGATGCTGCTGGTCTTCGGGATCTCGGAGATCTGCATCGGCTGGTGGCGCACGCTGGCCATCGGCTACGTCGCCACCCTCGCCGGGACCACGTACGCGCGGATCGGGCTCTCGCTGGGCGCCGACCACCCCTTCGGCCTGCCCGTGTCCGACCGCGTCGTCAACGACACCGGGCCCTCGGCGGCGGTGGTCGGCCTCGCGATCTACGTGTGCTGGCGGTACCGGGCGTACCTGACCGGCGCGATCGTGATCGCGGTGATGATCGGCGAGGTGCTGGTCAAGGACAACCTGGCCGGCAAGGAGCACCTCGCGGCCATCGCCGCCGTCATGGCGGTGTGCCTGGTCCGCGCGAGATGGGGGCCGGAACGTTCCCGCGTCCCCCTCGGCCGGCGCCCGCCCCCGACGGCCCCCCTGCCCCCGCAGCGTCCCGGCACCTGACGGGCCCGCCCGCGCCGCCCGGAGCAGGCCGTACCGTATCGGGGTGACGACAGACCTCGGGCCGTTCGCCCCCACCCGGCAGTGGATGCGGGCCCATCCGCTCGCCACCGATGCCGTCCTCGCGCTCGGGGCGCTCGTCTCCATGGTCGTCGGCTCCTTCGCCGATCCGCACGGCCCGCACGGGCCCACCTTCGGGACCCAGACGCCCGAGCCGCTCTCCCTGCTGCTGATGGTGCTGGGCGCGGCCGCGCTGGTGTTCCGGCGCCGGCACACCCGCACCGTGCTCGCCGTGACCATCGGGCTGTGCCTGCTGGAGCTGGCCACCGGCGAGCCGCGGGCCCCCGTCGCCATGTCCACGGTGATCGCCCTGTACACGCTGGCCTCCCGTACCGACCGGCCCACCACCTGGCGGATCGCCCTGCTCACGATGGCGGGGCTGACGGGCGTGGCCATGCTGGCCGGCCCGCTGCCCTGGTACGCGCAGGAGAACATCGGCATCTTCGCCTGGACCGGGATGGCCGCGGCCGCCGGCGACGCCGTGCGCAGCCGGCGGGCGTTCATCGACGCCATACGGGAGCGGGCCGAACGGGCCGAGCGGACCCGCGAGGAGGAGGCCCGGCGGCGGGTCGCCGAGGAGCGGCTGCGGATCGCCCGGGACCTGCACGATGTGGTGGCCCACCACATCGCCCTGGTCAACGTGCAGGCGGGGGTGGCCGCGCACGTCATGGACAGGCGTCCCGACCAGGCCAAGGAGGCCCTGGCCCACGTACGGGACGCGAGCCGCTCGGCGCTGAACGAGCTGCGGGCCACGGTCGGGCTGCTGCGGCAGTCCGGCGACCCGGAGGCGCCGACCGAACCGGCGCCGGGGCTGGCCGTCCTGGACGAGCTGGTGGACACCTTCCGGCACGCCGGACTGCCGGTGAAGGTGATGGTCGAGCTGGGCCGGGAGCGGGATCCGCTGCCGGCCGCCGTGGACCTGGCGGCGTACCGGGTGATCCAGGAGGCGCTGACCAACGTGCGCAAGCACGCCGGGCCCGAGGTCCGGGCCGAGGTCAGCGTGGTCCGGGTCGACGCCTCGGTGGAGGTGACGGTGCTGGACGACGGCGGCACCGCCGCGGCCGGGGAGGACGACGGCGAGGGCGGCGGCCACGGACTGCTCGGCATGCGCGAGCGGGCCACGGCCCTGGGCGGCTCCTGCTTCGCCGGGCCCCGGTTCGGCGGCGGCTACCGGGTGCACGCCGTCCTGCCCGTCACCTAGGGGCCCCCGGGCGGGCAGAACTGCCGCCAGGCGCCCAGTTCGTACTTCTTCTGCAGCGAGCTGAGCTTCAGTTCCTGCGACTGCCCGCACCACTGGCCGATCCGGTTCTCGTACTCCACGTGGAAGACGGCCTTGCCCGCCGCGATGAACGGGGTGAGCCGCTCGCACTCCTCGTACTGGGCGCACTGCTCGTTGACGGCGAAGTCGAAGTCCCCCACCAGCTGCGGGATCTGGTCGAGGTCGTTCTTCAGCCCGACCGCCAGCCCCCGGTCGTGCGCCAGCTTCGCGATCAGCCGGTTGTACGCCAGCTGGTCCCCGGCGGTGATCGGGAAGCCCGACGTGTTGCGGTAGCCGTCCATGTTGTCCGGCTCCACCGCGTCGAAGCCCTTCTCGCGGCACATGTCGAACCGCTTCGCCATCAGCGGCTCCAGCTCGGCGAGCCGCCGGATGTCCAGCCAGCGCTCGCCCTCCCAGCCGTTGCCCTCGCCGAGCAGCACCTTCGGGAAGGCGCCGGCGTCGGGGCGGAACTCCTCCCAGGCGCCGGTGGACAGGTAGCAGACGGTCCGCCGGCCGGCCTTCTTGAGCCCGTCGACCTGCTCCTTGGTGGTGGTGAACCCGTCGACGTCGTACACCGCCGCCTTCACCGAGGTGTCCAGCTTCCCGGTGAGCTGCCACTGCCAGCTGACCCCGGGCCTGGGCTGCCAGCGCTCCCCCGGCGCCGGGGCGGGCGACACGTCGTCCGGCTCCTGCCCCACGGTGGTGCAGGCGGCCAGCAGGAGCAGCAGGGCGAGCGGCAGGACGCGGCCGCGCCCCACCGCCCCGCGCGGCGGGCGGGTCATCCGGCGGCCTCCAGGGCGTACGGGAGGGTCCCCCACGGGTGCGCGCCGGTCCCGGGGACCGCGCAGTGCACCCCGGCCCCCCGCTGCCGGGCGAGCTCGGCCGCGGGCGCGCCCGGCGGGACCGCGTACACGAGATGGCAGAACCGCTGGGCGGGGTGGTCGGCCGTCCAGGGCGGCACCGACGCGTCCCGGTAGGCGTCCCAGGGTCCCTCGAAAGTGACCAGCAGATCGGCGAGTTCGGCGTAGTCGGGGTGCGGGTGGACCCCGTGGTTGAGGACGACGGTACGGGCGCCGGCGGCCCGGGCGGCGATGCCGAGCCGCCCGTAGTGGGAGAGCAGCGCCGGATCGGCGGAGGCCTGGTCGAGGAAGGCCCCGTCGGCGCCGTACCAGTCGCGGTGGCGCAGCAGGTCCTGCACCACGGCGGAGTGCGGGCGCCGCCCGTAGTCGGTGTCGGTGTACCCGAGGACGGGCACCCCGGCGTCGCGCAGCCGCCGCGCCACGGCGGCGAACCGCTCGTCGGGGGCCTCGCCCGGCCCGCTGGCGGGGTTGAGGACCACGGAGTGCAGCCGGCCGGCGGAGCGGATCAGCCGCTCCCAGTCCTCCGGCCGGTCGGCGGGGTGCTCGTAGAGGGGCACCAGCAGCATCGGGACCTTCTTCTTGTACGGGGTCACGTTGTACCAAGTCACGTTGTACGAGGACGTTGTACGCGATCAACTGCATCGGCGGGATCAACGGCATCGGCGGGATCAGCGGTGAGCCGTCGCGCGGCCCAGCAGCAGACAGACGAGCGCACCCAGCAGGGTCGCGGCCGCGCCCGCCACCACCAGCTGGACCAGCCGCGGCTGCCCCAGCCCCAGCAGCAGCGCCAGGCTCTGGGCGAGCGCCGCCGAGGCGCAGACCACGGCCGCGGGCCGGACCGCCCCGAAGGACTGGAGCAGCAGCCCGGTCCACATGACGGCGCCGAGCAGCAGCAGGGTCGCGGCCCGGACCCCGGTCAGGCCGGGGGCGCCGGGCCAGAGCAGGGTGCCGGCCAGCCCGAGGGCCAGCAGCACCGCCAGGTACGCGGCGAGGCAGCGGCCCAGCGTGCCGAGCATCCGCAGCCAGAACTGCCGGGGCGAGCGGGCGGCCCGCAGCCCGGCCAGGCTCCCGCTGCGGAACCGGTGCAGCAGCCATTCGGCGGGCCCCATGCTGAGGGTGAGCGCCACCGCCGAGGGAGCGGCGACGGCCTCGGTGGGCCCCCCGGCGAGCACCTCCCCCAGGGCGGCGTACAGCACCAGCAGGCCGGTGCCCAGGCCGAACATCCCGTACGGCACGGAGTCCCCGATCCGGGGTCCGCGCGGGCCGTACTCCTCCTCGGCCCCCCGCAGCATCCGCCAGCGCACCGGGCCCTCGCCGTGCCGGTGTCCGGCGCGGTCCCGGATCCGGCGCACGCCGGCCCGTACGCCCTCGGCCACCGGCAGCTCCCGTACGGCGAGGGTGCAGGCGGCCAGCAGGGACGCCACCAGCAGGCCCACCCGTACGCGCACGGGCAGGTCGGTGAAGAGCGCGAACAGCGCCCCCGCGGCCATCGGGCCGAGCGCGGCGAGCAGCACCCGCTCCCGGCCGAGGACCAGCAGCACGGTGGCGGCGCCGACGTACAGGGCCTGGCCGGCTGCGAACGCGTAACTGAACGGCGGCCCGCCGGGCACGGTCAGCGCGGCGGCGATGCCGAGCAGGGCGCCGACGGGGGCCCCGACGAGCAGGGTCCGCCCGGCGGCGGCCCGGTCACCGAGGCCCAGCCAGGTGTAGGCGCGGTGGGACAGGGTCTGGTCCCACACCCAGCCGATGAGCGCCCCGGCGAGCAGGGGCAGCGTCCCGGCGGGGAGCCCGAGCCGGTCCTTGGGGCCCTCCAGCAGGGGGGCGCCGAGGACGTAGGCGAGGCCGGGCAGCGCGAAGACGACCCCGCGCAGCAGGCAGGCGGTGAGGGAGACCTTCCAGGGGTCGGGGACGTGCTCCGGCTCCGGGAAGGCCCGGGGCACCCGGGCGTAGAGCTCCTCGGCGAGGCCGAAGGAGTCGTGGCGGCCGTAGGCGAGCCGGATGTGCTCGTCGGTCATCCCGTCGGATTCGAGGACGGCGGCGATCTCGTCGGGGTGGACGGCCGCCGCGATCAACCCGTCGAGGCGTTCCGCGAGTTGGTCCATGGGGTCGCCGGCCGGGCCGGGGTCCCCCGGCCCGGTGCGGCGGGGCCGGGGGATGGCGGGGAGGGTGTCGCCGCCGGGGACGCGCAGCCAGAGGGATCCGCTCACCACAGGCTCCCGTCGGCGGCGAGTTCGCGGTACCAGGGGTCGGCGAGCCGCTGCGTCCAGTCGCCGCCCGCGCGGGCGGGCAGGACGGGCTGTCCGGCGAGTTCGCGGTAGATGTGCCGGAAGCCGTCCACGGACTGGTGGAGCGTGAACTTCTCGACGACCCGTTTGCGCGAGCGGCGGCCCAGTTCGGCCCGGCGTTCGTCGTCGCGGAGCAGGGCGAGGGTGGCGCGGGCCATGGTCTCCGGTTCGCGCGGCGGGACCACGAGCCCGGTGTCGCCGACGGCCTCCCGCACCCCGCCGACGTCGGTGGAGACGGTGGTGCGGCCGCAGGACATGGCCTCGATGATGCTGAAGGGGAAGCCCTCGCTGATGCTGGAGAGCATGACGATGCTGCCCGCCGCGTAGGCCTGCGCGACCTGCTCGATGCGGCCCTCGTACGAGATCCCGTCGGCCACGCCGAGTCCGGCGGCGAGCTCCTCCAGGCGCAGCTTGTACTCCTCGCAGCCGGCCGGGACCGGGCCGAACAGGCGCAGCCGCAGGGCGGGCAGCTCCTCGCGCATGAACGCGTAGGCCCGGATGAGGGTTTCGAGGTCCTTGATCGGGTCGATGCGCCCGCACCAGCTGAGGGTGGGCACCTCGGGTTCGGGTCCGGCGTCGGGGAAGGCGTACGGGTCGACGCCGTTGTAGACCGTGCGGATGCGGTCGGGGGCGGCGCCGCCGCGCTCCTCCCAGCGGCGGTTGTACTGGTTGCACGGGGTGATCAGGTCGGCCTGCCGGTAGCCCTCGGTGTTGAGCTCCCGGTAGAAGCCGAGCAGCAGGGCCTTGACGGGCCAGCGCTGCTCGGCGGTGCGGTAGCCGAGGTAGCGCTCGCGCAGGTAGATGCCGTGCTCGGTGAGGAGGAAGGGCACCTTGTCGAGGTACTTGGCGGCGAGGGCCGGGAGGGTGGCGAGCCCGCTGCTCACCGCGTGCGCGACGCTGTCGGGCGGGATCCGTACGGACAGCGGCCGCAGCGCGTGCTCGATCAGGTCGGTGGCGGTGAGCGCGTCGTGGATGGTGGGCTCCGCGGCGGCGGTGGGCAGGCCCGGGCGGGTCCACACGGCCATCAGCAGGCGCAGGACCGTTTCGGAGCGCAGGGCCGGGGCGAGGCGGCCGGCCCGGGCCAGGACGGCGAGTTCGTGCAGGGCCTCGGAGAACCCGCCGTGGGCGGGGGCGCCCCCGGCGGTGGGCGGGGGAGGGTCGAGCAGGGAGAGCAGGAAGGTTTCGTACGTTGCCGTGAACCGGCGGTGCGCCTTGCCCCGCAGGGGCGAGCGGCGGCCGCGGCCGGGCACCGGTCCCCAGAGCGGGACGGCGGTGTGCCGGTAGACGTTGCGGGGCAGCTCCCACGTGACCGGCTCGCGTCCCGAGCCGGTCAGGGCTATGACGTTGAAGTCGACCTCCGGCATCCCGCGCACCAGCTGGTCGCACCAGGTGCTGACTCCCCCGTGGACGTGCGGATAGGTGCCTTCGGTGAGCATGGTGACGTGGCGCCCATGGCTCATGTGCTGTGTCCCCCCAGGACGGAAAAGGGGCCGGCGCCCGTGTGCGGAGCGCCGGCGCTGGGTGGTACCCGGTGTCGAAGCCGGACAGTGGTCAGCCGGACAGTGGTCAGCTGGGCAGCTTGAGGGTGACCGCGCTCTGCAGCAGCTCGGGCGCGGTCCACGCCGAGCGGCTGCCCGCGTAGGCGGTGCCGAAGTCGGCGGTGCCCAGCAGGAGCTGCTTCTTCGTGCCGTTGGGCGCGGTCACCGGGGCGACGACGCCCGAGGGCGCCTTGACGGTGACGGCGGTGCCGATGCGGTAGGCGGTGACCTGGTTGTTGGCGATGGCCTTGTCCCAGGCGGCCCGGCGGCTGAGCTCGACGCCGGTGTCCTTCATGCTCTGGTTCACGATGGGGGCGCTGGGCGCGTAGAGCGCGCGGTAGGTGTCGAGGACCTGGTTGAGCACCGGGTAGAGGGTGCGGTCCTCGGCGAGGTTGGACTGGTGGACGTAGTGCGGACGCGGGTCGTTGGCCAGGACGTGGCGCAGGGCGGTCCGCGCCTCGGCGGGGACGATGTAGTCCAGGTAGCCGGTGCTGGTGTTCAGCGGGGCCGGGAGGCAGGTGGAGCTCGCGGGGTTGTCCTCGCAGACCCCGCTGCCGCCGTCGGCGCGGCTGGCGTAGATCCAGTTGTACTCGTCGGCCATCTCCGCGTTGGTGCCCGTGTTGTAGTACACGTTCATCGGGTAGCGGGGGACGGTCAGGGCGGCGCCGACGGCGCGCTGCGCGGGTTCGCGCGAGCTGTCGCTGCCCGCCCACTTGACCCCGTTGTCGGCGAGCGCGCCCGCCAGGTTGGGGTTGTCCTGGGCCTGCTGCGGCAGGGTCTTGAGGCCGGAGTGCTCGCCGGTGACGAGCTCGGTGCGGTCGGTGGTGATGCCCTTGGCGGCGGCCCAGTTGTTGTTGTCGCGGATCTGGGCGGAGATGTCGGCCCGGCTCATCCAGTTGACGGCGCCCGCGGCGTTCTTCGTACAGGTCCACGGGATGGTGGCGGTGTCCTGGACGCAGCCGAGGAAGGGGTGCGTGTACGTGTGGTTCATCCAGCGGTACTTGGCCCGGTCGGCGACGAGCTGCGCGGTGAGGGCGTCGGTGCCGCCGTTCTCGGTCTTCCACTCCTCGCCGGCGCCGGCGTTGAAGAGGAGGTCGAGTTTGAAGTTCTTGCTCGTCTGCCACTGCGCCGCGTACTGGGCGTCGGCGGCGGTCATCCGGATGGTGCTCTCCTTGCCCTCGCCGCCGGCGCAGGCGTAGTCGCCGGGCGTGCAGTTGAGCTCCTTGCTCCACCGGGCGTCCGGGGCGAAGACGTCGTCGACGTGGACCGCGAAGTAGTTGCGCTCCTGGCCGAGGTGGACCCCCTGGGTGAGCCAGTCGACGATGCCGCGGGCCAGCAGCCGGAACTGCTGCTGGTACTGGTTGTAGCCGAAGGTGACGACCAGTTCGCTGCGCCCGTCGTGCGCGTATTCGCCGACGAGGGAGGCCCGGCCGCCGGCGACGGGTGCGTCGAGGTAGCTGGTGTAGCCGGCCCGCGGCTTGCCCATGAACCCGTAGCTCTCGGGTACCAGGGCGGAGTTGTCCTCGAAGGCGACCTGGCCGCCGAGGTAGTTGAAGGGGCCCGCCTTGCCGGCGGCGGTGACGGCGGCCTGCGTGCCGTCGAGCTGCCCGCTGTAGCCGCCGTTGTCGGTGTACTCGAGGCCGACGCCCGGGTGGGCCCAGGTGTACGCGTCGACCTGGCGGATGCCGTACGTCGTCTCGTACGCGCTGAGCGCGGCCATCTCGGCCGAGCCCTCGCCGAACGGGTTCTCGTTCGGCAGCACGACGCCCTGGTACTTGGCGCGCGGCCGGCCGTCGACGGTGTCGCCGAGGAACCCGGCGTTGATCACCGGGCGCCCTGCGCTGCCCAGGGGAACCCTGGTGTAGGGGACTCCGGTGTCCCGGAGTTCCGCGGTGATGGCCTCGACCGAGCTGCCGCCGTCGTCGACGACGAGCACCTTCAGGTCGATGCGCGGTGTCACGGCCGCGTGCGCGGTCGCGGCGGGCAGTGCCACGGACATCAGCGCTGCCACCCCCATCGCGGCGGCAGCCCTGTTCATCCGGTTCTTGTTGACCATTTCGGCCTTTCCCCCCGCAGGCATCACTCGACTACGGCCCTATGGCGGTCGGCCGGGCCGAGGAGGCTCTGTGGAAATCATGCAAAGAGACCCCGCGTCCCCTTGCGAGAGTGGGTCGAGTCTCTCGGACCTCGTCAGGTCCAAGGGGCAAACCTGGGGCGGAAACCACGGATGGGTGAATCTCCCGGCGTCTTGATCGAACAACTTGCCAAACCTTCGAGTGCCGTGCGCACGAGCCGGTACGCGTAGGCTCATTTCTGGCGGCCGTCGGGCCGGAATACGATCGCTGCGGATGGCCGGCCACCCACTCGGCCCACAACACAAACGGAAGCGAGACTTCACCACCGTGACTGCTCTGACTCTCAGCACTGCCGGCGCGGCGACGCTGCGCGCCGACGCCCTCGTGGTCGGCGTGGCGAAGGGCCCCAAGGGCCCGGTCGTCGCCGCGGGCGCCGAGGCCGTGGACAAGGCGTACGAGGGAAAGCTCGCCGCCGTGCTCGACGCACTCGGCGCCACGGGCGCCGAAGGCGAGACCACCAAGCTGCCGGCGCCGGACGGCCTGAAGGTCCCGGTCGTGCTGGCGGTCGGACTCGGCCCCGTCCCCGAGAAGGACGAGTCGTTCGACGAGGAGGCCCTGCGCCGCGCCGCCGGCTCCGCCGCCCGCGCGCTGCACGGCACCAAGAAGGCCGCCTTCGCCCTCCCCCTGGAGGACGCCTCCGCCGTCACCGCCGTCGCCGAGGGCGCGCTGCTGGGCGCGTACGCCTTCACCGCCTACCAGGGCGGCGAGCAGAAGGCCGGCAAGGGCGGCAAGGACGCCGACAAGAACAGCGGCCCGAAGCAGCCGCTCGCCGAGGTGGTCCTGCTGGGCGCCAAGCCGCGCGACAAGGAGCACAAGGCCGCCGTCGAGCGCGCCTCGGTCGTCGCGACCGAGGTCAACATCGCCCGCGACCTGATCAACACCCCGCCGAACGACCTCACCCCCGAGGCCTTCGCCGCCGTCGCGTCCGCGACCGCCAAGGAGCACGGGATCAAGGTCCAGGTCCTGGACGAGAAGGCGCTGACCAAGGGCGGCTTCGGCGGGATCATGGGCGTCGGCAAGGGCTCCGAGAACCCGCCGCGCCTGGTGAAGATCGCCTACACCCACCCCGACGCGGAGAAGCACCTCGCCTTCGTCGGCAAGGGCATCACCTACGACTCGGGCGGCATCTCCCTGAAGCCGGCCGGCCACAACGAGACGATGAAGTGCGACATGTCCGGCGCCGCCGCCGTGTTCACCTCCGTCGTGGCCGTGGCCAAGCTGGGCCTCCCGGTCAACGTCACCGGCTGGCTCGCGCTCGCCGAGAACATGCCGTCGGGCTCCGCCACCCGCCCCGGCGACGTGCTGCGCATGTACAGCGGCAAGACCGTCGAGGTCCTGAACACCGACGCCGAGGGCCGCCTGGTCCTGGGCGACGCGCTGACCAAGGCCTCCGAGGAGAACCCGGACGCGATCGTCGACGTCGCCACCCTGACCGGCGCGATGGTGCTGGCCCTGGGCAACCGGACCTTCGGGATCATGGCCAACGACGACGCCTTCCGCACCTCGATCCACGAGATCGCCGAGGAGGTCGGCGAGGCCTCCTGGCCGATGCCGCTCCCCGCCGACCTGCGCAAGGGCATGGAGTCCCCCACCGCGGACATCGCGAACATGGGCGAGCGCATGGGCGGCGGCCTGGTGGCCGGCCTCTTCCTCCAGGAGTTCGTGGGCGAGGGCATCACCTGGGCGCACCTCGACATCGCGGGCCCCGCCTTCCACGAGGGCGCCCCGTACGGCTACACCCCCAAGGGCGGCACCGGCTCGGCCGTGCGCACCCTGGTGCGGCTGGCCGAGCGTACGGCCACCGGCGACCTGGGCTGACGCAGCCCCACAGCGCCGTCTGTGACATGTCTCAAGCCTTGATCACACACTCGATCAAGGCTTGAGGCATGTTCACTGACAACGAAATCCGTAGGTTTCTACGCACTGGTAACCCTTACTTCGGGCAGAACGACCTGCCACATCCTGGGCCCGGCGTCCCGCGTTCCCCCGACAAATGCGAAGATGGGTTCTCGGCAGGACAGGGCCCCCACCACAGGGCCGAACAACTAGCGGCCGATTACCAGCCGCCGCCCGGTCACAGAGGACCGGTGCCCGGCGCACATGCATGGAGGACGTGACGTGGCGAACGACGCCAGCACCGTTTTCGACCTAGTGATCCTCGGCGGTGGCAGTGGCGGTTACGCCGCGGCTCTGCGCGCATCCCAGCTGGGTCTGGACGTTGCCCTGATCGAGAAGAACAAGCTCGGCGGCACCTGCCTGCACAACGGCTGCATCCCCACGAAGGCACTGCTCCACGCGGGCGAGATCGCGGACCAGGCGCGCGAAGCCGCCCAGTTCGGCGTGAAGGCCACCTTCGAGGGCATCGACATCGCGGGCGTGCAGAAGTACAAGGACGAGGTCATCTCGGGCCTGTACAAGGGCCTGCAGGGCCTGGTCGCCTCCCGCAAGGTGACGTACATCGAGGGTGAGGGCCGCCTTTCCTCGCCGACCTCCGTCGACGTGAACGGCCAGCGCATCCAGGGCCGCCACGTCCTGCTGGCGACCGGCTCCGTGCCGAAGTCGCTGCCGGGCCTGCACATCGACGGCAACCGCATCATCTCCTCGGACCACGCGCTGGTCCTGGACCGCGTCCCCGAGTCGGCGATCGTCCTGGGCGGCGGCGTCATCGGCGTCGAGTTCGCCTCGGCGTGGAAGTCCTTCGGCTCCGACATCACCGTGATCGAGGGCCTCAAGCACCTCGTCCCGGTCGAGGACGAGAACAGCTCGAAGCTGCTGGAGCGCGCCTTCCGCAAGCGCGGCATCAAGTTCAACCTGGGCACCTTCTTCGACAAGGCCGAGTACACCGAGAACGGCGTACGGGTCACCCTCGCGGACGGCAAGACCTTCGAGGCCGAGGTGCTGCTGGTCGCCGTCGGCCGCGGCCCGGTCTCCCAGGGCCTGGGCTACGAGGAGCAGGGCGTCGCGATGGACCGCGGCTACGTCCTGGTCGACGAGTACATGCAGACCAACGTGCCGACGATCTCGGCCGTCGGTGACCTCGTCCCGACCCTGCAGCTCGCGCACGTCGGCTTCGCCGAGGGCATCCTCGTCGCGGAGCGTCTGGCCGGTCTGAAGACCGTCCCGATCGACTACGACGGTGTTCCGCGCGTCACGTACTGCCACCCCGAGGTCGCCTCCGTCGGCATCACCGAGGCCAAGGCCAAGGAGATCTACGGCGCGGACAAGGTCGTGGCCCTGAAGTACAACCTGGCGGGCAACGGCAAGAGCAAGATCCTGAAGACCGCGGGCGAGATCAAGCTCGTCCAGGTCAAGGACGGTGCCGTGGTCGGCGTCCACATGGTCGGTGACCGGATGGGCGAGCAGGTCGGCGAGGCCCAGCTGATCTACAACTGGGAGGCTCTGCCGGCCGAGGTCGCGCAGCTCATCCACGCGCACCCGACCCAGAACGAAGCGCTCGGCGAGGCCCACCTGGCCCTGGCCGGCAAGCCGCTTCACTCCCACGACTAATCCACAGTCACGGGCGCGACGACCACTTCCGCACTTTCGTAAGGAGCAACTGAAACCATGTCGGTTTCCGTAACCCTTCCGGCGCTCGGCGAGAGCGTCACCGAGGGAACTGTCACCCGCTGGCTGAAGGCCGAGGGCGAGCGCGTCGAGGCCGACGAGCCGCTGCTCGAGGTCTCGACCGACAAGGTCGACACCGAGATCCCGTCGCCCGTCTCCGGCATCCTGGCCTCCATCAAGGTCGCCGAGGACGAGACCGTCGAGGTCGGCGCCGAGCTGGCCGTCATCGACGACGGCTCCGGCGCGCCGGCTGCCGCCGAGGCCGAGACCGTCGTGGCCGAGGTTCCGGTCGCCGCTCCGGCTCCGGTCGCCGCGGCCCCCGCGGCTCCGGCCCCGGTGGCCGAGGCTCCGGCCGCCGCCGCTGCGCCCGCCGCCTCCGGCACGGACGTCGTTCTCCCCGCCCTGGGCGAGAGCGTCACCGAGGGCACCGTCACCCGCTGGCTGAAGCAGGTCGGCGAGTCCGTCGAGGCCGACGAGCCGCTGCTCGAGGTCTCCACGGACAAGGTCGACACCGAGATCCCCGCGCCGGTCTCCGGCACCCTGCTGGAGATCCGGATCAACGAGGACGAGACCGCCGAGGTCGGCACCGTCCTGGCCGTCATCGGCGCCGCCGGTGCCGCTCCGGCCGCCGCCCCGGCACCGGTCGCCGCCGCCCCGGTCGCCGCCCCGGCACCGGTCGCCGCCGCCCCGGTCGCCGCCCCGGCACCGGTCGCCGCCCCGGCTCCGGTCGTGGCCGCCCCGGCCGCTGCCGCTCCGGTCGCCGCCCCGGCTCCCGTGGCCGCTCCGGCTCCGGTCGCCCCGGCGCCGGTCGCCGCCCCCGCCGCCCCGGTCTCCGCCGGTGACGAGGGCGCGTACGTGACCCCGCTGGTGCGCAAGCTCGCCTCGGAGTCCGGCGTCAACCTGGCGTCGGTCTCGGGCACCGGCGTCGGTGGCCGTATCCGCAAGCAGGACGTCCTGGCCGCCGCCGAGGCCGCCAAGGCCGCCGCTGCCGCCCCGGCTCCGGCAGCCGCCGCCCCGGCCGCCAAGGCCCCGGCCGCCGCGGTCTCGGAGCTGCGCGGTCAGACCGTCAAGATGACCCGCATGCGCAAGGTCATCGGCGACAACATGATGAAGGCGCTGCACTCGCAGGCTCAGCTCAGCTCCGTGGTCGAGGTGGACATCACCAAGATCATGAAGCTGCGCGAGCAGGCCAAGGGCTCCTTCCTGGCCCGCGAGGGCGTCAAGCTCTCGCCGATGCCGTTCTTCGTCAAGGCCGCCGCCCAGGCGCTGAAGGCCCACGCGGTCGTCAACGCCCGGATCAACGACGACGAGGGCACCATCACCTACTTCGACTCGGAGAACATCGGCATCGCCGTGGACTCCGAGAAGGGCCTGATGACCCCGGTCATCAAGGGTGCCGGTGACCTCAACCTGGCGGGCATCTCCAAGGCCACGGCCGACCTGGCCGCCAAGGTCCGCGGCAACAAGATCACGCCGGACGAGCTGTCGGGCGCGACCTTCACCATCAGCAACACCGGCTCGCGCGGTGCGCTGTTCGACACCGTGATCGTGCCCCCGAACCAGGTCGCCATCCTGGGCATCGGTGCCACGGTCAAGCGCCCGATGGTCATCGAGACCCCCGAGGGCACCGTCATCGGCGTCCGCGACATGACGTACCTGACCCTGTCCTACGACCACCGCCTGGTGGACGGCGCGGACGCGGCCCGGTACCTCTCGGCCGTCAAGGCGATCCTTGAGGCCGGCGAGTTCGAGGTCGAGCTCGGCCTCTGAGGCCCAGGCCCCACTGCGCGCGACTCGTACGGCGCCCCCGCCCGGAACCACTTCGGGCGGGGGCGCCGTCGTCATACCCTGGTGGGTCCATGTGTGACATCTCGGGGGGCTGCGTATGGCACGGACACAGGTGACGGATCTCGTCGTGGTACTGCCGGGGATCCTGGGCAGCCGGCTGGCGGACGCCGACGGCAGAGCGGTCTGGGACCTGTCCGGCCCGGCCCTGTTACGCGGCCTGCGCGGCTTCGGCCGCTCCATGGGCGCCCTGCGCCTCCCGAAGGACATCGGTGACGGCGACCCGGGCGACGGGGTCGTCCCCGTGGGCCTCATGCCCGATCTGCACGCCCTGCCGGGCATCTGGCACCCGGTGGACGGCTACACGGACCTGCTGCGCTGGCTGGAACGCCATTTCACCCTGTCCGTATCGGACAACCTCCTCACGTTCCCGTACGACTGGCGGCTGTCCTGCCGCCACAGCGCGGAGCGGCTGAAGGGCCGGATCGACCTGGAGCTGGAGCGCTGGCGGGCCTCGGCCCCCGAGCGCCGTGAGGCCCGGGTGGTCTTCCTCTGCCACGGGATGGGCGGGCTCGTGGCCCGGCACTACGTGGAACGCCTCGGCGGGCACGGGATCACCCGCCGCGTGATCACCCTGGGCACCCCGCACCGGGGCTCCGTGCGGGCCCTGGCCGACCTGGTGGGGGGCGGGCACACCGCGGGCCCCGACCTCGGCCCCTTCGCCCGCAGCCTGCCGTCCCTGCACCAGCTGGCCCCCGACTACGCCTGCGTGGAGGGCCCGGACGGGCTCGCGCACCTCCGCGACCTGCCGGGGCTGCCGGGCGTGGACGAGGCGCTGCTCGCGGACGCGGCGCGCTTCCACGCCGACCTGCGCGGCGCCCCGCCGCGGGCCGGGCTGTACGCGATCGCCGGCACGGGCCAGCCCACGGCGACGACCGCGAGGTACGCCGGGGACCGCCTGATCCTCCTCCCGGGGGCCGACGGCGACGGCGACGGCACGGTCCCCCGCCTCGGCGGGGCCGGCGGGGTCACCGGGCCCGGTACCGCGTACGCCCCGTGCACCCCGTACGAGCAGCACGGCTCGCTCCAGAACAACCGGGCCGTACGGGAGGCCCTGCGCGGCCTCCTGGGCGACGGATCCCCGCTCCCCGGGGCCGCGGACGACGGGGACGGCGGAGACGGCGGGGACGGCGCGGACCCGGCCGCCCGGCTGGGGGTGCAGGTGTCGCCCGTACTGCCCGCGGGGGTCCCGTACGAGGTCACGGTCACGGCCCCCGACGACGCGCGGCTGCTCATGGCGGAACTCCGCCCGGCCGACGGCGGCCGTCCGGCGGCCCGCGCCCTGCGGAGCCTGGGCGGCGGCCGCTACGGCGTCGCGTTCCCGCCGCCCGAACCGGGCGCGTACCGGCTGTCGGTGGGTCCGGTCACGGCCCTGAGCGTGATCCGGCGCAGCGCCTTGTAACCAGCCTCACCCAACGGCCCTGACCAGGAACGCATCCCCGCGGCCGACTCCGCCGTATTGTCTACGCATCGAAGCGATGCGCGGCCCCACAGGAGATGAAGCCCCGATGATCACCCCACCCGTCGTGCACTCGCTGCGCGAGCAGATCCGCGAGCACATCGTGGAGGGGATCGTCAGCGGGCGCTGGAAGCCCGGCGAGCGGATCGTCGAGCGCCGGATCGCCGTGGAGCTGGAGGTCAGCCAGACGCCCGTGCGCGAGGCCCTGCGCGAGCTGGAGACGCTGCGGCTGATCGAGTCGGCGCCGAACAAGGGCGTGCGCGTACGGAACCTGTCGGCGGCCGACCTGGAGGAGATCTACCCGGTCCGGGCCGGCCTGGAGCAGATCGCGGCCGAACTGGCCGCGCCGCGGCTGGCGGCGGACTGCTCGGCGCTGGAGCCGCACGTGGCGGCGCTGTGGGAGGCCGACCGGACGGAGGACGGGACCGCGCAGGTGCGGCACACCGTCGGCTTCCACCGGGAGCTGGTGCGGGCGGCCGGGAACAGCGTGCTGCTGCACACCTGGGAGAGCCTGGGCATCGAGGTCTTCACGGCCCTGTCCATCCGCTGGCTGGGAACCGTCCAGAAGTCGTACGCGGAGGAGCACGCGGCCCTCGTGGAGGCGTTCCGCAGTCAGGATCCGGACATCGGGGTGCTCGTGAAGCGGCATGTCCTGGGGTGCGCCCCCCGCGCCTGACGGGTTGTTCTGTCCCGGTTTGCCCGGCACCGGGTGCCTGATTCCATGGCACCGGGTGCCGACTTTTGGCCGGATGGCCATTTCAATGTCACATTCATTTGATCGATCATCGATCAGCGATTTACAGTCGTCGACGGACCCCAACCGGGCCCACCGACCCTGTCCTGCCCGTCAGGGATTTTTCACCACCTCTCCTTTGTCCGGAAGGCGGCGCACACCGATGTCCGACCCCGTAGGAAAGCTTCCGAGCGAGCTCGACCAGCTCCCGGACCGCGACACCGAGGAGACCGCCGAATGGGCGGCCTCCCTCGACGCCGTCGCCAAGGCCGCCGGTACGCGCCGCGCCGAATACCTGCTCCGCCGCACCCTCCAGCACGCCGAGGCCGCCGGCCTCGCCCTGCCGAAGCTGCTGGAGACGGACTACGTCAACACCATCCCCACCGCCGCGGAGCCGGAGTTCCCCGGTGACGAGGCGATGGAAGCCCGGATCACCGCCTGGAACCGCTGGAACGCGGCCGCCATGGTGACCCGCGGCTCCAAGTACGGCGTCGGCGGCCATATCGCCACCTTCGCCTCGGCGGCCTGGCTCTACGAGACCGGCTTCCAGCACTTCTTCCGCGGGAAGGAGGCCGACGGATCGGGCGACCAGCTCTACATCCAGGGCCACGCCTCCCCCGGGATCTACGCCCGCGCCTTCCTCGACGGGCGCATCTCCGAGCAGCAGCTCGACAACTTCCGCCAGGAGTCCGGCGGCAACGGCCTGCCGTCCTACCCGCACCCGCGGCGCCTGCCGTGGCTGTGGGAGTTCCCGACGGTCTCCATGGGCCTCGGCCCGCTCTCCGCGATCTACCAGGCGCGCTTCAACCGCTACCTGCAGAACCGCAGCATCAAGGACACCGCCAACTCGCACGTCTGGGCCTTCCTCGGCGACGGCGAGATGGACGAGCCCGAGTCGACCGCCGCCCTGGCCCTGGCCTCCCGCGAGCAGCTCGACAACCTGACCTTCGTCATCAACTGCAACCTGCAGCGCCTCGACGGTCCGGTCCGCGCCAACTTCCGCGTGGTCCAGGAGCTGGAGGCCCAGTTCCGCGGCGCCGGCTGGAACGTCATCAAGTCGCTGTGGGGCTCCGCCTGGGACGAGCTGTTCCAGCTCGACACCACGGGCGCCCTGGTACGCCGCCTGCGCGAGGTACCCGACGCGCAGTTCCAGACGTACGCGACCCGCGACGTGGCCTACATCCGCCAGCACTTCTTCGGCGCCGACGCCGAGCTCGTGCAGCTGGCCGGCGTGCTCTCCGACGCGAAGATCGCCGAGTGCTTCCACAGCTCCCGCGGCGGCCACGAGCCCCGCAAGGTCTACGCCGCGTACAAGGCCGCCCTGGAGCACAAGGGCGCGCCGACGGTCATCCTCGCGCAGACCGTCAAGGGCTACACGCTGGGCGCCGGGTTCGAGTCGAAGAACGCGAACCACCAGATGAAGAAGCTGACGATCGACGAGTTCAAGGGCATGCGCGACCTGCTCGGGCTCCCGATCCCGGACAGCGCCTTCGCCGACGGCGTCGTCCCGTACGGCCACCCGGGCGCGAACAGCCCCGAGGTCCAGTACCTGAACGAGCGCCGCGCGGCGCTCGGCGGCCCCGCCCCGGCCCGCAAGGTCAAGCACGTGGCCCTGCCCGCCCCGGCGGAGCGTTCCTTCGCCCCGCTCATCAAGGGCTCCGGCAAGCAGGAGATGGCCACCACCATGGCCTTCGTCCGGCTCGTCAAGGACCTGATGCGGGACAAGGAGACCGGCAAGCGCTGGGTGCCGATCGTCCCCGACGAGGCCCGCACCTTCGGTATGGAGTCCCTCTTCCCGTCGGCCGGCATCTACTCGCCGCTGGGTCAGACGTACGAGCCGGTCGACCGCGACCAGCTCATGTACTACAAGGAAGCCAAGGACGGCCAGATCCTCAACGAGGGGATCACCGAGGCCGGCGCCATGGCCGACTTCATCGCCGCCTGCACGTCGTACGCGACGCACGGCGAGCCGATGATCCCCTTCTACATCTTCTACTCGATGTTCGGCTGGCAGCGCACCGCCGACCAGATGTGGCAGCTCGCCGACCAGCTCGGCAAGGGCTTCATCGTCGGCGCCACGGCCGGTCGTACGACCCTGACCGGTGAGGGCCTGCAGCACGCGGACGGCCACTCGCACCTGATCGCGTCCACGAACCCGGCGTCGCTCAACTACGACCCGGCGTTCGCGTTCGAGATCGCGGTGATCGTCAAGGACGGTCTGCGCCGCATGTACGGCGAGAAGCCGGAAGACGTCTTCTACTACCTGACGGTCTACAACGAGCCGAAGGTGCAGCCGGCCATGCCGGAGGGCGTGGAAGAGGGCATCCTGCGCGGCCTCTACCGCTTCAACACGGCGGCCGACGTGGCAGAGGCGGCCGCCGCCGTGGCCGCCGACGCCCCGAAGATCCAGCTGATGGCCTCGGGTACGGCGATCCACTGGGTGCTGGAGGCGCAGAAGCTGCTCGCAGCCGACTGGAACGTGGCCGCCGACGTATGGTCCGCCACCTCCTGGGGCGAGCTGCGGCGCGACGCGCTGGAGTGCGACGAGGCGCTGCTGCGCGGCGAGGTGCGCACCCCGTACGTCACCCGCGCGCTGGAGGGCGTCACGAGCCCGGTGCTGGCCGTATCCGACTGGATGCGCCAGGTCCCGGACCAGATCAGCCAGTGGGTGGAGCAGGACTGGACCTCGCTCGGTACGGACGGCTTCGGCCTGTCCGACACCCGCCAGGGCGCCCGCCGCCACTTCGGTGTCGACGCGCAGTCGATCGTGGTGGCCGCGCTGGCCCAGCTCGCCCGCCGCGGCGAGGTGCCTGCGTCCGCCATCAAGGAGGCGCGCGAGCGCTACGGCCTGTAAGGCACGCACACCGTAAGACAGAGGCCGGTGTCCGACCCCCGATTCCAGGGGGTCGGACACCGGCCTTTGGCCGTATGAGCAGTGGCGGCGAGGGGGCGCACCCGTGATGCTGGAGCGGTGATGGACGAGACGGAGTTCTGGGAGATCGTCGACCGTACCCGCGAGGCCGCCGAGGGCGACCCCGAGGAACACGCCGAGCTGCTCGTGGAGCGGCTGGCGCAGCTCGATCCGGACTCCGTCCTGGACTTCGCCCGGCACTTCGAGTCCCGGTACAACCGGGCGTACAGGTGGGACCTGTGGGGCGCGGCGTGGGTGCTGCTCGACGGGGCGAGCGACGACGCGTTCGACTACTTCCGGTGCTGGCTGATCGGCCAGGGCCGGGAGGTGTTCGAGGGAGGGGTGCACGATCCCGACTCGCTCGCGGAGCTCCTGGACGAGTTCGACGAGGAGATCGACGGGGACGGCGAGGAGCTGGGGTACGCGGCAGACGAGGCGTACGAGCAGCTGACGGGGGCGGTGGCGCCGGATCTGGGCATTCCGTTGCAAGCGGCGGAGCCGGAGGGCACCCCGCTGGACTTCGAGAACGAAGCCGTGCTCGCGGAGCGCTTCCCCCGGCTGTGGGACCGCTTCAGAGGCTGACCGTCCAGGACCCCCTAGTAGTGGGTCCCGCCGTCGATGCGGATCTCGGTACCGGTGATGAAGGCGCCGTCCTCGGAGCCCAGCATGGCGACGACTCCGGCGACGGTCTGCGGGCCGGCGAAGCCCTGGCCGAGGGCCGGGGCCAGCTTGGCGAACAGGCTCCAGTCGGTGTCCTCGGGCAGGCCCGGGCCGTTGCCCGTGGTCATGCCGCTCTCGATGGAGCCGGGCGCGACGGCGACGAAGCGCAGGCCCTGCTTGCTGTACTCGGCGGCCAGCGCGTGGGTCATGGACTGGATGCCGCCCTTGCTGGCCGCGTACGCGGACATGTAGGGGTGGGCGAAGGACGCCGAGGTGGAGCTGAAGTTCACGACGACCGGCTGGTCGCCCTCCAGGAGCGCCGGGAGCGATTCGCGGATCACCAGGAAGGTGCCGGTGAGGTTGACCGCGATGACCTTGTTCCAGAAGTCGAGCGTGGTCTGGTGGGTGTGCGCGGAGCGCAGGATGCCGGCGGCGTTGACGAGCACGTCGAGCCCGCCGAGGAGGTCCACGGCGGCGGCGACACCGCTCTGCACGGCCGCCTCGTCGGATATGTCGAGGACGGCGGTGGTGAGGCGGTCCGCGTGCCCGTCGGCGGCGGCCTGCGCCGCGGTGCCCCGCAGCCCCTCCTCGTTGACGTCCACGGTGTGGACGCGGCCGCCCTCGGCGAGGATGCGGTGGACGGTGGCCCGGCCGATGCCGGAGCCGCCGCCGGTGATGAGGACGCGACGTCCTTCGTAACGGTTCATGGCGCGAGCGTACTCGTCAGATGACACGTTTTGCCAGCCTGTCAGAACATGCACTCACCAGGGAACCGGGAAGGTAGGCTTCACGCGTGAGATCCCCACGTCCGTACTCTCCCCTGGCCGGCCCCGGAGCCCAGTCGCTGACCGAGCGCCGCAAGGCCGCCACCCAGCTCGACATCGCCCGCGCGGCCTGCGAACTGTTCGCCGAACACGGCCCCGACGGCACCACCGCCGAGGACATCGCGCACCGCGCCGGCGTGGCCCTGCGCACGTTCTACCGCTATTTCCGCAACAAGCAGGAGGCCGTGGCCCCGCTGCTCGCGGGAGGCGGTGACGCCTGGCGCGCCCTGCTCGCCGAGGAAGACCCCGCCACCCCCCTCGCGGAGTCCCTGGAACGCGCGGTGACCCGCTCACTGAGCGACTCCCAGACGGTCGAGGAGGGCCTGGAGGTGACCCGGGGCCTGCTCCGCGCGGCCGCGACCGACGAGGCGCTGCGCGCGGTCTGGTACCGCGTGAACCAGGACTCCGAGGAACGCCTGGTCCCGGTGATCGCCCGGCTGGCCGGCGAGGACGCCGACCCCCTGGGCGTCCGCCTCCTCGCGGCGGCCGCGACGGACGCCATCCGCATCGCCCTGGAACTCTGGTCGACGACGGACGCCCCGGTCTCGGGCCCGGGCTCCCCACCCGAACTGGCGGTCCGCTGCCTCCACGACCTGACATCCGCGATGCCCCTGCTCCGCAAGGCCAGGGCAGCCGCCCCTCCTGCGCCCTGAGCGTGGTCTACGGAGCGGACGAGAAGCGGCAACAACACAGCGGCCCCGCCGCTCTCCGGGGAGAGTGGCGGGGCCGCTGTGTTGTTGCCGCTTCTTAGATGTCGAAGTACATCTCGAACTCGTGCGGGTGCGGGCGCAGGGCGATCGGGGCGATCTCGTGCGTGCGCTTGTAGTCGATCCAGGTCTCGATCAGGTCCGGGGTGAAGACGCCGCCGGCCAGGAGGTACTCGTGGTCGGCCTCCAGGGCCTTGAGGACGTCCTCCAGGCTGGTCGGGACCTGCGGGACGCTCGCGTGCTCGTCCGGGGAGAGCTCGTAGAGGTCCTTGTCGATCGGCTCCATCGGCTCGATCTTGTTCTTCACACCGTCGAGGCCGGCCAGCAGGAGGGCCGCGAACGCCAGGTACGGGTTCGAGGACGGGTCCGGGGCGCGGAACTCGACGCGCTTGGCCTTCGGGTTCGAGCCCGTGATCGGGATGCGCATCGCGGCGGAGCGGTTGCGCTGCGAGTACACCATGTTGACCGGCGCCTCGAAGCCCGGGACCAGGCGGTGGTACGAGTTCACCGTCGGGTTGGTGAAGGCGAGCAGCGACGGGGCGTGCTTGAGGATGCCGCCGATGTAGTAGCGGGCGGTGTCCGACAGGCCCGCATAGCCGGCCTCGTCGTAGAACAGCGGCTCGCCGCCGGCCCACAGGGACTGGTGGACGTGCATGCCCGAGCCGTTGTCACCGAAGATCGGCTTCGGCATGAAGGTCGCGGTCTTGCCGTTGCGCCAGGCGACGTTCTTCACGACGTACTTGAAGAGCATCAGGTCGTCGGCCGCGGCCAGCAGCGTGTTGAACTTGTAGTTGATCTCGGCCTGGCCGCCGGTGCCGACCTCGTGGTGCTGGCGCTCGACCTGGAGGCCCTGGGCGTCCAGCTCCAGGGAGATCTCGGCGCGCAGGTCGGCGAAGTGGTCGACCGGGGCGACCGGGAAGTAACCGCCCTTGTAGCGGACCTTGTAGCCGCGGTTGTTCTCCTCGGAGCCGGTGTTCCAGGCGCCGGCCTCGGAGTCGATGTGGTAGAAGCCCTCGTTCGCGGAGGTCGCGAAGCGCACGCTGTCGAACACGTAGAACTCGGCCTCGGGGCCGAAGTACGCGGTGTCGGCGATGCCGGTGGAGGCGAGGTACGCCTCGGCCTTCTTCGCGATGTTGCGCGGGTCGCGGCTGTAGGCCTCACCCGTGATCGGGTCGTGGATGAAGAAGTTGATGTTGAGCGTCTTGTCCTTGCGGAACGGGTCCAGGCGCGCGGTCGTGATGTCGGCGCGCAGCGCCATGTCCGACTCGTGGATCGCCTGGAAGCCGCGGATCGAGGAGCCGTCGAAGGCGAGCTCCTCCGCCGGGTCGAACGCTCGCGCCGGGATGGTGAAGTGCTGCATCACACCAGGCAGGTCACAGAAGCGGACGTCGACGAACTTGACGTCGTTCTCCTCGATGTACTGCTTCACTTCGTCGGCGTTCTGGAACATCCAACTCCTCCTACTCCCGGCCCCGGGGCAGGGCGGGCTTTATAGCTCGTGGTGCGTCAGTGCGGTGCCGCACGCTGACCAGACCATAAGCAGGCGGGATTTCTCAAGCATGACCCATTTGTTTCGCTCAAGTTAACCAGGGTCCCGTCGGAACGCTGTCGGACACCACCGGTACCGTGGTCGGGTGGACAACAGACAGGCAATCGGATCCTGGCTCTCCGGCCCCCGCGCGGCCGCCGAGGACATGGGCGTCGACTTCGGCTACCGGGGCCAGCGGCTCGGCCTGCCCCAGGAGGGGCCCGGCTCGGTGGCCCGCTTCGGCCGCCGCCTCGGCGCTCTCGCCATCGACTGGATCGGCTGCCAGGTGATCGCATACGGGCTGATCACGCACGGCAGCGCGAGCGCCACGGGCAACTGGACGCTGGCCCTCTTCGTGGTGCTGAGCATCCTCACCGTCGGCACCGTGGGATTCACCCCCGGGAAGCGGCTCGTGGGCCTGCGCGTCGTCGCGGAGGGCGGCGGCCGCCTCGGCTTCGGCCGGGTCGTGCTGCGTACGGTGCTGCTCGCCCTGGTCATCCCGGCGCTGGTCTGGGACCGGGACGGGCGCGGCCTGCACGACCGCCTCGCGCGCGCCGTCCAGGTCCGCATCTAGGCCCGCATAGGCACAAGACAGGGGCGCCCCCGCCGCGGGGGGCGGGGGGGGGGCCCCCGCGGGGTATAACAAAACCGGGGCGCCCCCACAACCCCCCCCCCGGCCCCCCCCTCCCCGGGGGATGGCGGGCGT